>CAYQEB010000148.1:0-7465 GCA_964416395.1 uncultured Caldilineaceae bacterium | reverse complement strand
AGCTCAACCACCTCTTTCTCCGCTTGTAGTGCTTCACGTCCCGGTAGGATTTGCGCTGACCCACCTGGGTCAGGCCCAGGTAGAACTCCCGCACGTCCGCGTTCTCCCGTAGCTCCGCCGGGCTCCCCTCCAGGACAATGCGACCGTTCTCCATAATGTAGGCGTAGTCCGCGATGCCCAGGGCCAGGCGGGCGTTCTGTTCCACCAACAGGATGGTGGTTCCGTGCTCCTGGTTGATGCGCTGGATGATCTGGAAGATCTCCGCCACCAGCAGGGGAGCCAGGCCCAGGCTGGGCTCGTCCAGGAGCATGAGGCTGGGGCGGGCCATGAGAGCCCGTCCGATGGCCAGCATCTGCTGCTCTCCACCGGAGAGGTAGCCCGCCACCTGGTGACGCCGCTCCTGGAGCCGGGGGAAGTAGTCGTAGACCATGGCCATGTCCTGGCTCACCTGGCGCCGATCCCGGCGGGTGTAGGCCCCGGCCCGCAGGTTCTCCTCCACGGTCAGGTGCTCGAAGATGCGCCGCCCCTCCATCACCTGGAAGATGCCCAGGCGCACGATCTCCGAAGCGTCCAGGCGGTCGATGCGCTTCCCCTTGAATTCGATGGAGCCATCGGTGACCTCCCCGTCCTCGGGCTTCAACAGGCCGGAGATGGCCTTGAGGGTGGTGGTCTTCCCCGCGCCGTTGGAGCCCAACAAGGCCACGATCTGCCCCTCCGGCACGGTCAGGGACAGGCCCTTGAGCACCAGGATGACGTCGTTGTAGATGACCTCGATGTTGTTGAGTGTGAGCATGGTAAGTTTGGGTAATGGCGGGAAGGCATTCGACCGAAGATCGAAGATCAAAGATTGGGGAGTGTACATCCTGTCTTCAATCCCCGATCTTCGGTCTTTGCTTTTCTGGCTTTGTCGCCTACTCCGCGCTGATGTAATCGGTGAGCTGCTGCCACTGGCCGCCTTCCACGCGGAAGAGGCGCAGCTGGCGAGTGCCCCGGTGATCCGTGGCGGTGAAGGTGATGGGCGCGGTGACGCCGCCGGTGTCGAAGTTCTCCAGGGTCTCCAGCGCGGCCCGGATGTTCTCGCCGGTCACCTCGTCGCCGTTGGCCACCGTCCGACGGATGCCCTCGGTCATGATGGCCATGGTCCACCAGCCCTGGCCGTAGTGGAGCCCGATCTCGTTCAGGTCCTTGCCCTGGGCGGAGAGGAACTCCCGGGGATCCTTCAGGCCGGGCACGTCGATGGAGGGCGGGGTGAAGGGCAGGGCGCCCACCACGCCTTCCGCGGCGTCACCGGCCAGGTTGACCAGGTTCTCGTCCGCACACCAGTTCAGGCAGATCACCTGGACGTCGTCCATACCCAGGCGCTTGGCGTCCTTCAGGAGCAGGGCCGCGGGGCTGGAGACGTTCTGGATGATGATGTAGTTGCCACCGAAGTTCTGCACCTGGCTCAGCTCCGGGGTCAGGTCCGTGGCGCCCCGGGGCATGGCGATGGCGGTGAAGGCCATGCCGTTCTCCTCTGCAAAGGCCTGGCCATCGGGCACCGGCGACTTGCCGAAGGGGCTGTCGTGGTGGAGCACCGCGATGCTGGGCGCGCCTTCGCCGCCCTTGGCCGCCCAATCCTCCATGGCCCAGCGCAGGGCGATGATCATCTGGTCCGAGTAGGTGGTGCCCACCAGGAAGTTGTAGGGGGCCTCCTCGATGTTGGCCAGGTTGGCCGAGTAGGAGGCGGACATGAAGGGGATCTTGTCCGCGGCGATGCGGCTGCGCAGGGCCTCCGTGTCCCCGGTGCCCCAGCCCTGGAAGGCCACCACCTTCTCCTGGTTCACGAACTGGGAGTAGAGCTGCTCCGCCTGGTCCACCTTGTAGCCGTAGTCCTGGGAGATGAGGTCGATGGGGTGGCCCTCCACGCCCCCGTTCTCGTTCAGCCAGGCCACGTAGTCCTGGATGCCCTGGGCGTAGGGCGTGCCCACATCGGACGTGGGGCCGGTCAGGTCGAAGATGGCGCCGACCTTGATGGGGGCCATGGCTTCCTCGCCGCCCCCTCCTTCCTGGCTGGGCGCGGCGCTGGGGGCGGCCGGCGCGGCGCAGGCGCTGATCAACAGGGCCAGGAGCAACAGCAGGGCCCCGACCGCACGGATCCTCTGGGTTGGCCGTCGAAACATGGGTGTCACCTCCTTGTGAATGGCTGATGCGGGAATGGCTGATGCCCAAACAAAGGGAACGAACAGGGAAATGAGAACAGGCCTGGGCTTCGGCCGAAACGCCCCTCAGTACGAGAAGGGCCAGAGCCGGAAATAGTCCTTCACATCCCGCCAGAGTTTGGCCAACCCCTCAGGCTCCAGGACGAGGAAGAGGATGATGACCAGGCCGAAGACCCCCTGCTGGATCATGGGGATGACGCCGGCGATGCCCGGCACCACCCCGCTCAGGGAGCGCCCCAGGCTGTTGAGCACCGCGGGCAGCAGGGTGATGAAGATGGCCCCGTAGATGGAGCCGGAGACGGAGCCCAGGCCGCCGATGATGATCATGGCCAGGTAGGTGATGGAGGTCTCGATGGTGAAGCGCTCCCAGGTGACGATGAGGCGGTAGTGGGCGGTGAGGGCCCCGGCCAGCCCCACGAAGAAGGAGGAGACGGCGAAGGCCAGCACCTTGTAGGTGAAGAGGTTCACCCCCATCACCTCCGCGGCGATGTCCTGGTCCCGGATGGCCACGAAGGCCCGGCCCACCCGGGAGCGGAAGAGATTCACGGTGAAGATGGTGGTGAAGGCGGCTGCGGCCAGGATGATCCAGTACCAGTGGAAGTCGCTGTTCCCCGCGTTCAGGTTGAAGCCGAAAATGGTGGCGTGGGGCACCACCAGGGCCTCCACCCCGCCGGTCACCGCGTCCCAGTGGACGATGAGCCACTGGATGATCTCCTGGGCGGCCAGGGTGGCGATGGCCAGGTAGAGCCCCTTCAACCGCAGGGAGGGCACGCCGAAGACGCCCCCCACCA
This sequence comes from uncultured Caldilineaceae bacterium, assembly GCA_964416395.1. Lineage (GTDB taxonomy): Bacteria > Chloroflexota > Anaerolineae > Caldilineales > Caldilineaceae > S144-5. The sequence goes on along the minus strand of CAYQEB010000148.1, from coordinate 4,476 downwards.
GCGCGGTGACGATGCAGGCCACGGGGATGGTGAGCCAGAAGGGAACGCCCAGGCGAGTGGCCAGAAGGCCGGCGGTGTAGGCCCCCACAGCCAGGAAGCCCCCCTGCCCCAGAGAGATCTGGCCGGTGTAGCCCACCAGGATGTTCAAGCCCAGGGCCCCCACCACGGCGATGCCGATCTGGTTGGCCAGGGTCAGGTAGTAGCTGTTGGCGAAGAAGGGGAAGATGAGCAGAAAGGCGATGACCGCCGCCAGCCGGGCCTTCTGGATGGGCGTGCGGCGTAGGGCCATGTCCGCTTCGTAGGTGGTGTGGAAAATTCCGCTTTCCATGATGGCTTCCCTCTAGACGCGCTCGATGATCTCCTGGCCGAAGAGCCCGTAGGGCCGAACCATGAGGATGAGGACCAGGACCACGAAGGGCAGCACCTGGCTCAGCCCTTGGCCCAGGTAGCCCCCGGTCCAGGCCTCCAACAGGCCGATGACGATGCCGCCGATGATGGCCCCGGGGATGGAGTCCAGCCCGCCCAGGATCACCACCGGGAAGACCCGCAGGCCGATGCGGCTGATGTCCCCGCTGACGCCGATGATGTTGGCCAGCATGATCCCGCCCACGGTGGCCGTCACCGCGGCGATGGACCAGGCGATGGCGAAGATCCGCTTCACGCTGATGCCCATGCTCAGCGCGGCCTGCTGATCGTCGGCCACGGCCCGCATGGCGATGCCCTCGGAGGAGCGGCGGAAGAAGAGGGTGAAGATGGCCAGCAGGGCGAAGGAGAGGGCGATGGCCCAGAGCCGGTCCGCGCTGATCACCGCGCCCAGGATGCGCACGTCCGTGGAGGGGATGAAGGCGGGAAACGGCCGGGGCCGGGGAGTCCAGATGCCGTTGACGATGGCCCGGAGCAGGCTGGAGAGGCCGATGGTCACCATGATCACCGAGATGATGGGCTCGCCGATCAGGGGCTCCAGGACCAGGCGCTCGATGAGGATCCCCAGGGCCGCGGCCACCAGCAGGGCCAGGAGCACGCCGATGGGCCAGGCCAACCCCAGCTGGGCCACGAAGAAGAAGGCCAGGTAGGCCCCCACCAGGAGCAGCTCCCCCTGGGCGAAGTTGATCACGTCACTGGATTTGTAGATGAGCACGAAGCCCAGAGCCACCAGCGCGTAGACCGCGCCGTTGGTCATCCCCGAGATGGTGAGCTGGAGGAAAAGGTTCATGGCAACTCCAAAGGCAGACAAGGAGACAGGTGACGACCGGAAAAGTTGACAAGGTGACAAGACGACAGGATGACCTTCTCAGCGCTTGGTTCAGCGATCCAGAATCCAGGTGTCAGAATGACGGATCATGCCCACCAAGGCGCCTATCAGGGCATTGTACTCTCGATAGCGATCTCGCACACGCTCAGGAGAAAGATACCCACTGCCTACGGCGAACTGGAGCCAAACCTGGGTCTCTGCCACCTCAGCTTCTGCATCGGAAAGCTTGTTCACGAACACCTTCTCGTAGCGACGTTTACGCCAAGCTTCGGCGATGTTAGCGGCAACCGAACGGGAGGATCGACGAATCTGGTCGGTCAGGGAGTACCGCTCTTCCACGGGGAATGTCTTGCTCAGCTCAAACACCTGCATAGCTGCGTCAAAGGCCCGTCGATAAACGTCCAAGTCCGTGTGATTGCGGATCCGCTCTGTCCGGCAAGTCGCCTTCTCTTCCCGCAGAAATTCGTACCCAAAAAATCCGAACCCTTCCCTATCGGGCTTTTTTCGTTCATCTTGTCACCCTGTCACCCTGTCACACCCTCTCCTTGTCTTCCTGTCTCTTTGTCTCCCTGTCTGAGAAGACATCCTCGATCCGCAGCCGGGTCTGGATGGTCGCCTGGCTGCCGTCCTGGTAGGTGATGACGGTCTCCACGTCCAGGTGATCTTCCTCCCCGTAGAGGGCCTGGATGATGGTCGCGTAGCGCTCGGCCACGAAGCGTCGACGCACTTTGCGGGTGCGGGTGAGCTCCGCGTCGTCCGCGTCCAACTCCTTGTGCAGGAGGAGGAAGCGGCGAATGCGGGCGGCGGGGGGCAGGTCGGCGTTGGCCCGCTCCACATCCTCCCGGACGAGCCGGTAGACCTCCGGCTTCTGGGCCAGGTCCGTGTAGGTGGTGTAGGCCAGCTGATGGTTCTCCGCCCACTTGCCCACGTTGGCCATGTCGATGTTGATCATGGCGGTGACGTAGGGCCAATCCCCGCCGAAGACCACCGCCTCCTTGATGTAGGGGCTGAACTTGAGCTTGTTCTCGATGAACTGGGGGCTGAACTTGGTGCCGTCCTGGAGGACCATCACGTCCTTGGCCCGGTCGATGACCACCAGGTGGCCGTCCTCGTCGAAGTAGCCGGCGTCCCCGGAGTGGAGCCAGCCCCCCGCCAGGGTCTCGGCTGTGGCCTCCGGGTTCTTGTAGTAGCCCACGAAGACGGCCGGGCTCCGGGTCAGGATCTCCCCGCTCTCCGCGATGCGGATCTCCGTCCCCGGCAGGGGCTTGCCCACGGTCTGGAACTTGATGTCCCCGTCCCGGTGGACCACGGAGATGCCGCTCACCTCCGTCTGCCCGTAGATCTGCTTCAGGTTCACCCCCAGGGCGTGGAAGAAGCGGAAGACATCCGGCCCCAGGGCAGCCCCGCCGGTGTAGCAGCGCCGGATGCGCCGCAGGCCCAGGTGGTCCTTGACCATCTGGAAGACCAGCCAGTCCGCCAGCCAGTACTTCAGCTTCAAAGCCTGGGAGGGGGCTTCCTTGCGGAAACGCACGTCGGCCATGCGGTAGCCGATGGGCAGAGCCCAGTTGAAGAGCTTGCGCTTGAGCCAGGAGCTGTCCTCCACCTTCACCTGGACCTGGGAGACCAGGCTTTCCCAGATGCGGGGCGGGGAGAACATGGTCTGGGGCCCGATCTCCCGGATGTTCTCCTGGACCGTCTCCGGCTCCTCAGGGAAGTTCACGGTGAAGCCCACCAGCAGGCCGCAGGAGACGGACATCATCTGCTCGCCGATCCAGGCCAGGGGCAGGAAGCTGACGAAATCATCCGTGGGCTCCATGGGGTCCACTTCCATGAGGCTGCGGGCCATGCTGATCAGGTTGCTGTGGGTGAGCATGGCCAGCTTGGGCTTGCCCGTGGTGCCCGAGGTGGTGCTGAGGATGGCCAGGTCGCTGGCCTGGCCCCGGGCCACCGCCTGGTCGAACCAGCCTGGATGCGCCTGCTCGAACTCCCGGCCCAGGGCCTCCACGTCCGGGAAGTGCATCAGGGCCGGGTGATGGTAGCTGCGCAGCCCCTTGGGATCGTAGTAGATGACCTTCTGCACCCCCTCCAGCCGATCCCAGATCTCCAGGATCTTGTCCACCTGCTCCTGGTCCTCCACCACCACGAAGCGGGCGTCGGAGTGCTCCAGGATGTAGCGGACCTCCTCGGCCACCGCGTCCTGGTAGATGCCCACGGAACGAGCCCCCGCGGCCTGGGCGGCCAGCTCCGCGTAGACCCACTCGGGCCGGTTGTCGCCGATGATGGCCACCGTGTCCTCCGGCGTCAGCCCCAGGTGGGCCAGCCCCTGGCTGAAATGGCGAACGTGGGCCAGATACTGGGCCCAGGTGACCTCCTGCCAGATGCCGAACTCCTTCTCCCGCAGGGCCACCCGCTCGCCAAATTTCGCCGCGTTCGCCACCAGCAGCTGCGGAAAGGTCTCTGCCTTGAAGCTCTCAGCCATGATCCTCGCCCAGGTACGCCTTGACCACTTCCGGGTTGGCCCGCACCTCCTCCGGCGTGCCGTCCCCGATCTTGCGCCCGAAATCCAGCACCGCGATGCGGTCCGAGATGTCCATCACCACGCCCATGTCGTGCTCGATGAGCACAATGGTGATCCCTCGCTCCTCGTTGATGTCCAGGATGAAGCGGGCCATGTCCTCCTTCTCCTCCACGTTCATGCCGGCCATGGGCTCGTCCAGGAGCAGGATGGCCGGCTCCAGGGCCAGGGCCCGGCCCAGCTCCACCCGCTTCTGCAGGCCATAGGAGAGGGTGCCCACCGGCTTCTTGCGGATGGCCTCGATCTCCAGGAAGTCGATGATCTCCTCCACCACCTGGCGGTGACGCACCTCCTCTTTCTGGGCCCGCCCCCAGTAGATGCCGCAGTCCAGCACGTTGCTCTTCATGTGGATGTGCCGGCCCAGCATCAGGTTGTCCAGCACGCTCATGTGGCGGAAGAGCTCGATGTTCTGGAAGCTGCGGGCCACCCCCAGCCGCGCGATCTGGTCCGGCCGCCGCTCCAGGAGATTGTACTCCCGGTCGTTGAAGAAGAGGATGCGGCCGCGCTGGGGCCGGTAGAGGCCGCTGATGCTGTTGAGCAGGCTGGTCTTCCCCGCGCCGTTGGGGCCGATGACCGCCCGGATCTCCCCTTGACGCACGTCCAGGGAGACGCCGGCCAGGGCCGTGACCCCGCCGAAGCTCAGGGTGAT
>CAYQEB010000147.1:0-7564 GCA_964416395.1 uncultured Caldilineaceae bacterium | reverse complement strand
GGCCTCCCAGACGGCATAGCCTACCACAAGGCCCCAGGCAGGTCAATCAGGGGCGGGGGAAAATCTGCCGTTCGTCCTGGGGGGCGCTCAGCTCTTTCGACCCAGGGCCGGGGATCCCTTGGGGCGAGGCCTGGAGCAGATAGCGGCGATAGGGCAGGTGGGCGATGGTCTGGACCGTCTTCTCCAGGTAGGGGGTGCCGTCGGGCAGGCGGGCGCTGGAGGAGAGGTAGCCCTGGGCCCCGGCGTGGGTCATGTCACCGATGCAGAGGAGGGTCACCTTGCCTTCCCGCCGGGCCCGGTTCCAGGCGGACCAGGGGATGAAGGGCCAGCGGCCGGGGAAGACGATGGCCCCGATCTTGTGGATCCGATCCCGGGCGCCGTAGAGATGGAAGAGGTGATCCGCGGCCAACAGACCCGGGTCGCTGCTGAAGATCCCGCCCAGGGAGACCACGAAGACCGGGGCCTGGATCAGCTCCTTCAGGTAGGGGGTGGCGCCCACGGCGATCTGTCCCGCGCCGCTGTAGCCGATGAGGATCACCGGGGTGCGGCGCACGGGCTGGTAGCCGCGCCGAGCCAGGGCCGTGGCCATGACCTGGGCCACGGACTGGTTGTAGATGGGGCCGTAGCGCCGGTCCGCGGAGATGGCCACCTGCCAGATGTTGCGGATGTTGATCAGGTAGCCGGCCAGCTGTTCCAGCCGCCGTTTGCTCAGCTTGCGGCGCAGGGCCCAACGCCAGAGCCAGGCGAAGAAGGGCTGGCCGGTCAGGGGCAGGTTGTTCACCGAGTAGGGGAAGATGTCGTCGATGACCACCGCCCGGGGCATGACCTGAGCCAGGCGGCGCAGGAAATTGCGCTCCCGGCGGCTGTAGGTCTCCCCGCCCACCCGGCTGATCCCGGAGAGGAAGACCACGAAGTACTCCGGCTCCGGGCGAATGGGGGGCGTCACCTCGTCCTGGGGCAGGCTGTAGCCGTAGAGCTCCTCCCCGAACCAGCCGGCCCACCAGCCCAGGGTTTCCAGGGGCGAAAGGGCCGCCCAGACCAGCAGGACCACCAGGCCGATCCCCAGCAAGGTCAACAGATCCCCGAACCAGAGCTCATTCATGGGGCGGCTCCTTGCTCCACTTCTCGCTCTGCTGCTCCCACCACTGGCGGATGCGGATGGAGAGGGGGTGCTTGGGAATCTCCTGCAGCCGGGAATCCAGGGGCACGCCCACGGCGCGCCGCTGGAACCAGCGCTCCAGGGCCAGGATGGGCCGTCCCAGGGTGCGGCGCCAGAGCTGGATCAGGATCCAGCCCAGCCCGCTGGCGGCCACGGCCTGCCAGAGGCTCAGGTCCAGGCCCACCTGCACCGCCACCAGGGTGGCCAGGAGGGTCCAGACGGCCAGGACCATGCCGAAGAAGCTGCCTGCGTAGGGGGTGAGGACGAAGAAGCTCAGGATCTGGGGGGCGTAGGCCAGCCCTACGGCCCGGGCCACCACCTGGAAGGGCGCGTCCTGGTGGAAGACATAGCGGCCCACCAGCCAGATGCTGGCCGTCCAGAGCAGGTAGCCGGCCAGGTGGCTGATCGTGGAAAGGAGAATGGCGATGGCGAAACGGCGGGGCGTCACCCGGTTCACAAAGAGGATCACGCTCTGGGCCAGGGCGTCGGAGAAGCCGGCCAGGACCACCACGGTCAAGGCCACCTGAAGCCCATGGGGGGAGTGCTCCACCAGAGCGAAGATGGCCGGGTCCAGGCCCAAGGCGCGGCGGATGATGGCGCCCAAGCCAGGCCGATCCGCCTGGGCGCTCAGCCAGGGGAGCAGCCAGAGGGGCAGAAGCGAGAACAGGCGTGGCGGCAGGGCGATCATGGCCTCCTGGAAAGGGTCGGTCCCGGTCCCGAGTTGGGGGCGCTTCCGTGCGATGGGAGAATTATACAACAAGAAAGCGCCGGCGATCCCAAGGGCGCCGACGCTTTCCCATCCTGGGGCGGGGGGAGCTCATCCTGTGGTGGCGGCTTCCTGGCGGCGACTGAGCCAGGGCTCCTGTTCCATGAAGTTGGCGAAGAAGACGACGAAGACGGCCAGCATGAAGCCCACCACACCGGCCAGGGCCGTGGTCAAGATGAGGCTGGGGCCTTCCACTGGCTCCGCGGGGGGGATGGCCGGGGCGGCGAAACGCACCTCGCTGTTGATGGTGGTGTCGGCCAGCTCCAGCTCCGCCACCTTGTTGCTCAGGGTGGTGAAGGTGCTCCAGGCCAGGTCCCGCTGCTGAGTGAGCTGGCGTTTCCGGGCCTCTTCCTTGGCCAGCTGGGACTGGAGCTCCTGGATCTCCGTCTCCAGGTTTTCGATGATCTGGGCCACTGCGCCCTTCTCCTCCAGGTCCTGGCTCAGGAGCCGGTACTCTTCCCCGCTGAGCAGGCCCTGGGAGAGGCGATCGATCTCTTCCGTCAGACTGGCGATGCGGCTGTCCAGCTTGGCCACCAGCGCGCTCAGGTCGCTGATCTGCTGGCCGCTGCTGGCCTGGCTGCCGGGGACGTCGCCCAGGGCCAGCTGCAGGTCCGCGGGCAGGCGCAGAGTGCCCCCTCGGGGCTGATCCGTGACCCCCTGGGAGCCGTCTGCGGCGTCCAAGAGCTGCACTTTCAGCAGGAGCAGGGCCAGGCTGTTGGTCTGGGCTGCGGTCTCGCCCCCGTTTTCCGCCTGCTCCTGGAGCATGAGGGCGTTCTCTCGCAGCAGCTCCAGCCGGCTCTTCTCCATGTAGGCCTGGTCCAGGCGCCGCAGGTGGTCCTGGAGCTCCTGTTTGAAGATGACGGCCTGGGTGGTGGTCTGAGTGCCAGCGGTCAGGCTCTGGATGAGCTGCTTCTTCTCGTCGATGAGCCGGTTCAGCCGGTCCAGCTGGCTGGTGGCCAGGAAGGTCTCCAGGGCCTTCTGGGCCTCCTGGTACTCGGTCTGGGCGTCGTTCAGCTCCGACTTCACCGAGCTGAGCAGCACCGGGGGCACCCGCCCGTAGAGAGAGTTGACCTGCTCCACGTAGTGCTTGGCCCAGGCGTTGGCGATGGCCGCGGCCTTCTCCGGGGAGTCCGCGGTCACCTTGATCTCGATGAGGTCGCTGGGGGTGCGGCTGTCCGTGCCCGGGGCGATCTGGGCCTCCACCATCTCCAGGAGCACCGCGGGATCCTGCTCCTCCTCCGTGAGCAGATCCCCCAGCTCCTGGATCACGGCTTCCGCCACCGCGCCGTTGGAAGCCAGGCCCACCAGCGCGGATCGCCGGGCGTTGGAGTCCGCGATGGCCTGCTGGGCCAGGTCCTCGGAGAGGGTGCGGAAGCGCTCGTCGAAGGTGATGGCGCTGGTCACCCGGTCGATGGTCACCCGGGCTACGGCCTCGTACTTGGGGGGCAGGAGCAGGCGGAAGGCCAGCACGCCCAGGGCGGCCACGAAGGCCGTGCCCAGGGTGATGAGCAGGATCTCCCGCCGCCACTTGATCAGGACTTCGATGTACTCCCGCAGGTCGATCTCGTCGTCCAGCATCCAGGCTTCCGGGGGCGCTGCGGGGACGCCCGTGGGCATTGGTTCAGGTCTGCTTGTGGTCATGCGTCCGTTCCTTCGCAGGGTTTCTCGGGTTCCTTCCCCTGTGGGGGCGCACCGGGTCGGGAACACAGGATCGGGAAAAAGGGCGGCACGGTTGTTTCCCAAAGACTTTACCCACAAACGGTGGCTTTGGCAAACTGAGGAGCCGGGCGCGGGCAGGTTCCCGGAGGCGGAGGCCCGCCCGGCGCGGCGAAAATCCCAGGGCGCGCCGACTTTCCGGCCTGGATTGCGGCCTGGACGGCTCTGGGCTATACTGGAGACCGCCCCCGCCCAACTTCCACCCACCCTGGATCCACCCAACCTGCGCTCTTCCACAGAGCTCTCTGACGGAACGGAGCCGGCCATGAGCTACCACGAAACCCCGGACGTCTCCAGCGGCGCCACGGTCCTGGCCGCGGCGGCTGCCCTGCGCGGACAGCTCTTCCATCCTTTCCCCGAACTGGCCCGACGCCGGGGGCTGCTCCGGCGGCTGAACCGCCTGCCCCCGGGCTGGATCCGGCGCATGGTGGAGGCGGCCACCTGGCGGGCTGGCCTCCACCCCAAGCGGGCGGCCACCATTCGCAGCCAGGAGATGGCGGCCTGGAACGTGGCCCAGTACGACTTCCTGCCCCCGGAGCGTCGTTTCGAGGCCATCCTGGTGGGAGCCCCCTCTGGGGCGGCGGCCTATCTTGCCTCCTGCCTGGACGCACCCTTCCTCAGCCACACCTTCCTGGCCAGCTTCCGCCAGCGCAACCACCCGGACGACATCGTGGGCTACCAGCGCAAAGGGGAGCGGCTCATCCACGCCATCCTGGGCAACAACCAGGACCTGCACATCGTCAACCACTACGACCCGGTCCACGATCGCTTCCTGGTCAGCCGGGTCAACCACGTGCGCATGAAGTTCCTGGAGCTTCCCCCGGTCTACCAGGAGTTCATCCGCCAGCGCCTGGCCCCCACGGGCAAGCTGATCCTGCTCAACTGCACCGCGCCCTGGGGCCAGTACACGGTGAAGCCGCGCTACACCTTCCAGGTGGGGGGGCTGGGCGGCCTGACGGACCAGGAGTTCACCCGGGGCAGCCCCCGCCTGGACGCCTGGCTGCAGGCCCAGGGGAGCCGTCACCGGGGTGGCTGGAGCCTGCCCATGCACTGGCGTCGCCAGCCGGAGAGCGAGTGGGGCACCCTGCCGGATTTCGTCCGCTCGGTGGAGAGCTTCAGTCGTCAGCATCACATTCCGCTTCGCGTAGTCACAAAAGGGGCGGTGGAGGAATTCAGCCGGTTGGCCTTCCGGGCCTGGCAGTGGCTCTACTACCTGCTCAAGATCCGCCCCCAGGCCGTCCTGGTGGACAGTTTCGTGCAGATCAACGCCACCGCGCCCCGCAAGAGCGCGGTCCTGCCCCTCTGGCTGCCCTTCAACTGCACGGACAGCCGGGACTTCCTGGGAGAGATGGTGGAGGAGTTTCCGCAGCAGACGCCTGTGCTCTTCCAGCCCTGGCCCAGCTTCACCCCAGGGCCGGACATGGCCTGGCCCCAGGAGTGGCACCGGGCGCTCCACGGCCTGCGGGGGCGCTGGCTGGGGGTGGATCCCCATCGTTATCCTGTGGACCTGGCCGCCCTGGCCGAGATGACCCCCGCTCTGGCGGATTGGCTGGAGCGCCATCCGGATCCTCTGCCCCGCCCTCTGCGCCGAGCCGAGTTCGACTCCCTGCTGGATCTGCTGGAGGAGAGCGAGCGGGCAGCGGAGCCTGAGGAGGAGCCGCCTCGCTTCTCGCCGGACACTCTTCTGGAGGAGCTGCTGCCCAGGAGCGAGTTCGAGTCGGGGGAAGAGCCAGGGGAGTGAATCAGGGGGCAAACCGGGAGAGCGAACTGGAGGCGGCGCGGCGGGCGAGTTTGGGCGCGCAGAGCGCCAGGTGAAAGGGGCTACGGGCCGGGGCAAGGAGGTGGTGAGTGCGCCCCGTGGGCCCCATCCAGCCGGCTGATCCTACCTGCCGGATCCCTTCTTGCGCAGCCCCTGAGCCTCCTCCAGGGCCTTCTGGATGGCTGGCTCCAGGGGGATGGCCTGCTCCGGTTTGCGGGTGAGCCAGACCAGGAACTCCACGTTCCCGGCGGGGCCGGGCGCGGGGGAGACGGTGAGCCCGGCCACGGTCAGCCCCAGTTCCCGGGCCAGGGCCGCCACCTCCTCCAGGACCCGGCGGTGGACTCGCTGGTCTCGGACCACGCCGCCCTTGCCCACGTCCTGGGGGCCGGCCTCGAACTGGGGTTTGACCAGGGCGATGATCTGGCCGTCCGGTTTGAGCAGGCGCAGGGTGGCCGGGAGGACCAGGCCCAGGCCGATGAAGCTGGCGTCGATCACCGCCAGGTCCGCCAGCTCGCCGCCGGGCAGGCTCTCCAGGTGGCGGATGTTGGTGCGCTCCAGGGGGACGACCCGGGGATCCTGGCGCAGCTTCCAGGCCAGCTGGCCGTAGCCCACATCCACCGCGTAGACTCGCGCCGCGCCCCGCTGGAGCAGGCAGTCGGTGAACCCCCCCGTGCTGGCCCCCACATCCACCGCCGTCAGCCCGGACACGTCCAGGCCGAAGCGCTCCAGGGCTGCTTCCAGCTTGAGGCCGCCCCGACTCACGTAGCGAGGCCGATGGCGCACCCGCACCGGCGCGTCCGCAGGGACCAGGCGGCCCGGTTTGTCCACCACTCGGTCGTCGACCAGCACCTCCCCGGCCATGATGAGACGTCGGGCCTGTTCCCGGCTAGGAGCCAAGCCCCGCTCCACCAGGAGGCGATCCAGGCGCATTTTGGCTGCTTTGCGGGGACGGTCAGGGCTCATGGCGCGCTCCGAGATGTGCCCAGGCAGGGGATGTCCAGGCCGAGGATTCTCGAGCCAAGACGCGCCGTGGGGCGAGGGGGCGGTCTGAGCGCTCCCATCCCCCGGGCCATTTTGACGGGGCCTGTCCGGTGCAGTATGATTTGAGGAACTTGCCATCCGGCTTCTGCGTTCCGCAATATGTCGCGCTGTCGACACGAACTGGCCTGAGATATGCCGGCCTTGAACGGAACTCGGCTGGGTTGCTCCATGCCTCCATCCCCCAACGCTTGAAACACCATGCTCGACGAACCGGTGAACGAATCCATGGCCGCAGAACCATCCCCCCAGGCGACCCCGTCCCTCCGCGGCAATCTCAGGGGCCTGATCCGGACCATGCGCCCCAAGCAGTGGACGAAGAACAGCTTCGTCCTGGCCCCGTTGGTCTTCGACGGCAAGCTCTTCCAGTGGCCCCTGCTTCTGGACTCCCTGGTGGCCTTCGTAGCCTTCTGCCTGGCCGCCAGCAGCGTCTATCTGCTGAACGACCTGGTGGACGTGGAGCAGGACCGGCAGCACCCCACCAAACGGCTGCGCCCCCTGCCCAGTGGGCAGCTCAATCCCCGGTTCGCAGGGGGCATGGCTGGGCTGTTGGCCCTGGCGAGCGTGGCCATGCTGCTGCCGCTGAACGTCTGGGCCGGGCTGATCCTGGTGGTCTACCTGCTCCAGAACGTGGCCTACAGTTTCTACCTGAAGGATCTGGTCATCATCGATGTGATGACCATTGCCCTGGGGTTCCTGCTCCGGGTGGCTGCGGGGGTGGCGGTGATCCACGTTCACAACTTCAGCCCCTGGCTCTACGTCTGCGTGAGCCTGCTGGCCCTCTTCCTGGGCTTCGGCAAGCGCCGCCACGAGATGTCCCTCCTGGCCCAGGACGCCTCCAATCACCGGGCCAGCCTGGACCACTACACCCTCCCTTTCCTGGACCAGATCATCGGCCTGGTGACCACCAGCGTTCTCATCGCCTACACCCTCTACACCTTCGAGGCGGAGACCTCCTTGGCCGGGGGCAGCCAGATGTTGATCACCGTGCCCTTCGTCTTCTACGGGATCGTGCGCTACCTCTACCTGATCCACGTGCGCAAGATGGGCGGCGCGCCGGACGAGCTGGTCCTGGAGGACAAGCCCCTGCTGGCTTCCATCCTCCTCTGGATGGCTGCGGTGGTGG
>CAYQEB010000146.1:0-7681 GCA_964416395.1 uncultured Caldilineaceae bacterium | reverse complement strand
GGCAGGAAGGTGCGGATGTCCCCAGTCACCGTGTACTCCCAGGGCTCGGAGACCGGCTTCCCGGACGCGTCCGCCACGTAGACCTTGTAGGCGCCCTGGCGGCCGTTGGGGATCTCCACCTTGACGTTGTAGATGAACTGGCTGTCCAGGCCCGGGTCACCGAAAAGCCACTGTTCCTGGAAGGTCCCTTCGAAGGTGCCCGAAGGCCCTTCCACCACCATCTTGTAGCCGCCGATGGCGTCCCCGCCCTGACAGGTCCCCTTGCAGAGCCCGCCGAAGAAGGTCACCACTGGGTTGGTGTTGATGCGAGGCTCGATGAAGTTCCACTTCTGGAAGAGGAAGCTGGGGGCCGGGGTGGGTGTGGGCTGAGCCGGGGCCGGGGTGGGCGTAGGCGGCGCGGGCGTAGGCGTGGGGGCGGGGGGGATATCCGCGGCCACGGGCACCGTCTCCAGGGGACCGCTGGTGTCCACCAGGAAGTCGGCGATCCAGACGTTCTGGCCGTTCACACAGCAGACCTGCCACCAGTCGCCGGCCGGGTTCTTGGCCACGATGGTCAACTCCGTGCCCCGCTCCAGTTGGCCGGCCAGGGGATAGGTGGTCCCGGGCCCCTGGCGCACGTTGATCAGGGGGGAGTTGACCACTGCGATGGGTTTGGGCTCTGGCGTGGGCGTGGGCGGTTCCGGCGTAGGCGTGGGCGACTCCCCGGCCGGGTTTTGGACGGGCTGGGCCGGGGCCTGGCCGGACTGAGCCGGGGCAGGCTGTTGGACAGGGATCGGGGTGGGCGTGAAGGTGGGCCGGGGTGTCCGGGTGGGCGGCGGTGGGGCCTGCTCGGGCTTGGATCCGCCGCAGGCCGCCAGGGTCAACGCCAAGAGCAGGGCCAGGGCCAGAAACAGCCAGCGTCGGATGGAAATGGCGCTCCGTGTCGGGGGAATGTCCGTGGGATTGGTTCGAACATTCATGGTTTCGTGCGCTCCTGGGTGGGTAGATGGTTGGTTCATTCGGGATCGAGGGATCGATGACATCCTCACCGCACCCGCCGCCAGCCGATGTAGATCTCCCGGTTGGGGTTCCAGGGGGCGGTGGTGAAGGTGACGGGCGCGGAGAGCTGATTGCCCGCGCCGTCGATGACGAAGACCGTCCACTCGCCGGTGCCCAGGGCCTCGATGGCCGAGGGACCGCCCTGGTCGCTCAGGTCCGGGGGATGGTACTCGTACTTCAGGTTGTACTCCACGCTGTTGCCCGCGCCCGGGGGCGCGCTGAGCTCGAAATGGTCCATGCTGGGCATGTTCCCGTAGGCGCTGGGCCGCTCAAAGCCCTCGAAGAGCACCTTCAGGTAGTACCCCTCCGCGGCCACCTCGTTGGGCGGCTCCCCGATGAAGAGCTTGACCCAGATGGTCAAGAAGGGGTTGTTGGTGGGGAAGAACTGGGGCCCGATGGCCAGCTCGAAGGGGTAGAGATAGGGCGTGGGTGTGGGGGTGAGGGTGGCCGTGGGCGTGGCCGTGGGGGTGGGCGGCGGGCCCGCGGAGACCAGGGGCAGCTGGCTGATGTCGTTGTAGACCGTCACGTGACGGGCGGCCACCCAGACGGACTGGCCGTTCACGCAGCAGATCTGGTACCACGTCCCTTCCGGGTTGCGGCCCACCAGAGCCACCGGCACCCCCGGCCCCAGCTGGGCCACCAGGGGATAAGCCACCCCGGGCCCGGAACGCAGGCTCACCAGCCCGGCCACGATCTCCACGTAGGGGGTGGGCGTGGCTGTAGGGGTGGCGGTGGGGGTGTTGGTGCTCGTGGGCGTAGGGGTGGGCGTGGCCGGCGGGGGCGTGGGCGTGAAGGTGGCCGTGGGCGGGGGCTCCACGATGATCTGGGGCTGGACACCCTCGGGCACGATGATCACGCCGGGCGTCTCCCCTGCCGGCGGGGTGATGACGATGACCTGGGGGATCACCTCCGGCGTGGGGGTGAACGTGGGGGCCAGGGTCCGGGTGGGGAGCGCGGTCACCTGGGGACGCTGCTGGACCAGGGTGGTGGCGGAGCAGCCCAGAGCCAGGAACAGCCAGACGGCCAGGGGAATGAGCACCCCTCGCCGCAGCAGGAAGGGGAGCTCCCTCTGGCCTGGGTCCGCTGCCGGAGAGAAGGGCGTCTGGGTTGACCGGTCACCGGGCTGGCGGTGCTCCTTGCCAGGCCCAGAGGATGGCGTCTGCACCATGGCCGCAAGGGTGTGTTGGGTCGGTTGAAAGCCTGGGTGGGGGCAGGGCCGAAACGTTGCGCTGGGGTCCGGGTCAGCGCAGAACAAAACCCGGTACACACCGGGTCTGTGGAGGAAAGTATAACACGAAGCGATCCGTTTGACCAATGTTTTTTCAGGGGACGCGACCCTGGCATCCACACGAATCCCGTAGGGGCGACCGGGTCGGTCGGCCCTGCCTGTGGCGATCGGGTCGGTCGGCCCTGCCTGTGGCGATCGGGTCGGTCGGCCCTGCCTGTGGCGATCGGCTCGGTCAGCCCATCCCACCGTGACCGGGTCGGTCGCCCCTTCCCAGGACCAGGAAAGCCTGCTACAATGGAGAAGGCAGGGCCAGTCACAGCAGAGCGCCGCACTCGGGCGCATTTCCAGGAGGTCCGACATGTTCGAATCCATGCGAGCTCGCCGCCACCAGGGCATCTCCAGCCCGTCTTCCCACTGGAGCCGGTTTCGCCAGACCGACTCGGCCCCCAGTCCTTCCCCGAAACGGATGATTTCCTCAGCGTCCAGCGCCAGAGCTGGCCACGACTTCCGCCGCATCTCCGTCCATCCTCCCGCCCAGAGGAGCCTGGAGTCCGGCCGGCCGGACCTGGACACGCCGGAGCCGGACGAGGAGATCCGGCTGCTGGCCATCGACAGGAGCGCCCTCATCGGCGGAGGGATCGGGGCAGGGATCGGCACACCCCTTGGAGGAGCGCTGTTCGGTCCCGTCGGCGCTATGGGCGGGGCCCTGCTCGGCGGAGCCCTGGGCGCGGGCATCGCCGCGGCCGCCGGGCCCAAGGCCAGCCTCTCCATCGGCGGGGACAGGTACGTGGACACAGCGACCGAATCCCGCAAGAACGTGAGCTTCAACGTGACCTGGTCCGGGGGCAAGAAGGAGGATTACATCATCGTCAACTGGGTCAAGGGCTACATGAAGAACTCCAAAGGGAAGCCCTTCAAGGCGAAACTCTACGGCAAATTGGTGGACATCAATTTCGCCAGCTGGATGGTGGATTCGGTGGACGCGGACCCGGCCTACTGGAGCAAAGGGGGCGTTCGCTGGCGCTACATCGTGGATGGCCCCCACAAGTTCCACGCCACGGACAGCCCAGGCCAGCTGAGCACCGGGGACGGCGTAGGCGCGGAGGCCAAGCTGGACTTCCGCACCGCGGTCTACCGCAGCGCGGATGTGCCCACTACCACCACGGGCAGCCTGTCGGCCACGCCCATCACCCCCTTCCGCACCTGGGAGTACCACGCGAAGGTGCTGGGCGGGGGCAAGTTCGAACACAAATAGAGGCGTCAAGATGAAGCGAAGCCAGGGGGAGAAAGCGGGCGAAACCCGGCAAGAGGAGATCCAGGCCCTGCTCCAGGAGCTCACGGAGTGGCGGCGGCTGAGCGGCTTCGACCCGGAGGAGGCCTTCCCCGGGGAGGTGCGCAGCACTGGGGAGTCCAACGCGGCCATCCTGGAGCTGCGCCGGCGGCTCCGAGCCCTGGGGGCCCGCTTCCACTGGCAGCCAGAGCGGCAAGAGTACGTCCTGGAGGAGCCGGAGCCGCCCCGGAAGCCCTCTTCCCATCCCACTTCCTCGGCATGATGGGAGATCGGCGGGCCCCAGGGCCTGCGGGAACGAACCGCCCAGAACACCCTCCAGAAAGAAAAACGCCCGGAAATCGTCGATTTCCGGGCGTTGCGCGTGCTCTCCTGGGGTCAGGCCGGGAACTCAGTCGCCCACCGGCTCCGGCTCAGCTTCTGGGGCTGGTCGCCCTTCCTCCAGAGAGGCCGGGCCCACCAGGGTCAAGGGGATGAAGGCGCTCTGGGGCCGGCCCAGCACCTCTTCTGGCCAGAGACGGCAGAAGGAGCAGAGGCCCGGCGCGGTGGTGGGCTGGCCACACCGTTCGCAGGGGTGCAGCTCCACCTGCTCCTCCTCCCAGTTGGCGAAGAGGCCCTCCTTCTCCTTGGCCCGCAGGAAGGAGAGGTAGAAGTGGAGCTTGGCCCCAGGACGCTGCTCCTCCAGCTGGTTGAGCAGCTCCTTGTAGTAGATGGTGGTGGCCCCCTCCGCGAAGGGGCACTCGTCGTAGACGTAGTCGATGCCCTTGATGAGGGCGTAGGCCGCGGTCTCCCGCTCGTAGAAGCGGCAGAAGGGCTTGACCTTGCGGGCAAAGCCGTTGCCCTCGGGCAGGACCGGGTATTGGCGGGCCAGGTAGCCGGTCTGCCAGTGGAGGGTGTTCTGGAAGAGGACCGCGGCTTCGTCGTCCAGGTTGTGCCCGGTGGCCAGGACCGGGTAGCCCAGTTCGTGGGCGATGCGGTTCATCTCGTGGCGCTTGATCAGCCCGCAGACGGAGCAGGGCTTGCCCCGTCCTCGCCGGGTGCGCTGGGCCACTTCGGGGATGGATTCGCCGTAGGTCTCGTCCACGTTCAGCACGTGGAGCTTGGACTGGGGGTGACGCTCCGCGAAGGCCCGCACCGCCTCCAGGGAGCGGCTGCTGTAGCCGATCTCCCCTTCGATGCCCAGCCCCAGGTAGAGGGCGTCGGCCTGGTAGCCCAGCTCCAGGAGCACATCCCAGAGGGCCAGGGAGTCCTTGCCGCCGCTGACGGCCACCAGCACCCGCTCGTCCCGGGTGAACATCTTGTACTTCTTGATGAAGCGCTCGGTCTGCTCCACGATCCAGGCCAGGTAGTGCTCACCGCAGAGGGCCAGCTTGTGCTGGCGCATGTTGATCACCGCGGGCCCACCACACTTGCGACATCGTCGTCCACCCATGGCTAGCTCCCTCCTGAGATGACCGCCACCAGCTTCACCTGGTCCCCGCCCCGGAAGACGGTGCTGTCGTCCACCAGCTGACCGTTGCGCACCACCAGGTAGCTCTCCGGGTTCAGGCCCAACTCCTTCATCACCGCTCGGGCGCTCTTTCCCGGATCCACCTCCCACGCCCGATCTCGCAGGACAATCTTCACTTTTTCAGCCATGATCTCGCTTCCAGACAGAACTCGAACTGGGCGACAAGGCCCAGGATGCTCTCCACAAAAATCTCTACAAAAATAGGCTGGGCGACTCGGTCGCCCAGCCCAATCTTAACACAGTCGAGGCTCGGGGATCAAAGAATTCAGCGGAAGGGAGCCCGGTCATCCAGCCACCTGGGCCCGCCCCTCCTGCCTCGGCGCTGCCGCGCCCGCTCCATTGACCCCGTTGCCCTCCTGGCCCACGGTCAGAGAGAGGCGAGGCAAGACCTGCTCCCCGTCCCGTTTGCGCCGCAGCTCCCGCAGCTGCATGATGGCCCGGCGGCCGTTGTCCGGCAGGGAGCGCCGCATCTTCAGGGCCTTGACCAACCATTTTTCCGCCTCGTCGTAGCGGCGCTGCTGGAGCAGAAGGCCGCCCAGGTTGGCTGCGGCCAGGGCAGCGTGGGGGTTCTTGGCCAGCTGCTGGCGCAGACGTTGCTCCCGGGCCTGGATCCGCTTGCTGGGCTTGAGCAGGTAGCCCATGTCAAAGACCAGCTCGGGCAGCATCTCCTGGCGGGTCAGCTCAGCCCGATGACGGACCAGACAGCGAGTGCGGGGCACCACCATGTCCAGGGTGCGGGCCACTCGGACCATCAGCCGGGCCCGCTGGAAACGCTGCTCCAGGAAGAGATCCACCTCCTCCTGGCCGTCCACCACCACGTTCAGCATCTCCTCCTCATCGTCCAGCTTCAGCGCCTGGATGAGGATGGGCTGATAGCCTGAATTGCGCACCCGCAGACGCCCCTCCTCGAAGGTCAGCTCCAGGCAGTCCGGGCACTGGGCGCCCTCGGAGGTCAGCTCCACCGCCTGCTTCTGGGGGAACTGCACGTCCAGGATCTCGATGAAGTCCGCGGAGTAGTTCTTGAAGATGCCCACGTGCTCGTGGACCTCCTCTCCCTCCATGATCTCCACCACCATCTTGTGGCCGATGTGCTTCTCCAGCAGAGGATCGTAGGCGCTGCCGGCCGCGCCCAGGAGATTGTGGCCTAGCTTCTTCAGGTAGGTCTCCCCAGTGTCGGTGATGTAGCGGCCGGCCGGTTTCTTGGCCCGGCCCACCAGCAGACCGATCATCTCGCCCAGGGAGTCGCTGGCAGTGCCGACGAAATTACGCAGGCGGCGTCTGGTCCGGCTGATGGGGCCCGGATGCAGGCTCCGGGCGATGTCCTGGTCCCGACGCTTGCGGTTCTCCTCGCTCAGTTCGTCCACAAAGCGGAAGATGGCCTCGATCTCCCCGTACTCCGAGGCGTAGAGGATGTAGCTGGTCTCCAGGTGGTGCTCGTCCTGCACGCTGCTCCGGTATTGGAGCTCCAGGCCGGTGGATTCCAGCTCCAGGACCCCCCAGACGATCTTGCCATCGGCCCGCTCCAGGGTCACGTGATACTCCTCGAAGGAGGCCAGGCAAGGGTCCGTGCGGGTGGAGCGGATGTAGGAGGCCACCAGGGTGAACAGGAAGATCACGCCCATGGTGGTGAGCAGTGCGGTGTCGATGATCATCGTCGAGGTCCTCCGAACAGGGATGCAGTGGGTTGATGGGCAGGAGGTTCAGGCTGCGGTGCGGCCCAACCTAGGGTGCTACGACTCCAGGATAGGCCAACCTGGGGGCTACAGCTTGGGGAAACAGGTGGTCTTGCGACGCGAAACAGCTCAGCCGAGACCGACGAGGGGGAGAGGCTCGATGCAGGCCGGGCCTTCCTGGCGGGGGTTGTTCACGTAGCGGCTGACGGGCAGGGCCTCCAGCAAAGAGGCGGGACAGGGCCTGAGCAGGGCCTGGAGGACCAGAGGAGAAGCGTTCTGAACGTCCAGCCAGGTCTCGTACTCCTCTGGGGACAGGATCACCGGCATGCGGTTGTGCAGGGGCCGAAGCAGCTCGTTGGGTTCGGTGGTCAGCAGGGTGCAGGACTCGATGACCGAGCCATCCGGGCCCTCCCAGCGCTCCCACAGCCCGGCCATGCCGAAGGGCTGATCGTCCTTGCGGTGGATGAAGTAGGGCTGCTTGTGGCCCGCCCGCTTCTGCCACTCGTAGAAGCCATCCGCGGGGACGATGCAGCGCCGGCGCCTGTACGCGGCCCGGAAGGCGGGCTTGTCGGCCACCGTCTCGGAGCGGGCGTTGATCAGGCGGTAGCCTATCTTCACGTCCCTGGCCCAGGAGGGGATGAGCCCCCAGTTCAGGAATGTGAACTCCCGCTGACCGGTCCGAGGATGCCGACGCACGGCCAACACCGGCTGGCTGGGCGCGATGTTGTAGCGGGGCTCCAGGGGCGGGGCTTCGGGCAGATCGAACAGGGAAGCCAGAGCTTGGGGCGAGGTGCGCAGGGTGAAGCGTCCACACATAGGGCGATCCAGAGCCGGGGAACGAGGGAAACAGGGAAGGCAAGGCGTCAACAGCCCAACGGTCGCTGCTGGTCCCCACTATAAAACATCGAGTGAGGTTCGTCAAAGCGGGTGAAAAAGGGGCAAGG
>CAYQEB010000145.1:4094-7712 GCA_964416395.1 uncultured Caldilineaceae bacterium | reverse complement strand
CCAGCCCAGCGTCTGTCCAGAGAGGTGAGACCATGAACGCCACACGACCGCTGCCCAACGTGGGCATGCCCGAGGACCCGGACTACGAGGAGAAGCTGGCCCAGTTCGAGGCCCGCATCGCCCGGGGCGAGAAGATCGAGCCCGGGGACTGGATGCCCTACGAGTACCGCCGCCAGCTCATCCGCATGATCTCCCAGCACGCCCACAGCGAGGTGGTGGGCATGCTGCCGGAGGGGGCTTGGATCACCCGGGCGCCCACCCTGCGCCGCAAGCTCATCCTCATCGCCAAAGTCCAGGACGAGGCCGGCCACGGCCAGTATCTCTACCACGCCGCGGAGTCCTTGGGTGTGGACCGGGAGGAGCTCATCGATATGCTCCTGGCGGGCAAGGCCAAGTACTCCAGCGTCTTCAACTACCCCACTCTAACCTGGGCGGACATCGGCATGATCGGCTGGCTGGTGGACGGCGCAGCCATCAAGAACCAGACCATGCTGGCCCACTGCTCCTATGGGCCCTACTCCCGGGCCATGGTGCGCATCTGCGCGGAGGAGACCTTCCACTACAAGCAGGGCAAGGAGATGATCACCATCTACGCCCAGGGCACCCCGGAGCAGCAGCGCATGGCCCAGGACGCGCTGAACCGCTGGTGGTGGCCGGCCCTGATGATGTTCGGCCCCCACGACACGGACTCGCCCAACACGCCTGTGCTCATGCGCTGGGGCATCAAGACCAAGTCCAACGACACCCTGCGCCAGGAGTTCATCGATGAGATCGTGCCCGAGTTCCACGCCATCGGCCTGGAGATCCCGGATCCGGAGCTGCGCTACGACGAGGAGACGGGCCACTGGATCAGCGGCCCCATCGACTGGGATGAGTTCTGGCGGGTGGTCCGAGGCAACGGTCCCATGAACCGGGCCCGGATGGCCGCCCGCCGCCAGGCCCACGCGGAGGGCCGCTGGGTGCGGGAGGCCATGGTGGCCTACGCCAATCGGCAGATGGTTGGCGACGCAGTGGGCGTTGGAAGCTAGGAGGGAACCATGACGGACACCCAGTGGCCCCGCTACGAGGTCTTCAAACAGGACAAGCCCCACAAGCCCCACGAGGCGGTGGGCACGGTCCACGCCCCGGATCCGGAGATCGCCCTGCAGAACGCCCGGGATGTCTACGTGCGCCGCCCGGACTGCTACAGCCTCTGGGTGGCGCCGGAGAGCGCGGTCTTCAAGATGACCGCCTACGAGCTGGAACAGGACCCGGCGTGGCACGTGGAGGAGATCCCCCCGGACGCGCCCCCGCAGACCTATCTGGTCTTCACCCGGCAGCACCACCGGCGCTCCATGGTGGCCGCCAGCCACGTGGGCCAGGTCCAGGCCCGGACGCCCCGGGAGGCCCTGCGCCGGGCCATGGAGCAGGAAGCCTGGACCGCCAGGCCGGTCTATCTCTGGTGGATCGTGCCCCAGGCGGCCATCACCGCCAGCCAGGAAGAGGACGTGCCCAGCATGTTCGCCCCGGCCCAGGAGAAGACCTACCGGGACCAGAGCCACTACGGCGGCATCATCTTCGGCAAGCATCTGCAGAAGAAACGGCAACAGAAGCAGAAACAGCCGCAGGAAAAACAAGAAAGATCCGCGTGAGCGAGGAGAGGAACCCCATGAACGACGCCCAGCGACAGGCCCTGGCGGAGCGTCTGCTGGCCCTGGCCGATGACGAGCTCATCCTGGGCCACCGGGACTCGGAGTGGACAGGCCACGCACCCATCCTGGAGGAGGACATCGCCATGGCCAACCTGGCCCAGGACGAGCTGGGCCACGCCGCCATCTGGTACGGTTTGCACCAGGAGCTCACGGGCCAGGACCCGGACCGCCTGGCCTTCCAGCGCAACGCCCTGGACTACCGCAACGTCCAGTTGGTGGAGCTGCCCATCGGGGATTGGGCCTTCACCATGCTGCGCCAGTACCTCTTCGACGCCTACGAGATGCTCCTCCTCACCCGTCTGCGGGAGAGCGCCTACACACCCCTCGCCCAGGCCGCGGCCAAGATGGGCAACGAGGAGATCTACCACTACCGGCACAGCAGCGCCTGGGTGCAGCGCCTGGGCCTGGGCACCGAGGAGAGCCACCAACGCATGCGGCGAGCCCTGGGCGAGCTCTGGCCCTACGTGGAGGAGCTCTTCGTCCCTCTGCCCGGGGATTCCCTCCTGATCCAGGCCGGCGTCTTCCCGGATCTGGCCGAGCTGCAGGAAGCCTGGCGCCAGTTGGTGCAGCCCTTCCTGGCCCAGGCCCAGCTCCCCTTGCCCGACGTCCCGGCCCTGCCCGTCACCCGCCAGGACCACACCGAGCACCTCATCGACCTCCTGGCGGACATGCAGATGGTGGCCCGCTCGGACCCAGAGGCGGTCTGGTAGCCGCTGTCCATCGCTTCGAAAAACCTTATGGCCAAGACACTCACCGAAGAAGAGATCTGGCAGGCCCTGAAAGAGGTCATGGACCCGGAGATCCCCGTGGTCTCCCTGGTGGACCTGGGCGTGGTCCGGGAAGTGCAGGTGGAGGGGGATCGGGTCACCGTGACCATGACGCCCACCTTCTCCGGCTGCCCCGCCCTGGCCGTGATGCAGCAGGCCCTCCGGGAGAAGGTCCTGGAGCTGGGAGCGGCGGAGGTGAAGGTGCGGACGGTCCTGGAGCCCGCCTGGTCCAGCGACGCCATCAGCGAGGAGGCCCGGGAGAAGCTGCGGGAGTTCGGCCTGGCGCCCCCGCCCGTCCATGGCGGGGACCTGAACATCGTGCTGCACGAACCGGTGGCCTGCCCCTACTGCGGCTCCCACAACACCACGGTGAAGAATGCGTTCGGCTCCACCCTCTGCCGGGCCATCTACTACTGCAACGAGTGCCAGCAGCCCTTTGAGCAGTTCAAGCCCCTGTGAGTGCGTCCTGATGAACGTGCTTCTGAGCGGAGATCCGCCCTTCACCCACGAGCTGGCCGCCCTCTTCCAGGGAGCCGGCCACCAGGTGACCCTCTGGGACCTGGGGAACGATCCCGGCCAGCTCCCCGCCGCGGACCTGGCCGTGGATGTCCACCACCGGGACCGGGCCGCCAAGCGGCGTTTCGTCCAGCTCCTGGACCAGCTCCCGGAGGCCCTGCTCCTCACCTCGGCCCTGCCGGTGAGCGTGACCGAGGCCGCTTCCTGGAGCCAGGCGCCGGACCGAGTGGTGGGCTTCGGGGTGGTCCCACCCCTGGGGGAGACGGGCCTGGTGGAGCTGGCGCCTGGCCTGCAGACAGCGCCCCAGGCCCTGGAGGAGGCCCAGGCCTTCTGGCGGGGGGTGGGCTACCAGCCAGTGCAGGTCCAGGAGGGGCCGGGGCTGGTGCGCATGCGGGTCATCGCCTGCCTGGTCAACGAGGCGGCCAGCGCCCTCCTGGAGGGGGTGGCCACGGCCCAGGATCTGGACACGGCCATGCGCCTGGGCGCCAACTACCCTCACGGCCCCCTGGCCTGGGCGGATCAGCTGGGCCTGGAGACGGTCCTGGCGGTCCTGGAGGGGCTGCAGGCCGAGTGGGGCGAGGATCGATACCGACCCAGCCCCCTGCTCCGGCGCATGGTCCTGGCGGGGAAGCTGGGCAAGCAGA
>CAYQEB010000145.1:0-3994 GCA_964416395.1 uncultured Caldilineaceae bacterium | reverse complement strand
CACGCGAGACGTCGTTGACCTGGGATCCACGCTTTCAATCAGCCCAAGCAAGCAGCCTAAGGAGGCAATCCTGTGGAGAAAATGGTGGTGCTCTATCGGCAGCCCGAGGACGTGGAGGCCTTCGAGGAGGCCTACGCCCGACACATCCCCCTGGTGGAGAAGGTGCCCGGCCTGGTGAAGGCCACGGTCACCCGCTTCAGCCGCAGCCTGGAAGGGGAGAACTTCTACCTCATGGCAGAGCTCTTCTTCCCGGACAAGGAGACCTTCAAGAGCGCGCTGCGCTCCCCGGAGATGGCCGCGGTGGGCCAGGACGCTCACTCCTTTGCCGCCGGGCTCATGACCATCCTCCTGGGCTCGGAGAGCGGAGGCTGAGCCCCCAACGACGGAGCCCTGCCATGAGCTACGAGACCATCCTCTTCGACCAGACCGACGGCGTGGCCACCATCACCCTGAATCGGCCCGAGACCCTGAACGCCTTCAACGACACCATGATCCGGGAGTGCATCGACGCCTTCAAGCGCTGTGGCCGGGATCCTCAGGTGCGCTGCGTGGTTCTCACCGGCAGCGGACGGGGCTTCTCCTCGGGCCAGGACCTGGCCGCGGTCCAGGCCCGGGGCCAGGAGTTCTCCATCGGCGAGCACCTGCGCCAGGGCTATCACCGGCTGATCAAGACCATGGTGGGGCTGGAGCGGCCCATCGTCGGGGCCATCAACGGGGTGGCGGCCGGCGCCGGCTGTGGCGTGGCCCTGGCCACGGACATCCGCATCGCCGCGGAGAAGGCCAGCTTCGTCCTGGCCTTCAGCCGGGTGGGCCTCATCCCGGACAGCGGCCTGAACTGGTTCCTGCCCCGGATCATCGGCCAGGCTCGGGCCTACCAGCTGGCCGTCACCGCGGAGAAGCTGGGCGCGCAGCAGGCCCTAGAGTGGGGCCTGGTCAACCAGGTGGCCCCCATGGAAAAGTTCCAGGCCACGGTGGCGTCCTGGGCCCAGCGCCTGGCCCAGGGACCGGTCCTGGCCTACGGCTTGACCAAGCGGGCCATGAACCGGGCCTGGGAGCAGAGCCTGGACCAGGCCCTGGCCTACGAGGCCTACCTCCAGGAGACCGCCGGGCGCAGCCTGGACCACCGGGAGGGGGTGCAGGCCTTCCTGGAGAAGCGGGCCCCCCGCTTTGTGGGAGCGTGAACATGGAGCGCGTGGGTGTGGTGGGGGCTGGGACCATGGGCCGGGGCATCGCCCAGGTCTGCGCGCTGGCCGGCTACTCGGTGAGCCTCTACGACGTGAGCCCGGACTTCCTGGACCAGGCCCTGGTCCAGATCCAGGCCTCCCTCTCCAAGGGGGTGGCCCGAGGAAAAGTGCCCCCGGCCGCGGCGGACCAGGCCCTGGCCGCCCTGGTCACCACCACGGAGCTGCCTGTGGTGGCGGCCAGCGACCTGATCATCGAGGCGGCGCCGGAGGAGCTGGCCCTGAAGCAGGGCATCTTCCAGGACCTGGACGCCCTGGCTCCCGGCTCCGCCATCCTGGCCAGCAACACCTCCAGCCTGAGCATCACCACCCTGGCCAGCGCCACCCAGCGGCCGGATCGTTTCCTGGGGCTGCATTTCTTCAACCCGGCCCACATCATGAAGCTGGTGGAGGTGATCCAGGGGGAGTTCACCAGCCCCCAGACCCTGGAGGCGGCCCTGGCCTTCGTGCGCCGGCTGGGCAAGACGCCGGTGCTCTGCAAGGACACCCCGGCCTTCATCGTCAACCGAGTGGCCCGGCCCTTCTACGGCGAGGCCCTGCGCCTGCTGGGGGAGGGCGCGGCGGACGTGGCCACCATCGACCGGCTGCTGGAGTCGGTGGGCTTCCGCATGGGCCCCTTCCGCCTCATCGATCTCATCGGCTGCGACGTGAACTTCGCCGTCACCCAGTCCGTCTACGCGGCCTATTTCCAGGAGCCCAAGTACCGGCCCCACCCCATCCAGCAGCGCATGGTGGAGAGCGGGCGGCTGGGCCGGAAGACGGGCCAGGGCTTCTACGACTACCGGGAAGGGGAGGAGCATGCCTGAGACCAGAGCCGAGATCGGCCCGTTCATCCCTCCCATCGACCGGGCCTTCATCGCCGACCCCTACCCCCACTACCAGCGTTGGCTCCAGGGTCCCCGGGTCTTCTGGCACCCGGAGTTCTTCGGCGGCTCCTGGGTGATCACCCGCCACCCGGACATCAAGGCCCTGCTCCGGGACCTGGAGAACATCAGCACAGAGAAGACGGGGAGCCTGGTGGACCAGTTCCCCCCGGAGTACCACGATGAGCTGCGGGACGTGGACCACTACCTGGCCCGCTGGCTGGCCTTCATCGACCCGCCCAAGCATGTGGTCCTGCGCAACCTGCTCAAGCCGGGCTTCACCCCCAAGGTGGTGAGCAGCTTCCGCCCCCGGGTGGAGGCCATCACCCACCAGCTCCTGGACCAGGCCCTGGACGCCGACGCCGGGGAGATGGACCTGGTGCGGGACTTCGCCTACCAGCTGCCGGTGCGGGTGGTGAGCGCCATGCTGGGCGTGCCGGACCAGGATCATCCCCGGTTTATGCAGCTCATGGACGACCTGGCCATGTTCCTGGGCAACGCCAACCCCACGGTGGAGGCGGCCCGGGCGGCCAAGCAGGCCCTCTACGAGCTCACCGACTATTTCCGGGGGCTGGCGGCCCATCGCCGGGCCCATCCCGGCCAGGACCTCGTCTCCATCCTCCTGGCCGCGGAGGACGACGGGCAGGTCCTGAGCGAGGAGGAGCTCTACGCCCAGTGCGTCTTCTTCCTCTTCGCCGGCCACGAGACCACCAGCAACCTCATCGCCAACGCCATGCTCTGCCTGCTGCGCTTCCCGGAGCAGATGGCCCTCCTGCGCTCGGATCCCGGGCTCATCCCCTCCATGGTGGAGGAGGCCCTGCGCTACGAAGGGCCCATGCAGTACACCTTCCGCCTGGCCCGGCGAGATTTCCAGCTCTTCGGCCAGCCGGTGAAGCAGGGGGACGTGCTGGTGGTGGTCTTCGGCGCGGGGAACCGGGACCCGTCCGTCTTCCCCGAGCCGGACCGGTTCGACATCACCCGCCAGCCCAACCCCCACCTCACCTTCGGCTACGGGCTGCAGCACTGCCTGGGGGCCGGGGTGGCCCGCATGGAGGCCCAGGTGGCCTACCAGGCCCTGCTGGAGCGCTTGGAGCAGATCCAGCTGGTGGAGGCGGAGCCCCAGTGGCACGACGTCTACCGGTTCCGAGGGCTGCGGCGGCTGCCCATCCGCTATGTGAGGAGGCAGTGAGGATGGTCCCTGACCAGGGCCCGGCCCAGGATGGAGGGGACCGCCAGGCCGCCATCGCTCGGCGCATCCGCGAGGACGCCTACGCCGCCTTCCTGGGGGCTCAGGTGGAGCGCATCGAGCCGGGCTACAGCCGAGTCTCCCTCACCGTCAGCCGGGCCATGCTCAACTTCCACGGCGCGGCCCACGGCGGCCTGCTCTTCAGCCTGGCGGACATCGCGTTCGCCGCGGCCAGCAACGCCCGGGGCCAGACGGCCGTGGCCCTGCAGGTGAGCACCAGCTTCATGCGGGCGGCCCAGGTCGGGGATCGGCTGGTGGCCGAGTGTCAGGAACAGGATCTGAACGGCCCCATCGGCCTCTACCGCATCACCGTGCGCCGCCACCCAGACGGCGAGCTCATCCTCCAGAGCCAGGCCACGGTCTACCGCAAACGAGAGTGGTTCGTTCCCCCTGCGGAGCCGGGCTAGAGGGGGCAGTCCGGCGTCCCGTTGCCGTGTTTTCTGCGTGCGCAGTTCTCGTTTTCTTGATTTCCCAGCCTGATATCCCAGTTGTTCGTACCTTGTCGCTTCACATTCACAGACCAGGAGGAGATCCCATGCGACGATTCGTGCTACTTGTGTCAACCCTGTTGATCCTGGCCCTGGCCTTGACCGCCTGCGCCCAGCAGCCCGCCGCGCCCGCGGAGGAGCCGGCCCAGGAGGCCC
>CAYQEB010000144.1:0-7761 GCA_964416395.1 uncultured Caldilineaceae bacterium | reverse complement strand
CGGCCGGTCAGGTCGAAGAGATCGCGCTGGGCATCCGCGGGCTGATTCACGTCTGGGCTCATGTCCATAGGGGCTCCTCCCAGAGGGTGACGGTCTGGCCCAGGCCCTGCTGCCGAGCGTTCGCGTAGATGCGCTGGGCCACAGCCAGGTCGTGCAGGGCCATGCCGATGGGGCTGAAAACGATGATCTCGTCGGGGCTCTCCCGGCCCGGCAGCTGACCGGAGACGATCTGGCCCAGCTCCGCGTAGAGGTCCGCGTCTGTGAACTGGCCGTCCCGCCACATGAGGGCCACGGTGGAGTACATGCGATGCTTCACCGCGTTCCAGTCGTCCACCACCACCTTGTCCGCCCGGCGCAGCACCTGGTACTCCGCCTCGTAGCCGGAGACGTGGGCGTAGAGGCTGCCCGGGGCCAGCCAGCCCTCCTGGACGATGGGCTGGGTGGTGGTCGTGGCGGTGACCAGCACCTCCGCCTGGCGCACCACCTCTTCCGGGCTGTGGGCCACGGCCAGGCGGATGCCCAGCTGGGGCCCCATCTCCTCCACGAAGACCTGGGCCCGCTCCCGACGGATGTCGAAAATCAGCCCTTCCTGGATGCCCGGGCGGACGACCTTCACGGCCATGAGCTGGGTGCGGGACTGGACCCCCGCGCCGATGAGGCCCACCCGGGTCACGTCCTGCCGGGCCAGGTGACGGACGCCCACGCCGGTGGCCGCGCCGGTGCGCATGGCGCTGATGAGGGTGCCGTCCATGACGGCCAGGGGCAGGCCCGTCCCCGTGTGGTGGAGGATGACCAGGGCAGAGGCTCGGGGCAGGCCATGCTGGCGGGGGTTGCGGGGGAAGCTGGCCACGTCCTTCAGCCCCACCGCGTCGAAGCGCCCGCCCAGGTAGCCGGGCATGATGTTGATGTGGTCGTGGAGCTCGCCCGGGGGCGGCTCCCGCCAGTCCAGCACGATCTTCTCGGGCAGGACGTAGTCGCCCTCTCCGTGGAGGCGGAAGACCTCCTCCAGATCCGCCACGGCCGCGGCCATGTCCAGGCCGCCCGCGGCGATGACATCTTTCTGGCTCAGCCAGAGCACCTCGACGGCGCGAGATCCGGGCATGGTGTCACCTTCGTTGCTGGGCTCAAGATCGGGAACAGCGATCGAGAACGGGGTGGAACCGAAATTAGAACCGGGCCGGGGAAAAGGGCGTCAGGTCCAGGTCCGGGGGCTCCCCGGCGATGAGCTGGGCCACCAACTTCCCCGTGATGGGCCCCTGGGTCATCCCCAGCATGCCGTGACCCGTGGCCAGGACCAGGTTCTCGTGGGCCGGGCTGGGGCCGATGACGGGGAGATCGTCCGGGGAGAGGGGGCGGAAACCCCGCCACAGCTCCAGCTCCTCCAGGCCCTCCATGCCCTGGACGTACTCCCGCAGGGCCCGGCGGGAGGCGTCGACGCGCCGCTGGTTGATGCGCCGGTCCAGCCCAGCAAGCTCCAGGGTGCTGCTGAAGCGCAGGAGCTCCCCCATGGGGGTGACGGCCACCATCTCCTCGGAGAGCTGGACGGGCTGTTCGGGGTAGTCGGTGGGGCGCCTGGCGGTGATGCTGTAGCCCTTGGCCGGCTGGATGGGCAGCCGCAGGCCCAGGGCCCGCCCCAGGGGAGCGGACCAGGCGCCAGCCGCCAGCACGACATTTTCCGCCTGGAAGTCCCCTCGCGTGGTGCGCACCGTGACGACGCGCCGACCCCGGGTCTCGAAGCCCAGCACCTCGGTCTGGGTCCGCAGGGCCACGCCCTGGTCCCGGAGGAGCTGGGCCAGCCCGCGGACGAAACGGGCGGGATGGAAATGGGCGTAGTTGGGGTAGTAGATGCCGCCGATCACCGTGGGCGCGGCCAGGGGGAAGCGATCCTGCACCTCGGCCGAGTCCAGGATGGCCCCCTCCACGCCGAAGCGACGGAGCAGATCCAGCTCCTCCGCGGCATGGTCCAGGCCGGCCCGGGTGCGGAAGAGGAAGAGGCGCCCCCGGCGCTGGAAGGCGTCGTCCAGGGGGTGGCGGACGTGGAGCTGGTCGTAGAGATCCATGCTGGCCTGGCCCAGAGCCAGGAGAACAGGGATGGCCTGCAGGACCTTCTCCTCCTTGCAGGCCCCCCGAAAGCGCCAGAGCCAGCGGATCAGCTCTAGATCCAGCCGGGGCTTGATGTAGAAGGGGCTGGCCGGATCCACCAGCCAGCGCAGGCCCTGGGTGAGCACGCCTGGGGCGGGCAGGGGGACGGCGTGGGCCACCGCGATGAGGCCGGCGTTGCCGTAGGAGCTGCCGCTGGCGATGTCGTTCCGCTCCAGCAGGGTGACGGAGCGGCCCCGCTGGGCCAGAAAATAGGCGACGCACACGCCGATGACGCCGCCGCCGATGATCAGGGTGTCCGTTTTCGTGGTCATGGTGAGGAGGCCGTGTTGAGAAGGCCGTGATGCAGGGGCGCCAGAGATGGGGCGATTCCGAGATCGGCGAGTCGCCAACCGGATGCCGATCGCGGATCGCCCCCGCCCTCTCAGTTCTGCAATTTGGGATCCAGCACGTCCCGCAGGCCGTCGCCCAACAGGTTGAAGGCCAGGACCGTGATCAGGATGGCCAGGCCAGGGAAGAGGGAGACCCAGGGCGCCTGGAAGAGATACTTGGTGCCGTCCCGGATCATGGAACCCCAGGCCGGGGTGGGGGGCGAGACCCCCAGGCCGATGAAGCTGAGGTTGGCCTCCACCCGGATGGCGCTGGCGACCCAGATGCTGGCCAGGACCACGATCTCGCTGACGATGTTGGGGAGGATGTGCAGGCGAGTGATGCGCAGGTTGCTCGCGCCGATGCTCCGGGCCGCGGTGACGTACTCGTTCTGCTTGACCGAGAGGGTGGAGCTGTGGGCCACCCGGGCGAAGGTGGGGGCCAGCACGATGCCAATGGCCAGGATCATGTTGAAGAGGCCGCCACCCAGCACAGCCAGCACCATCAGCCCCATGATCAGGCTGGGGAAGGCCATGAGGATGTCCGCGATGCGCATGAGCACGTTCTCTGTCTTCCCGCCCAGGTAGCCACCCACGATCCCCATGAGCGCGCCGGCCACGCCGCCGATGAGCACCGAGATGAGGCCCACCAGGAGGGAGACCCGGGAGCCGTAGATCACCCGAGAGAGGGTGTCCCGGCCGAAGGAGTCCAGCCCCATGGGGTGCTCCCGGCTGGGGGGCGTGAGGCGGTTGGCCGTGTCCTGCTCCAGGGGGTCGTAGGGGGCCAGGAGGGGCTGGGGCTCCCGCCCTTGGAAGATGGCGATGAACCAGTCGTCCGCGAAGAGGGCCATGGAGAGGACGATGAGCATGAGAAAGACGCCCAGGATGGCCGGCCGGTTGCGGACAAAGGTCTGGAAAAGGCGCTTCCGCTGGCTGCGGATCCGAATGGCTGGGGCCTCCAGGGCCACGGACTGGCTCTCCAGAGCCACTGCATCGAGATTTTCCTTCATGCCGTACACCTCAATGAGTGATGCGAGGATCGACGAAGCTGTAGATGATGTCCGTGATCAGGTTGATGCCCACCACGAAGAGGGCGTAGATGACCATGACCGACTGGAGCAGGGTGTAGTCCCGCTGCAGGATGGCGCTCACCAGCATCTTGCCCAGGCCCGGCCGGGCGAAGACGGTCTCGGTGAGGACCGAGTCGGCCACCAGGCTGGCGGCCCAGATGCCGATGATGGAGACGATGGGCACCAGGGCGGCCCGCAGGGCGTGGCGGAAGACCACCACCTGCTCGCTGAGCCCCTTGGCGCGGGCCGTGCGCACGTAGTCGTCCTTGAGGACGTTGAGCATGGCCGAGCGGGTGAGCCGGGTCACGGACGCGGTCATGATCAGCCCCAGGGTCAACGCGGGCAGCACCAGGTGGGAGAGGTTGCTCTTCAGATCGCCCAGATCCCCGCCCCCCACCGCGGGGAAGAGCTGGAACTTGTAGGCGAAGAGGAGCATGATCAGGATGCCCAGGTAGAAGGCGGGTACGGAGAGCCCGGCCAGGGAGCCGACGCGCCCGGCGTAGTCGATGGAGGTGTTCACGTGGCGAGCGGTGTAGATGCCGATGGGCACCCCGAGGATGGCGCCGATAAAGATGGCCGTGATGGTGAGCTCCAGGGTGTAGGGCAAGACCTGCCTGACCAGCCCGCTGATCTCCTTGCCGGTGATCATGGAGGTTCCCAGGTCGCCCCGCACCAGGTCCGCCAGGAAGCGGAAGTACTGGACGTAGAGGGGATCGTTCAGCCCCATGCGCTCCCGCAGGGCCTCCACCGCCTCCTGGGAGGCGTAGTCCCCCAAGGCTGCGGTGGCCGGGTCCCCGGGGATGACCCGCACCACGAAGAAGACCAGGGTCAACACAGCCAGGACTGTGGGGATGGCGAGAATCAAGCGAGAGGCGATGTATCGTGCCATGGGCGTGTTGCTCCGGAGGGTTTGGGATGTGTGAGGGAAAGGCGGATTGCCGATCTTTAACGACGCGGACCGAGGAGATTGGAGATTGGAGATTGGCCTCCCATGACAGAGCCGCCAATCTCCAATCTCTCAGCCTCCTCGTCTTTTACATTGCCGGTCGGGTCTGGGGAATTCTGGACTCCGCAACCCGACTCAGCACTCCGTCACTTGCTGAGGGTGGTGGTCTCGTCGAACTGAGGATAGAGGGCCAGGACCGACTTGAGCTCGTGGCCGTAGTCCACGTAGTCGTGTCGGGCCGTCACCTGGTTCATGTAGAGGATGGGGTAGGAGATCATCTCCTCCAGGAGCTTGATCTGGGCCTCCTTCCACATCTCCACCTGCTTGTCCGGATCCTGCTCCACCCGGGCCGCCTCGATCAGGTCGTCGATGCCCGTGTAGTGGGAGAAGTTGGTGTCGGGCTTGGCGCCGGTGACCACGATGGAGTCCGAGTGGTAGAAGCGGGTGAGGTAGACGTCCGCGTTGGGGCGCCAGGCCACGTAGACCACGATGGGGTTTACGTCCTGGCGGATGAGCTTGTGCATGCTGGCATGGTCCACCGTGGTGATCTTGATGTCGATGCCGATCTTGGCCAGCTGGGCCTGCATGCTGGTGTAGGGCTTCAGGTAGGACTCCCGCTCGGAGGAGACCACCTCCAGGGAAAAGCCGTCGGGATAGCCGGCCTCGGCCAGGAGAGCCTTGGCCTTCTCCAGGTCCCGGGCGTAGTCCAGGCCCAGGGCCTCCACTTCCTCCTTGGTCAGGCCGCCAGGCAGGAACTTGGCCGGCACCGCGGAGTAGACCTTCTCGGCCACGGGCGGGCCGCCGAAGAGGGCCAGGAACTCATCCCGATCCAGGGCGTAGGCGATGGCCTTGCGCACCCGCACGTCGTCCAGGGGTTTCACCGAGGTGTTGAAGTGGATGGTGGCCACCTCGCCCACGCCGTAGACGTCCACGCTGATGTCCTCTTCCTGGTCCATCCGGGCCACCCAGTCGCTCTCGTTCTGCCCGTTGATGGCGTCCAGGTCACCGGACTTGAGCCCCAGCTCCCGGCTGTTCAGCTCGGGCATGTAGCGGTACACCACCTTGTCCAGCTTGGGGCGGCCCCGGAAGTAGTCCTCGTTGGCCACCAGGGTGACGTTGTCCTGGGGGGTGTAGCTCTCGAACATGAAGGGCCCTGTGCCGGCGGGGCTGGTCTTGAAGCCCTCCGCGCCCACGGCCTCGTAGTGCTTCCGGCAGACGATGAAGCCGCCCGCGTAGTCGGCCACCTTGGGGAAGAAGAGGATGGGGGAGATGGGCTGTTCCATGGTGATCTTCACGGTGTAGTCGTCCACGGCCTCCACCGTCATGCCGTCGTACTCGCCAGCATACGCCGAGGTGTCGGGGTTGGCTGACTTATGGAGAGACCAGACCACATCGTCGGAGGTGAGTTCGTAGGCCGGGGTGTCCTCCGTCGGGTGACACATGACCCCCTTGCGCAGCTCGAACGTCCAGACCTGTTTGCCGTCCACGATCTCCGGCTCGGGCAGGCTCACGGCCAGATCCGGCTCGAAGGTGGTCCCGTCACCGGGCTTGTAGCGGACCAGGGCGTTGAAGATCATGTCGGCCAGGTTGCGGTCGTTGGTGGCGGCTGCGAAGTGGGGATCCATGGTGCCCAGGTCCGCGGCCTTGTCCGCGTAGCGCAGGATCATGGGCTCGCTGGGCTGGCTGGACTCCGCGGCCGGGGCGGCCTCCTCGCCTCCAGCGGCAGGCGCCGAGGGCGCCGGCTGCGCGCAGGCGGCCAGCACGAACAGCATCAGCACGCTGATGAGTAGGAATGCAAAACGTTTCATGGAGCTCCTCCTGTGAATTGGGTGAAGTTGATGAGATGGATGCAGTGAACGACGTAGATCGAAGCGGCCAGAACCGAGATCGCCATGCCCGGTCGCCCGCCCAGGACGCCTCATTGATAGGCATTGGGCCCCTGGTACGGCTGCCCCTCCGCGAAGCGGGTGGCCCGCAGGGGAGCGATGTCGACCATCTCCGTCTGGCCGTGCAGGACCAGCTCCGCCAGGGCCTGACCGATGGCTGGCCCCTCCTTGAAGCCATGCCCGCTCATGCCTGTGGCCAGGTAGAACCCCTGGACATCCGGGACAGGTCCTAGCAACGCGTGCCCGTCCGGCGTGTACCCCTCCACGCCCACGTGACCCCGATGCACCGGGCTGGCCTCCATGCTGGGGATGCGAGCGCAGAGGCGCTCCAGGGTCTGGAACTGAGCCTGGGGTGTGGGCGCGTAGCCGGCGCTGTCCAGCCCGTCGGTCTCGAGGAGTTGCCTGCTCTCCCCGCCGGAGATCCCGGCCAGGGTGAGATTCCCAGTTTCCGAGCGACCGTAGACCCCATTGATGCGGTCGATGAAGGTCAAATGAGGGGCGGGAAGCTGGGGCGGGGTCTCCAGGACGGTGGCCTGGTGCAGGGCCGGGGCGATCTCCAGCCGAAGGCCGGCCATGGCGGCCACCCGGGCGCCCCAGGGCCCGGCCGCGTTGACGACCACCCCCGTCGCCACCTTCCCCTGGGAGCACCCCACTCCCTGGACGCGTCCCCCCAAGACGTCAATGCCCGTCACCTCCACGCCCTGGAGGATCCGGGCGCCGTGACGCTGAGCCGCCTTGGCCAGCCCCAGGGTGGTGCGATGGGGGTCCGCGTAGCCGGAATGGGGCTCGTAGGCGGCCAGGGGGAAATCATCGGTGACCATGTAGGGGGCCATGGCCTTCACGTCATCGCCGGTGACCAGCCGGGTGTCGATGCCCAGCTCCTGGAGCATGGCCACGTTGGCCTGCAGCCGGTCCAGGTTACGGTGCTTGGCAATGCGTACGAACCCGGTGCGGACAAAGCCGCAATCACCGCCGATGAGCTCGTCAAAATGCTGGAAGAAGGGGAAGCTCCGCTGAGCGAACGTGGCCTCGATGGGGTTGTCGTAGTGCATGCGCACCAGCCCGCTGCTCATGCCGGTGGCGCCGGCGGCCAGGTGTTTCCGCTCGAACAGGACCACCCTCCCCGCCCCCATCCGGGCCAGGTGATAGGCGACACTGACGCCGATGATGCCGCCGCCGATGACGGCAACATCCGCTGTGGTGGGAAAGTCCATGCCTAGGCCTCGCGCTGAATGTGGCGCTGAATCGGATGCTGAATCGGACGCTGAATCGGGCGTGCTTCGAGGGTGCGGCGCCCAGGCCATCGGGTCACGACAACAGGGGGAGTGGAGGGCAGGAGGGGGATTTCGAGAATAGTATATCACAACTTGGGCCTCTTGGGCTCTTTGCGG
>CAYQEB010000143.1:0-7879 GCA_964416395.1 uncultured Caldilineaceae bacterium | reverse complement strand
CTCTGCCGCTTCCGCCCGGACGGGAACATCGAGTTCCTGGGCCGGGTGGACCACCAGGTCAAGGTCCGGGGTTTCCGCATCGAGCTGGGCGAGATCGAGGCCACCCTCTGCCAGCACCCGGACGTGCGAGAGGCCGCGGTCATCGTCCGGGAGGACATGCCCGGGGGCAAGCGCTTGGTGGCCTACTATGTGCCCACGGACGGGGCGGCAGAAGACGGCGACCCCACGCTTCACGTTTCACGTTCCACGGACGAGGCGACCGAGGCCGGCCCTGAGACCAACCTGACTCCCCACCCCTCACTCATCCCCGACCTGCGCGCCTTCCTGGCCGACCGCCTGCCCGACTACATGATCCCCACCCACTTTGTGCCCCTGGACGCCCTGCCCGTGACGCCCAACGGCAAGGTGGACCGCCAGGCCCTGCCCCGGCCGACCAGCTACCGGCCTGTGACCAACGGCGGCAAGCCCCGCAACGAGATGGAACGCATCATCGCCCAGATCTGGCAGGAAGCCCTGGGCCTGGAGCAGGTGGGAATCCACGACAACTTCTTCGACCTGGGGGGCCATTCCCTGCTGATGGCTCGGATCCACGCGGAGCTGCGGGCCAAGATCGCCCCGGACCTCCCCATGGTGGAGCTCTTCCGCCACCCCACCGTCAGTGCCCTGGCCCAACATCTAAGCCAGACGCCCAGCAGCCAACGCCTGCTGCAGCAGAGCCAGGAGCGAGCCGGGCGTCAAAAACGAGCCATGGCCCAGCGACGGCGACGGATGCAAGCCGTGGCTCGGGGTCGCAATCCGGGTGGTCGAATCTAAATTGACCGACATCGCCCACCCTCGGTCTCCCAAGCCCGGACAGGACAACAGTACGCACATGGACGCGCTCGAAATCACTGGCGATTTCGGGGAGTTGGAACCCCAACGGATCGCCGTTATCGGCATGAGCGGGCGTTTTCCAGGCGCCCGGGATCTGGACCAATTCTGGGAAAACCTGCGCAACGGGGTGGAAGCCATCTCTTTCTTCACAGATGAAGAGGTGCTCCAGACCGGCGTGGACCCCGAGCTGCTCCGCAACCCCCACTACGTCAAGGCAGCCGGCGTGCTGGAGGATGTGGACCGCTTTGACGCGTCCTTCTTCGGCTTCTTCCCCCGGGAGGCCGCCTTCATGGATCCCCAGCAGCGGATCTTCCTGGAGTGCGCCTGGGAAGCCCTGGAGCGGGCCGGCTACGACCCCTTCCGCTACCCCCATCCCGTGGGCGTCTTCGCCGGGATGGGCATGAACACCTATCTCCTCTTCAACCTCTACCACAAGCTGAACATCGCCGGCTCCGCGGAGCTCTACGGGGTGACCATCGGCAACGACAAGGACTTCCTCACCACCCGGGTCTCCTACAAGCTCAACCTGCGGGGCCCCAGCGCAGCCGTCCAGACCGCCTGCTCCACCTCCCTGGTGGCCGTCCACCTGGCCTGCCAGAGCCTGGCGGAGTACCAGTGCGACATGGCCCTGGCCGGGGGCGTCTCCATCCGCTTTCCCCAGAAGCGGGGCTACCTCTACCAGGAAGGGGGCATCGCCTCGCCGGACGGCCACTGCCGGGCCTTCGACGCCCAGGCCCAGGGGACGGTGGGAGGCAGCGGCGCGGGTGTGGTGGTGCTGAAGCGCCTGGAGGACGCCTTGGCCGACGGAGACCACATCCACGGGGTGATCCTGGGCTCCGCCATGAACAACGACGGCTCCCAGAAGGTGGGCTTCACCGCGCCGGGGGTGGAGGGGCAGGCCGAGGTCATCGCCACGGCCCAGGCCCTGGCCGGAGTGGATCCCGAGAGCATCACCTACATCGAGGCCCACGGCACCGGCACCGCCCTGGGGGACCCCATCGAGGTGGCCGCCTTGACCCAGGCCTTCCGCAGCCGAACGGAGCGCACCCAGTTCTGCGCCCTGGGCTCGGTGAAGCCCAACATCGGCCACCTGGACGCAGCCGCGGGAGTGGCCGGGTTGATCAAGGCCCTCCTGGCCCTGGAGCACGGGGAGATCCCGCCCAGCATCAACTTCGAGCGGCCCAACCCCCAGCTGGAGCTGGAGCACACCCCATTTTATGTCAACAACCGCCTGGCGCCCTGGAAGACGGACGGCCCCCGCCGGGCCGGGGTCAGCTCCTTCGGCCTGGGCGGCACCAACGCCCACGTCATCCTGGAGGAAGCGCCCCAGCCCCGGCCGACCAGCTCCTCCCGCCCCTGGCAGATCCTGCCCCTCTCCGCCCGCAGCCAGGCCGCCCTGGAGACGGCCACGGCCAACCTGGTGGATCACCTGATGCAGCACCCGGAGCTGGACCTGGCCGACGTGGCCTACACCCTGCAGGTGGGCCGCCGCCCCTTCGAACACCGACGCGTGGCCGTCTGCCGGGACATGGAGGAGGCCATCACGCTCCTGGGCATGCCCGAGCCCAGGCGGGTTCCCACCGGCTACACCGAGACCCGGGAGCGGCCTGTGGCCTTCCTCTTCAGCGGCCAGGGCGCCCAGTACGTGGACATGGGCCGGGAGCTCTACGCGACAGAGCCCACCTTCCGCCAGACCGTGGACGAGGTCTGCCAGCTCCTGGAGCCCCACCTGGGCCAGGACCTGCGGCGCTGGCTCTACCCGGCCCCGGAGGAGACGGCCCAGGCCCAGGAGATGCTGCGCCAGACCGCCATCACCCAGCCGGCCCTCTTCGTCATCGAGTACGCCCTGGCCCAGCTCTGGATGGAGTGGGGCGTCCGGCCTCAGGCCATGCTGGGCCACAGCATCGGCGAACTGGTGGCCGCCTGCCTGGCTGGGGTCTTCTCCCTGGAGGACGGCCTGGCCCTGGTGGCGGCCCGGGGGCGGATGATGCAGGAGATGCCCCCAGGAGCCATGCTCAGCCTCCCCCTGACCGAGGAGCAGGTCCAGCCCTTCCTGAACGCCGAGCTGACCCTGGCCGCCATCAACGCCCCCAACCTCTGCGTGGTCTCCGGCCCCCTGGAGGCAGTGGCGAGCCTGGAGCAGCGCCTGGAGCAGGAGGGCATCGCCTACCGGCGGCTGCACACTTCCCACGCCTTCCACTCCCCCATGATGGAGCCGGTGCGGGAGGCCTTCGCCCAGCGCATGGCCCAGGCGCCCCTCCACCCACCCCAGATCCCCTTCATCTCCAACGTCACCGGCGCCTGGATCACCCCGGAGCAGGCCACGGACCCCAACTACTGGGCCCAACACCTGCGCCAGCCTGTGCGCTTCGCGGCGGGGGTGGCCACCCTGCTCAACGAGACGGAGGCCGCTCTCCTGGAGGTGGGGCCGGGGGTCACCTTGAGCAGCCTGGCCCGCCGCCACCCCCAGGCCAGCCCAGATCGCCCCATCCTGGCCTCCCTGCGCCACCCCCGGGAAGCGCAGTCGGACGTGGCCTTCATCCTGGAGAGCCTGGGCAAGCTCTGGCTGGCCGGGGTGGACGTGGACTGGCAGGGCTTCCACGCCCACGAGTTCCGCCACCGGACGCCCCTGCCCACCTACCCTTTCCAGCGCCAGCGCTTCTGGGTGGAGCCCGGGGAGCAGCCTCTGGTGCAGGCCAGCCGGCTGGGCAAGAAGGAGCGGGTGGCCGACTGGTTCTACACCCCCTCCTGGCAGCGAGCGGACCTGCCCCGGATCCCCGCTTCCTGGGACGGGCGCCCGAGCTGGCTCCTCTTCCTGGACGAGCTGGGCCTGGGCCAGAGCCTGGCCGAGCAGCTGCGGAGGCAGGGCGCCCAGGTCGTCACCGTGGCCCCCGGGGAGGGCTTCGCCCGGCTGCGGGAGGGGGCCTACACCCTGGATCCGGGCCAGCCCGAGGAGCACCGCCGCCTCTTCCAGGAGCTGGCCGACCAGGGGCGCCTGCCGGACGGACTGGTGCACCTGGGAGCCGCGGGCCTGCCCAGCCAGGAGTGGGAGAAGCCTAGTGTGGTCCAGGAGCAGCTGGAACGGGGCTTCTACAGCCTCCTCTTCCTGCTCCAGGGGCTGGGGCGGGTGGACGATGGTCGGCCCCGTCGGCTCCACGTGATCACCGCCAACGCCCAGGAGGTCACCGGCCTGGAGTCCGTGCAGCCGGCCACCGCAGCGCTCCTGGGGCTCTGCCGCAGCCTGGCCCAGGAGTTCCCGCATTTGACCTGGCGCAGCGTGGACATCCTCCTGCCCGAGACCGGCTCCCAACCCCGAGAGGAGACGGTGGCCCGCCTCCTCCAGGAGCTCACCAGCGGGGCCGAGGAGCAGGTGGTGGCCCACCGGGGCCGACATCGCTGGGTGCAGACCTTCCAGCCTGTGGATCCGGAGCGCGTCCTCGCGCCGGAGCTGCCCCTGCGCCCTCAGGGGGTGGTCCTCATCACCGGGGGTCTGGGCAACCTGGGGCTGACCCTGGCCCAGTTCCTGGCGGAGAAGGCCCAGGCGCGTCTGGTGCTCACCGGCCGCTCCCCCTTCCCGGCCCGGGAAACCTGGGAGGGGTGGCTGGCCGAACACGGGGACGAGGACCCCATCAGCCGCAAGATCCGCCGACTTCAGGGGCTAGAGGCCCAGGGCGCTCAGGTCTGGGTGGCCCAGGCGGACGCGGCGGACTCGGCCCAGATGGCCGACCTGCTGGACCGGATCGACCGGGAGTGGGGCGGGCTGCACGGAGTGATCCACGCGGCGGGCCTGGTGGGCCCCCAGGCCCTGGCTCCTATCCAGGAGCTGGACCGGGAGCGCTGCCAGGCCCTCTTCCAACCCAAGATCCAGGGCAGCCTGGTCCTGGCCCACCTGCTGCAGGGACGGGAGCTGGATTTCTGCCTCCTCCAATCCTCCCTGGCCACGGTCCTGGGTGGGCTGGGCTACGGCGCCTACGCGGCGGCCAACGCCTTCATGGACGCCCTGGCCACCCGGCTCCGCCAGGAAGAGGCGACCCCCTGGACCAGCGTGGACTGGGACGCCTGGCACTTCGGCGATGCGGAAAAGAACTTCGGGGAAACCTTCGGCGGGGAGAGCGCCTTCCTGGCCCGGCTGCGGGAGCTGGCCATCCGTCCGGAGGAGGGGACCCAGGCCTTCCAGCAGCTCCTGGCCCTGGGGAGCCTGCCCCAGGTCATCGTCTCCACCGGGGACCTCCAGGCCCGGCTGGCTCAGCTGGGTCAGGACGAGGATGGGCTGGACGGCATCCAGACCGACGCTTTGAGCTCAGAGGATCTCCACCCCCGACCCCAGCTGCGCACGGAGTTTGTCGCCCCTCGGGACGAGCTGGAGCAGGCCATCGCCCAGCTCTGGCAGGAGATCCTGGGCCTGGAAGCCGTGGGTGTGGAGGACGACTTCTTCGAGCTGGGCGGCCACTCCCTCCTGGCCACCCAGCTCATCTCCCGACTGCGGGACCTGTACCAGGTGGAGCTGCCCTTGCAGGAGGTCTTCGAGCAGCCCACGGTGGCCGGCCTGGCCGGGCTGATCCGGGCGGGGCAGGCCGCCGCCTCCAGGATGGCCCTCCCCCCGGTGGAGCCCGCCCCCCGAGACGGGGACCTGCCCCTCTCTTTCGGCCAGCAGCGCCTCTGGTTCCTGGAGCAGTTGGAGCCGGGGAACAGCCTCTACAACAACTTCGCCGCGGTGCGTCTTCAGGGCCCCCTGGACGTGGCCATCCTGGAGCAGAGCATCAACCAGATCGTCCGCCGCCACGAGTCCCTGCGCACGGTTTTCCAGGAGAAAGAGGGCGTGCCGGTGCAGGTGATCCTGGACGAGCAGGCCATCCCCGTGGCGGTGACGGACCTGGCGGGCCTCCCCGAGGAGGCGCAGGAGGCCCGGATCCGGGAGCTGGCCGAGGAGGAGGCGCGCCAGCCCTTCGACCTGGGCCAGGGCCCCCTGCTGCGGGTGCGCCTCCTGTGCCTGGACGCCCAGGAGCACGTGATCTTCCTGACCATCCACCACATCGTCTCCGACGGCTGGTCCGTGGGCGTGCTTCTGCGGGAGCTGGCCGCCTTCTACCAGGCCATCCAGGATGGGGAGCCGGCTCAGCTGCCCGCGCTGCCCATCCAGTACCCGGACTACGCGGTCTGGCAGCAGAAGTGGCTCCAGGGCCCGGTCCTGGAGGAGCAGCTGGCCTACTGGCGGGCCCAGCTGGCGGACTTGCCCGTGCTGGAGCTGCCCACGGACCGTCCCCGGCCCCGAGTGCAGAGCGCGAAGGGGGCCAACTTCTGGTTCCACATCCCCCAGGAGCTCACCCAGGCCCTGGCCAGCCTGAGCCAGGAGGAGGGCGCCACCCTCTTCATGGGGCTCCTGGCCGCCTTCCAGACCCTCCTCTTCCGCTACACCGGCCAGGAAGATTTCGGCGTGGGCGCCCCCATCGCCAACCGCAACCGCTCGGAGACCGAGGGGCTCATCGGCTTCCTGCTCAACACCCTGGTCCTGCGGGCGGATCTGGCCGGGGAGCCTTCCTTCCGGGAGCTGCTGGCCCGGGTGCGGGAGACGGCCCTGGCCGCCTACGATCACCAGGACGTGCCCTTCGAGATGGTGGTGGAGGCCCTGCAGCCCGAGCGGGACATGAGCCGCTCGCCCCTCTTCCAGGTGATGTTCGACCTGCAGACCGCCCCCCTGACCGGCCTGGAGATGGGCGGCCTCACCTTCCAGCCCCTGCCCGTGGAGAGCGCCCCGGCCAAGTTCGACCTGGCCCTCTCTTTGGAGGAGCACCCGGACGGCCTGCGGGGCTATCTGAACTACAACACGGACCTCTTCGACCGAGAGACCATCCAGGAGATGGTGGCCCACTTCCGTCACCTGCTGGCCCAGATGGTGGCCCAGCCGGACCAGCCGGTGACCCGGCTCTCCCTGCTCA
The DNA here is from genome assembly GCA_964416395.1 of uncultured Caldilineaceae bacterium. Lineage (GTDB taxonomy): Bacteria > Chloroflexota > Anaerolineae > Caldilineales > Caldilineaceae > S144-5. Next base: position 1,070 of record CAYQEB010000143.1, on the reverse strand, counting down.
CCCCGGAGGAGGAGCAGCGCATCCTGGTGGAGTGGAGCGGAGCCAGGGAGGAGAGGCCAGCCCTGCCCTACCGGAGCGTGGCCCAGCTCTTCCAGGAGCAGGCCGCCGCCCGCCCCCAGGCCACGGCCCTGGTCCTGGACGGCCAGGCGCTCTCCTACGCAGAGCTCAACGCCCAGGCCAACCAGCTGGCCCGTCACCTGCAGGGGCTGGGCGTTGAACCGGGCCAGCCGGTGCTCCTCTTCAGTGAGCGCCGCCCCGAGGCCATCGTCGGCCTGCTGGCCATCTTCAAGCTGGGCGCCGTCTACCTGCCCCTGGAGCCCTCCACACCCGCAGAGCGCCTGGCCTTCATCCTGGAGGACGCGGGGGTCCGGGCCATCCTCACCCAGGAGCGCCTGGCCGCGCAGCTGCCCATCCCCAACCGCCAGCCCCCCATCGCCCTTGTTCGCCTGGACGCGGACTGGCCTGCCATCGCCCAGGAGCCCGGGGATGAGCTGCCTCACACCCCCAGGCCGGACGAGACGGCCTACATCATCTACACCTCCGGCTCCACCGGCACGCCCAAAGGGGTCTGCATCGCCCAGGAGAGCATCGCCAGCCACTGCCAGGTGATCCGCCAGCACTTCCAGCTCACCCCCCAGGACCGGGTGCTCCAGTTCGCCTCCCTGAGCTTCGACCAGTCCCTGGAGCAGATCCTGGCCACGTTGACGGCCGGGGCCACCCTGGTGATGCGAGGACCCGAGCTCTGGGCCCCGGAGGAGTTCAGCCAGGTGGTGGCGGCCCAGGAGCTGACGGTGGTGAACCTGCCGCCCATCTACTGGAGCCAGTGGGTCCGGGCTGCGGCCCGCAACCCGGGGGCTGTGCCGGCCAACCGGCTGCGGCTGGTCATCGTGGGCGGGGACGTGATGCCGGGCCAGGATGTGCGGCTCTGGCAGCGCACGCCCTGGGCCGGGACGCCTCTGCTCAACGCCTACGGCCCCACGGAGACCACCATCACCGCGCTGACCCACCCCGCGCCCGAGGACTTCCAGGGGGAGCGGGTGCCCATCGGCCGTCCCCTGCCTGGCCGGCGC
>CAYQEB010000142.1:0-7997 GCA_964416395.1 uncultured Caldilineaceae bacterium | reverse complement strand
GGACAAACCGGCCTGCACCCCGGGCCGCGCCGGTTTCCCGGCCATTTGTCACCCTGGTGTATAATAGCGGGCAGCGTACGAATCTGAGAAGCCCTGAACGAGGATATCCATGCCCGAATCGCCCTACCCCATGTTGCCTGTCTCGGAAGCCCTGGCCATGGTCCTGGCCCAGGCCCAACCCCTGCCCCCGGAGCGGGTCCCTCTGGCGGATGCCCTGGGGCGGATCCTGGCCGAGGATGTGGTGGCGGAGCGGCCCCTGCCTCCGTTTCCCGCTTCGGTGAAGGATGGCTACGCGGTGGTGGCCCAGGACGGCCCCGGCGAGTACCCGGTGGTGGCCCAGGTGACCGCCGGCCGGGCCCCGGACTTCCGCCTGGAGGCCGGCCAGGTGGCCTACATCACCACCGGCGCCCCCTTGCCCCCAGGCGCGGATGCAGTGGTGCCTGTGGAGGCCACCGAGCCCCTGGATGGCCACGACCAGCCCCGGGTGCGCATCCAGGCCCGGGTGCAGCCCGGCCAGGACGTGCGTCCTGTGGGGGTGGACGTGGCGGCGGGGCAGCCGGTGCTGGCCCAGGGAGAGCGACTGGGCCCCGCGGAGCTGGGGCTCCTGGCTACGGTGGGCCGCAGCCAGGTCCTGGTCCACCCCCGGCCTCGGGTGGCGGTCATGTCCACCGGGGACGAGCTGGTGGAGCCCGGTCAGCCCCTGGGGCCCGGCCAGATCTGGGACAGCAACCGGACCATGCTCCTGGCCGCGGTGCGACAGGCCGGGGGCGATCCGGTGGACCTGGGCCGGTCCAGGGACAGCCAGGCGGAGCTGGAGGCCAAGGTGCAGGCCGGCCTGGCCCAGGCGGATGTGCTCCTCACCTCGGGGGGCGTCTCCATGGGGGATCTGGACCTGATCAAGCCCCTGCTGGAGCACGCGGGGCAGGTCCACTTCGGGCGCATCCGCATGAAGCCGGGCAAGCCCCTCACCTTCGCCACGGCCCAGGTGGACGGCCGGCGACGGCTAGTCTTTGGCCTGCCGGGCAACCCGGTGAGCAGCCTGGTCACCTTCCACCTGATGGCCGTTCCGGCCCTGCGCAGGCTGGCCGGCTGGCCCCGACCGGAGCTGACCCGCATCCAGGTCCGCCTGGCCCAGGCCCTGCCCCTGGACCCGGAGCGGCCAGAGTTTCACCGGGCCACTCTGGTCTGGGACGAGGAGCAGCGCTGCTTCCTGGCCCACAGCACTGGGAGCCAGGCCAGCAGCCGCCTGCTGAGCATGCGTTCGGCCAACGCCCTGCTGGAGCTGCCCCAGGCCCAGGGGGAGCTGCCGGCTGGGAGCTGGGTCCATGCCCTGTTGATCGGGGCGCTGTGAGGGAGGAGAAACCGTGTCGAGCAGTTCCCAAAAGCTGACCCATCTGGACGAACGAGGCCACGCGGCCATGGTGGACGTGGGCGAGAAGGCCGTCACCAGCCGGGTGGCGGTGGCCCAGGGGGAGGTGCGCATGCAACCGGCCACCCTGGCCGCCATCCGGGAGGGCCGGGCGCCCAAGGGGGACGTCCTGGCCGCGGCCCGCATCGCTGGCATCATGGCCGCCAAGCGCACGCCGGAGCTCATTCCCCTCTGCCACACCCTGCTCTTGAGCAAGGTGGCGGTGGACTTCCGGATCGACGAGGCCAACAGCCGGGTGGTCATCACCGCCACGGTGAAGTGCCGGGGGCAGACCGGCGTGGAGATGGAGGCCCTCACCGCGGTGAGCGTGGCCGCCTTGACCATCTACGACATGGCCAAGGCCCTGGAGAAGGGCATGGTCATCGGGGCGATCCGCCTGCTGAGCAAGAGCGGCGGCAAGTCGGGCGATTGGCAGCGGGAGCCCGCAGAGAATGTCCAGGAAGCCTCGGATTAGGGAGCCCTGGGCTAGAATGCAGGTTCGGAAACCATAGGCCAGGAAACTATAGGCCAGGAAACCAAGAGAAGAGCCATGATCGTCACAGTGCGACTGTTCGCCAGCCTGCGAGAGACGGCCGGCTGGAGCGAGAAGGAGCTGGAGTTGGGAGCCGAGGCCACGGTGGCGGAACTGCTGGACCTCCTCTTCCAGGAGCTGGGGGTGGACTGGTCTGGGCGGCCGGTCTACGCGGCGATCAACCAGCGCTACGCCGCCCCGGACGCCCCCTTGCAGGAAGGGGACGTGGTCGCCCTCTTCCCGCCGGTCTCTGGCGGGTGAGGTGGCTTCGGCCTGCGTTGTATCGGTCCTTGCAGCCGCTCCTGGAGCGGAAAGAGCGGAAAAGTCGAACAAAGCCGAAACGGGGGATCCCATGAGCCAAACGAAACTGTTCGAGGTCACCGACCAACCTCTCTCCCTGGATGACGTGGCCCGGCGGGTGACCCGGCCCGACTGCGGCGCGGTCACCGTCTTCGCTGGCACGGTCCGGGGAGTGACGGCCACGGAGGATGGCGCCCGGGAGACGGACTTTCTGGAGTACGAGGCCTACGGGGAGATGGCCGAGGCCATGATGGCCCAGATCGGCCAGGAGATCCAGGAGCGCTGGCCCAAGGTGGCGGCGGTGGCCATGGTGCACCGGGTGGGCCGCTGCGAGGTGGAGGAGCCCAGCGTGGTCATCGCGGTGGCCACGCCCCACCGGGGGGATGGCTGTTTCGAGGCCTGCCGCTACGGCATCGAGCGGCTCAAGGCCATCGTGCCCATCTGGAAGAAGGAGAACTGGGCGGACGGCGAGGTCTGGGTGGAGGGTCCGCGCCAGCCGGAGCTGGACGTCACGCGGCCGTCTCAGGCGGGCGGCGAATAACGGACGATCCCTCCTGGCGGGGGGCTTGTCGGGGAACAGAGAGGGGCCCGTCGGCGTTGAGAGTGATGGGGGAAACCAGCTTGAGAAATTTGACAAGCGGCAGCCCCCGTGGTATATTTTTGGGCGTCAATTGGGCGCTGCACTGTGCAGAAGGCTCGAGCAAACGGCTTGAGTGAACAGCACTTGAGTGATTAACAACCGAGACGACAAGACAGCGGAGCCGTCGCTGCCGGTGGGTTCACCGGTAGAGGAACTTCCCGACTCTCACCAGCCTGAAGCCAGGCTGGAAGGTTGCCCCACGAAACAGTAAGTGGGGGCAGGCATCTGGCAACGGGTGTCTGACTACAACCGCAACAGAGAGCAGTCCCGCCGGGTTTCCGGTAAGGGGTGAAAGGGTGGGGTAAGAGCCCACCAGCGGTCACAGCAATGTGGCCGGCTAGGCGAGCGTGCAACCGAGAGCAAGGCGAGCGGGTTCTGCTGAGAAGTGGAATCTCGTCGCAGCGGTGCGGGTGAGGCTGGGTAACACCCAGCAGGCCACAAGCCGCCAGCGGTCTCGGCCGCTGAGACAGATGACGGCAGCTCCACGGCCATCCAGGGTGGCGGTGGGGTGAACAGAATCGGGAGTACGGGCTGTCTTGTCCCCTGGAATGCGCGTTTTGCTCGGAGAGACCGCCGGACTTTCAAGCCGACGTGGCGGAATTGGCAGACGCGATAGACTTAGGATCTATTGCCCTACGGGGCGTGGAGGTTCGAGTCCTCTCGTCGGCACCATCAGCCAGCGCCTGACGCGCGGGCCCGTGGCCAAGCGGGAAGGCGCCTCCCTTGCACGGAGGAGATCGTCGGTTCGAATCCGACCGGGTCCACTCAGCCAAGACGGTCTGTTCCCGTCATCCATGGGCCGGCTACCGTGCTTGCAGCACAATTGAACCATGCGGGCGTAGTTCAGTGGTAGAACGTCTCCTTGCCAAGGAGAAGGTCGTGAGTTCGAATCTCATCGCCCGCTCTCAGGGCCGACCGATCAGGTCGGCCTTTGTGCCGAGGTAGCTCAGCTGGTAGAGCAACGGACTGAAAATCCGTGTGTCCCCAGTTCAAGTCTGGGCCTCGGCACACTCCTTTTTCCCATCGTCCCATCTCGGGGCGTTTGGTGGGGGATCGTCTAATGGCAGGACTACGGACTTTGGATCCGTCAATCGGGGTTCGAATCCCTGTCCCCCAGCCAGAGCCGGGGGTGGGTTCGGCCTCCCCCGGCTTTTTCCTGCATCGCTCCGCCGGCCTGTGAAGGCTCGCCCGAGCAAGCCGTGGCGCCTATAGCTCAAAGGTAGAGCGCTTGATTGTGGATCAAGAGGTTACGGGTTCGAGCCCCGTTAGGCGCCCCTCGGAGACATGACTGCCGACCGCATCCCGGTCGGCAGTTTCTTTTTGCCTGGCTCTTGGCCTCCCTCAACAAGGGTAGGGCGCACCAAGCAAAAGGCCCTCGTCGTTCGACGAGGGCCTTTTGGTGTCCGGTAGCATCCTTAGCGGAGGCGACTCCGAGGTGATGCTACCGGACTTGGACTGCCATACTGTTTATCCATGGGCATCACCTCCTTTATTTGGGATAGCGTTGGGAGGCTGGGCCAGGCGACCGGCGCTGGTGACCTGCGCTCAGGGGGCCGTGGCCTAGCTGAGCATGAGTATCCCACAGCCGCGATCCTTTGTCAAGCGTGAAAAAAAGCGTTCAAAAACGGTTGAGGCTCCGCCCCGGCTCATGGCTGGAGCGCCGCCGTGCACCGTCATCCCCAATCTGGGACGGGCCCAACCTGGCGCTCCGTGGCGCTCCGTGGAGCTCGGTGAAGCTCGGTGGCAGGCCTGTCTAGCTCTGGGCGAACTGGTGGAAGAACCGTCCGGCGATCTTCATGCCCGTAAGGAAGTCGGCCAGGCGGATGTTCTCGTTGGGGGCGTGGCCCCGGCTGTCCCGATAGGCCACCCCCATGGCGATGGTGGGGATGCCGTGGGCGTCGCAGAGATCGTACATGGGGCCGCTGCCAGCCATGTTGGGGGCCAGGGCTGCAGGTTTCCCTGTGGCCTCCTGGATGGCCCGGGCCGCGGCCTGGACGATAGGCGCGTCTGGGTCTGTCTTGGCCGGGCGCAGGCCCAACTCGCTCTCCCGGATCTGGATGTCGTGGAAGCCCCGCCGATCCAGATGCTCTCGGACCAGCCTCCGCACCAGCTCCGGGGTTAGGTTGGGGACCAGGCGGATGTCGGTTTTGGCTGTGGCCTGGCAGGGGATGACCGTCTTGCCTCCGGGGCCGGTGTAGCCGCCGATGATGCCGTTGATGCTCATGCAGGGGCGCAGGAGGAACTGGATCTCCGCTTCCTTCCCCCGGCGGCCGCCCAGGAGCTCCTGGATCCCGAAGGCCTCCAGCATGCCCTGTTCGTCCCAGTCCGAGGCGGCGATGAGCTCCAGGTCCCGGGGGTTGATGGGGGCCAGGTGCTCGGCCAGGCCATCGATGGTCAGAGTCCCGTCGGGGCGGCGCAGGGTGGTCAGGGCCTCCATGAGCCGCCAGATGGCGTTGGGCAGGACGCCACCGGCCGCGGAGTGGCTGTCCCGGGCCATGACCTTGGCGTGGAACTCCAGGGCGGCCAACCCCTTTAGCCCCATGGTGAGGGTGCTCTGTCCCTTGTCGTTGACGCCGCCCGCCTCCCACCAGCAGCCATGGCACTGCCTCAGCAGGGCCGCCTGCTGTTGGCTGAAGCGGGCCATCTGGGGGCTGCCCATCTCCTCCTCCCCCTCGATGACGAAAAGGATGCGCAGAGGCAGCTCGCCCAGGGTCTCCCGGTAGGCCTGGATGGCGCTGAGGCGCACGGTCAGGTTGCCCTTGTTGTCCGCTGTGCCCCGGCCGTAGAGCTTGCCCTCCCGCTGCTGCAGCTGAAAAGGAGGCGAGTCCCACAGCTCCAGGGGCTCCGGGGGTTGGACATCGTAGTGGTTGTAGATCATGAGGGTGCGGGGGGCGTCCGTGGGGCCGATTTCGGCCAGGACAAAGGGCGGCTGGCCAGGATCCACCTCCACCAGGCGGGCCTCCAGGCCGATGGACCGGGCCAGATCCCGGACGGCCTCCGCGGCCTGGCGCATGGGCGGTCCACCCTGGGCCGATACGCTGGGGATGGCCACCAGCTCCGCCAGCCGCTGGATGAACTGCTCCTGGTGGGCGTCGATGTAGGCGTCGAAAGCGGAAAAGTCGGGCATGGGAACCTCCTGCCGTGTGGGTGGTGGGTGGGTGCGGCGGGGGGGTTCATTGTACCTGCTTGCCTGGGTTTTGTCAGGCGACGTGGGGCGCGGCGGTGGTACAATGGGGGTGTGGTTCCCTTCTCGGCCCGGCGCGGGGCCAACTGTTCCCCGTTTCTGTGATCTGGCGCACCTTTTCTTCGTGTTCTGGGACATCGTGGACACCTTCGCCTGCCGGTATCATGGATGGAGACCATCCCGACCTTCCGATCCATCCACCCAACCATCCCATTGACCCGAGCTAGAAGTTGGTTGTCTTCAGTCACCTTGCGTCCAAAGTCACCCGGATCGAGCGTTCGCCCAAATCCACTCTCAAAGGAGGCCCTACATGCGTTGTATTCCAACCTTGCGTAGACATTCGTGGCAATGGCTCTACACCCTCGCCCTGCTCCTCGCCTTGCTGCCGGGCCTGGTGAGCGCCCAGGAGACATCGCCCGTGCCAGAGGAGCCCGGCGGGGACGATGCCGCCCTGGTCGCCCAAGGCATGGCGAGCGTGGCTGTGGTGGGGGCAGCTTTCTCCGGTGGGCCCTCCTACGACAGCGGCTGGGTCTCTCTGCAGCCGGACCAGTCCCGCACGTTGACCCACAACCTGGGCGGCGACGTGGACAACTACGTGGTGGTCATGGACTACAAGGCCGAAGACGTAAATGGCATCAACCAGCGCTACTACGGGGGCGCGGACTTTGGGACCAAGCCGGCTCCTGGCGCCAACCCGGACGACCGGGTGGGGGCCTACTGGCGCAGCCTGACCACCAGCACGGTCACCGTCTACCGTCGGCCCGAGGACATCTACGCGGACGCCGTGCGCATCCGCATCTGGGTGGATCCCAACCCGAACTACGACAGCGGCTGGGTGAGCCTGACCCCAGGCGCGGCGGCCACCACGTTGACCCACAGCCTGGGCGGCAGCGCGGACGACTATGTGGTGGTCATGGATTACAAGAGCGGCAGTAGCGGCATCAATCAGCGCTACTTCGGCGGCGCGGACTTCGGCGCCAAGGCCTTCAACGGCACCCGGACGGACGACCGGGTGGGCGTCTACTGGCGCTCCCTGAACAACAGCTCCATCACCCTCTTCCGTCGAGCCGAGGACGACTACGCGTCCCAGGTGCGCGTCCGCATCTGGAAACGCCCCACGCCCACCTACGACAGCGGCTGGGTGAGCATCAACCAGGACCAGGCCAAGATCCTGGCACACAACATCGGCGGCGACCCGGACCACTACGTGGTGGACATGCAGTACCGCAGCGGCGGCAGCGGCGTGAACCAGCGCTACTACGGGGGCGCGGACTTCGGCGCCAACCCGGCCCCCGGGACCAATGAGAACGACCGAGTGGCCGCCTACTGGCGCACCCTGACCGCGGACAAGATCACCGTCTATCGCCGGCCCGAGGACATCTACGCGTCGGAGGTGCGCATCCGCATCTGGCACTACTGGCAGCCCACCCCACCGGACTACGACAGCGGCTGGGTGGACCTGACCCCAGGCGCGGCGGCCACCAACCTGATCCACAACCTGGGCGGCAGCGCAGACGACTACCTGGTGGACATGCAGTACAACAGCAGCGGCAGCGGCATCAACCAGCGCTACTACGGCGGCGCGGACTTCGGCGCCAAGGCCTTCGGCGGCACCCGGACGGACGACCGAGTGGGGGCCTACTGGCGCTCCCTGAACAACAACTCCATCAGCCTCTTCCGCCGTGACGAGGACGACTACGCAGACCAGACCCGGATTCGCATCTGGAAGATGCCCAAGCCCGACTACGACAGCGGCTGGGTGGGCATCAGCCAGAACCAGGCCAAGACCCTGGTCCACAACCTGGGCGGGGACATCGGCGATTACCTGGTGGACATGCAGTACCGCAGCGGCGGCAGCGGCATCAACCAGCGCTACTTCGGCGGCGCGGACTTCGGCGCCAAGGCCTTCAACGGCACCCGGACGGACGACCGA
>CAYQEB010000141.1:1713-8275 GCA_964416395.1 uncultured Caldilineaceae bacterium | reverse complement strand
AAGATGGCCTGGGCCAGCTCGGTGGTGTAGCGGCGCTCCAGCCCGCCGGGCATCTTGTAGCGGTCCAGGACCACCCAGCCCACGTCCAGATCCGCCAGCACCGTTCGCCCCACATCCGCTGGATCGTCGGCCAGGATGTCCGGTCCCAGGTGGCGGAAGTGCTGGAGCACCGGCGCCCGCTGGGTGAGGGTGCGAGGATCGTCCCGGCTGATGTAGGCCACGGTCAGGGGCTTGCGGTGCACCGTCTGGTAGAGGAGGTAGCCGGGCCGGTCGAAGTTCATGGGCAGGTTCAGGACGGCCTGGGCGCCGGGCTCCTGGGCCAGCTGACGGTAGAAGTCCGGCGTATCCGGGGGGCTGACCGGGAAAGGGGCCACCCAGAACTCGGCCAGCAGAAGGGCCACGCCCGCCACGCCCAGGAGCAGGGCCTGGCTCCGGCCGCGCCCCTGGAGGAGCCAGTGGAAGCCCAGGCCCGCGGCCACAGCCAGGCTGAGCTCCACCATGAGGGCGAATCGGCTCACGCTGCGGCTGATGCGCATGAAGGGCACCACCCGGTTGAGGATGCCGTAGGGCGTCCAGCTGACCGGCGGCGGATCGGCAGGCACGTCCGCCCAGGTGATGCTGCCCAGGTGCAAGGCCGGGCCCAGGGCCAGGAGCAGGAAGAAGAGCCCACTTGCCAGCCAGAAACGGCTGAGGCGGGGGCGCTTCCAGGCGGCCAGCAGGGCCAGGAGCAGGGGCGTGTAGCCCAGGCTGATGGTCCGCTCGCTCACCGGCGCCACCTGGTTGCCCGGCCACTGGAAGCTGTCCGGCCGGAAGAGGGGGTGCAGTCGGTTGGGGACCAGGAAGTCCAGCAGGCTGGCGCTGAGGATGTAGAGGTCCTGGGCCGGGCGCACCATGAAGCGAAAGCGGAGGGCCTCCCGGATCATGGGCAGGAGGATGGGGCTGAGGAGAAGCAGGAACACGCCCCCCGCCAGGAGAGGCGGGCCCAGAACGCTCAGAGCGGAGGCCAGGCGGCTCGGGGCTGCGATCCTCGCCGCTTTCCCCCGCAGCTGTTCCCCGACCTGCCAGATCACCGCCAGGCCCGTGAAGAGGAACAGGTAGAGGACGAAGTACCAGTCGCAGAGGCCGGTCAGGGCCAGGAAGAGGCCGGCCAGGAGGCCGTCCCGCGCCCAGGAGCGGCCTTGGCGGGCCCGGCGCATCCCCCGCAGGAGGGCCAGGATGTAGAAGGGGATCCACTCCAGGCTCATCACCTGCATGTGACCCAAGAGGTGAGCCATGTGGAAGGGGGCGAAGACGTAGACGAGGCCAGCCAGGAAGGGGGCAAGCCACCCGTCTCCACCCAGGAGCCAGCGCACCAGCAGGAAGACGCCGTAGCCGCCCAGGACCCAGCTCAGGAAGACCACCCCGTTGTAGGCCAGGAAGAGGTTGCCGCTCAGCTGGATGGGCAGGGTGACCAGGCCGTTGAAAGGGTTCAGGGTGTGGAAGTAGAGGTTCACCCCGGTGGGGTGGTAGAGGAGATCCGTGACGAAGGGGGATTGGATGCGCTCCACCAGGGCCACCTTCATCCACCAGAGGTTCCAGTAGTTCTGCCAGCCGTCGAAGCCGTCCCCAGGGATGGCCTGGGCCAGGTTCGCGCCCGCGGGCCAGGTCATCACCAGGGTGAGCAGCGCGTAGAGGGCCAGGACGGTGGGATGGAGGAGGCGTTTGGAGATTCGCATGAGGTCCGAACAGAAGCTAGCCTAAAAGCGCAACGGGAAAGGGCAGTGGAAGAGGGCCTGAAGCGAAGGGGCGTGAAAGACAAAACGTGAAACGTGAAGCCTTCCACCCTCTTCACGTTTCACGTTTCGACTCGCGTTTCGGCGCACGTTTCAACGCATGTTTCGACACGCAGCGCCACGCCTGGCTCCTGAGGGGTCAAACTTCGACCCCAACGGCGCGCTTGTACGCCTCCAGGACGTTGGCCATGAGCATGGCGTTGGTCATGGGCCCGGCGCCGCCGGGGACCGGGGTCATCATCCCGGCCACAGCCGCCACGCTCTCCTGGTGGCAGTCTCCCTTCAACCCCTCTTCGGTGTAGGTGGTGCCGAAGTCCACCACGATGGCGCCGGGCTTGACCCAATCCCCGGTCACCATCTCGGGCCGGCCCACGGCCACGCAGAGGATGTCCGCTTCCCGGGCCACGGCGGGCAGATCCACCGTGCGGCTGTGGGCGATGGTCACCGTACAGTGCCGGTGGAGCAGCAGGAGGGCCATGGGCTTGCCCACGATGTCGCTGCGGCCGATGACCACGGCCCGCTTGCCCTTGAAGGCCACCCCGGCCTCTTCCAGCAGACGGATGCCGCCAGCGGGGGTGGCGGGCACGAAGTAGGGGGGGCGCTGCTGCATGAGCCGTCCCGCGTTCACCGGGTGGACGCCATCCACGTCCTTGGCCGGGTTCAGGGCCAGGATCAGGGCGTCCAGGTCGATCTGGTCCGGCACCGGCTCCAGGACCATGATGCCGTGGATCTTGGGGCTGGCGTTCAGCTCCTCCAGCACGGCCATGACCTGGGCCTGGGTGGCGTCCTGGGGCAGCACCTCCGGGTGGAAGGCCACGCCCACGCCTTCGCAGTTGCGCTTGATGGCCCGGGCGTAGCCGGCTGCGGCCGGGTCGTCCCCCACCCGCATGACGGCCAGGGTGGGCGCCACCTGGTGCTGCTCCTGGAGCCGGGCGATGGTCTCTTTCAGCTCGGCCTTGATGCGCCTGGCCAGCCCTTTGCCGTCCAGCAGCTGCGCGCTCACAGGGGCACCCCCAGGGTCTCCTGGCAGGCGGCCAGGGCGGCTGCGTAGGCCTCCTTGGCCTGGGCCACCAGTTGGTCCCGTTTGGCCGACCACTCCTGGACGAAGGCCTGGTCCTTGATGTACTTCAGGTTGATGCTCACGTTGGCGATGGCGCTGAGGAGGGCGGCCTGGGCCAGGTAGGCCGCAGTGGCCGCGTCGCTGACCACGTTGGGATTGCCCTTGGCCCCCACCGGCTCGGCCATGCGCAGGATGGTCAGGCAGCGCTCCGCCACCTGGTAGGGCACCTGGGCCGCGCCCTTCAGGGCCTTCTGCATGGCTGCGGTGCGGGCCGCCTTCTGCTCCTCGGTCTCCTTGGGCATGCCGTAGCAGGCGGAGACCGCGTTGAAGGCCTCCGCGTCCGCGTCGATGAGGTCCAACAGCTCCTGGCGCAGGGCTTCGCTCTGGGCCAGGTAGCCGCGCATCTCTTCCTCCACAGCCGCGTACTTCTTGCGGCCCACGGTGAAGTTGACCACCATGCTGATGAGCGCGGCGGCCTCGGCTCCGGTCAATGCGGCTGCGCCGCCGCCCCCGGGCGTGGAGGTCTTGGCGGCCAGGGCGTCCATGAACTCCTGGATGGTCTGTTGAGCAGCTTTGGTCATGTCGGGCACCTTCCTCGGTGTGTGGCCACAGGTCGAAGTGGCCCGGATGGGACCGCTGTAGGCAGGGGGATGACAGGGGAAATTATACCATCGGGCCGGAGAATCAACCAGATTTCCGGGCAAGTTCGAGATGCCCAGACCACGTCTGACGGTGGAGCACGGGGAGCGCGAGCACTTTCAGATTTGCCCAGTTGTGGTAAAATTTCAATGCACGAAAGGATGCGTTGCTTGAAACTATACGCCCTTATGAAACGTCTAAATTAGTGTAATCAGCTGGATCCCACCGCAAAGGCAACTCAAACAGCAGAAAACTATGTAAATCCCGCCCTTGCGGACCCTGGTGTTTTGCTTCACATTTGGATCCGACTCTCTCGGATCCGACTTTCTGGCCCCAACTCCTGGACCGGATCCCGCTCAGCGAACGTGGCATGGGACCACGTGGCGCGAGCCGATGATCTGCCCGAGAACGGAGCGCCAGAGAGTTGGAAGAGCAGGCGCCAATTGGTAAGGATCAAGCCAGCGCACCATCAACGAATCGATCACGCGAGCTGGACAAACAAATCTAGAGACACCAACAGAGATTGCCAACAGAGATAGACACCAACCATGCCAAAACGAAACGAAGAGAACTGGGATAGCTACGAACTGGAGTGGGCGGAGGACGAGCAGGGTGAAGTGCTCTACGACTCCACTGCAGAACGGCAGCGAGACGCTCGGGCCGCGGAGATGGCCCAGCGGGAAAAGCTGATGAAGCTCGGGGACGACGACCTGCCCGTGCTCCCTCTGCGGGGCGTGGTGGTCTACCCCATGATGTGGCTGCCCCTCACCATCGGCCAGGAGCGCAGCATCCGCCTGGTGGAGGACGCCCTGCCCGAAAGCCGCCTCATCGCTCTGGTCACCAGCAAGGACGAAACCTTGGAGGAGCCCTCCCCGGATGAGGTCTACCAGGTGGGGACCGTGGCCCAGGTCCACCGGGTGCTCCGAGCGCCGGACGGCACCATCCGCCTGGCGGTCCAGGGGCTGGAGCGCATCCGCATCCGGGAATGGGTGCAGGAGAAGCCCTACCTGCGGGCCCGAGTGGAGGTCCTGCCTGAGGAGGTGGAAGAGAACCTGGAGACCGAGGCCCTGACCCGAGCGGTCCAGGACCTCTTCCAACGGCTGGTGGAGCTGGACAGCCGCATGCCGGACGAGCTGGCGGTGATGGCCTCCAACGTGGAGAACGCCCGCCAACTGGCCTACCTGGTGGCCAGCAGCATCCGCCTGAGCATCGAGGACGCCCAGAAGATCCTGGAGCTGGACCGCATCCAGGACAAGCTCCTGCTCCTGATCCAACTCCTGAACAAGGAGGTGGAGGTCATGGAGCTGGGCCGCAAGATCCAGTCCGAGGCCCAGGGCGAGATGGAGCGGATGCAGCGGGAGTTCTATCTGCGAGAGCAGCTCAAGGCCATCCAGAAGGAGCTGGGCGAGGAGGACGAGCAAGCCGCGGAGATCCGCGAGCTGGAGGAGCGCATCGAGGCGGCCGGCATGCCCGAGGAGGCCAAAAAGGAGGCTCTCCGGGAGCTGAACCGCATGCGACGCATGCCCGTCCAGGCCGCGGAGTACAGCGTCATCAAGACCTACCTGGACCTGATGGTGAGCCTGCCCTGGCAGGTGACCACACCGGACAACCTGGACATCGAACACGCCCGCCGGGTCCTGGACGAGGACCACTACGGCCTGCAGGAGATCAAGGAGCGCATCCTGGAGTACCTGGCCGTGCGCAAGCTGCGGTCCGAGCGCAAGGGTGAAGCGCCTGAGGAAGAGGAGGATCTGCGGGACAAGATCCGCCGGGAGCGGGAAGGCGTGGTCCTCTGCTTCGTGGGGCCGCCCGGAGTGGGCAAGACCAGCCTGGGCATCAGCATCGCCCGAGCCATGGGTCGCAAGTTCGTGCGCATGGCCCTGGGCGGCGTCCGGGACGAGGCGGAGATCCGGGGCTTCCGCCGCACCTACATCGGCGCCATGCCCGGCCGCATCATCCAGAGCCTGCGCCGGGTGGGCACCAAGAACCCGGTCTTCATGCTGGACGAGGTGGACAAACTGGGCCGAGACTTCCGGGGCGATCCCACCAGCGCCCTCCTGGAGGTGCTGGACCCGGAGCAGAACCGGGAGTTCCGGGACCACTACCTGGACGTGCCCTTCGACCTGAGCCAGGTGATGTTCATCACCACAGCCAACGTGCTGGACACCATCCCCCAGCCCCTGCTGGACCGGATGGAGGTGATCCTGCTCAGCAGCTACACCGAGGACGAGAAGGTCAAGATCGCCCAGGGCTACCTGGTGCCTCGGCAGATCAAGGAGAACGGGCTGCACCCGGAGGAGGTGACCTTCACCGAAGACGCCCTGCGGGAGATCGTCCGAGGCTACACCCGGGAGGCCGGCGTGCGCAACCTGGAACGGCAGATCGGCAAGGTCTGCCGCAAGATCGCCGCCAAGATCGCCGCAGGGGAGCTCACCGGCCCCACGGTGGTGGACGCGGAGGACCTGACCAAGTACCTGGGCAAGCGCAAGTACCTGAGCGAGGAGATCGTCCAGCGAGTGCAGATGCCCGGCGTGGCCATCGGCGTGGCCTGGACCATGACCGGCGGCGACATCCTCTTCTTCGAGGCCACCAAGATGCCGGGCAGCAAGGGCTTCATCCTGACAGGGCAGCTGGGCCCGGTGATGAAGGAGAGCGCCCAGGCCGCGCTCAGCTACGTGCGCAGCCGAGCGGAGAAGCTGGGGATCGATCCCCACTTCTTCGACAAGATGGACATCCATCTGCACATCCCCGCGGGGGCCATCCCCAAGGATGGGCCCAGCGCCGGCGTCACCATGGTGACGGCTCTGGCCAGCCTGCTCACCAACCGGCCGGTGAAGCCGGACGTGGGCATGACCGGGGAGATCACCCTGCGAGGCCAGGTGCTGCCCATCGGCGGGCTCAAGGAGAAGGTGCTGGCCGGCGCTCGAGCCGGGCTGACCACCATCATCCTGCCCAAACGCAACGAGGCAGACCTGGAGGACGTGCCGGAGACGGTGCGAGAACAGATGACGTTCGTCCTGGTGGACACAGTGGACGAGGTCCTGGAGGCGGCCCTTTGCCCGGAGCCCCTGGAAGAGGAAGCCACGGTCCC
>CAYQEB010000141.1:0-1613 GCA_964416395.1 uncultured Caldilineaceae bacterium | reverse complement strand
GGTCACCGGCCAGTCGCCACGAATTTGAGCCAGCTTAGCAGCGGAAAAAGGGCCCGAATCCAGTGACGTCCGGAATTTTCCACGCCTCCACCGATTGGAACGATCACCAGCGGCTCGGGTCGAGCTGAGATTGTCTGAAGCGGCCCATTTGCCCGATATCAGTTGTTGTGGTGCTCTTCTCCCAGAAACGCATGTTTCCCGCACCGGTGCATTTCGGTCGTATTTTGCTGCAGATGCCTTGACAGGCTTCAGCGAGCCTATTGACAGCGCCCCCCAGCCGGGGCCAGGACACCTTATTGTCAACGCAATTTGCCCGCACAAGCCGCAAGGCTGGGTCCACAACCCGGAAGTTCGACTGGAAACCGCCTGCTCGGGCGGACGCACCCCGAAGAACCATGCCTCCTGGAGCCGATCCCAGCCCCGCCGGATCACCCCTCCCAGTTTGATCAGCCCCAAGTCAACCCATTCACCATTTGGCAGCTCTCGCGCCCACAACACGCGCCCAGGCCATGAGACCATGGCCCCACCGGCGCCACCGGGTCGAGCCCTGCCCAGAAAGGA
This sequence comes from uncultured Caldilineaceae bacterium, assembly GCA_964416395.1. Taxonomy (GTDB): domain Bacteria; phylum Chloroflexota; class Anaerolineae; order Caldilineales; family Caldilineaceae; genus S144-5. The sequence continues at coordinate 1,052 of CAYQEB010000141.1, read as the reverse complement.
TTGTTTTGGCTTGTGACCAGAAATCGAAAACAGAACACAACGAAACAGAGCAGCAACAGTGGTAGCGGCAGTGGTAGCAGCAGTGGCAGCAGCAGTAACACCAACAGTGGTGGCAACAAGCGCCGCTGGTACAAGGTGGACCTGCACCTGCACACCCCCGCCTCCAGTGACTACCAGCAGGCGGAGGTGACCTACCTGGACATCATCCGCAAGGCTGTGGAGAAGGAGCTGGACATCATCGCCATCACCGACCACAACACCGTGGCCGGGGTGGCTGCCATCCGCCAGGAGATCGAGTGGCTGACCCGGCTGGAATCCGAAGGCCGCCTGCGGAAGGAGGAAAAGGATCGACTGGAAGAGTGGCGCCGCCTGGCCAACAAGGTCCTGGTCCTGCCCGGCTTCGAGTTCACCGCCACCTTCGGCTTCCACATCCTGGGGATCTTCCCGCCAGGAACCTCCGTGCGGGAGCTGGAGCACATTCTCCTCAGCTTGAACGTGCCGCCGGAGAAGCTGGACGCGGGCACCACCGAGACAGGCGCCAGCACGGACGTCCTCACCGCCTACCGGGTGATCCGGGAGGCCGGGGGCATCCCCATCGCCGCCCACGCCAACAGCACCCACGGTGTGGCCATGCGCAACTTCCCCTTCGGCGGCCAGACCAAGATCGCCTACACCCAGGACCCGAACCTGATGGCCCTGGAGGTCACGGACATGGAGAGCCGCAGCCGCCACTCCACCTGCCGCTTCTTCAACGGCTCCAAGCCCGAGTACCCCCGGCGCATGCACTGCATCCAGAGCAGCGACGCCCACCGGCTGGTGGCGGACCCCAAGAAGCCCAAGCGACTGGGTGTGGGGGACCGGGTCACCGAGATGCTCCTGGACGAGCCTTCCTTCCAGGCCATCTACAACCTCTTCCTGAGCAAGCACTTCGACCGGATTCGCCCCTACCGGCCCAAAGACAAGCCCGTGGATCACCTGGCCATGGCCCGAGCCGAAGGCCCCAACGCGGTCCAGAGCTTCCACGAGTCGGCCAGCCGCCGGGGTGGGCGCCT
>CAYQEB010000140.1:1862-8335 GCA_964416395.1 uncultured Caldilineaceae bacterium | reverse complement strand
ACGAACCCCAGGCCGCCCGCCATGAAAAGAGCCCAGACCGAGCGTGGTCCGGGCTCTTTCGCGAGTGGATTGTGCGGTGCAGGCTAGGCCGTGACCCTGGGCCCTGCCGCCTTGACCTCCTCGCTGACGCCCTCTGCGAAGTGGAGGAAGTTCTCCGCGAACATGCGGGCCAGCTTCCGGGCCTGCTCGTCGTAGGCGGCCTTGTCCGGCCAGGTCTCCCGAGGGTTGAGGATCTCGTCCGGCACCCCTTCGATGTGGGCGGGCACGTGCAGACCGAAGACCGGGTCCGTCCAGGTCTCCACATCGTCCAGCTCGCCTGCCAGCGCAGCGGCGACCATGCGCCGGGTGTAGGCCAGTTTCATGCGTTGCCCCACGCCGTAAGGGCCACCGGTCCAACCGGTGTTCACCAGCCAGACCTTGGCGTTGTGCTTGTCCATCTTTTCGCCCAGCAGCTCCGCGTAGACGCCTGGGTGCAGGGGCATGAAGGGGGCGCCGAAGCAGGCGCTGAAGTTGGGCACCGGCTCGGTGATGCCCACCTCCGTCCCGGCCACCTTGGCCGTGTAGCCGCTGAGGAAGTGGTACATGGCCTGGGCTCGGGTCAGCCTGCTGATGGGCGGCAGCACCCCGAAGGCGTCCGCGGTGAGGAAGATGATGTTCTTGGGGTGGCCGGCCACGCCGGAGGGGTCCGCGTTGGAGATGTGGGTGATGGGGTAGCTGGCTCGGGTGTTCTCGGTCAGGGAGGCGTCGTTCAGGTCCACCCGCCGGGTGACAGGATCGAAAGCCACGTTCTCCAGGATGGTCCCGAAGCGCCGGGTGGTCTGGTAGATCTCCGGCTCGCCCTGGGGGTCCAGACGGATCACCTTGGCGTAGCAGCCCCCCTCCAGGTTGAAGACGCCGTCGTCGCTCCAGCCGTGTTCGTCATCCCCGATGAGCGTGCGCTCCGGGTCCGCGCTCAGGGTAGTCTTCCCTGTGCCGCTCAGGCCGAAGAAGAGGGCCACATCGTCCTTGTCCTTGCCGTAGTTGGCGCTGCAGTGCATGCTCAGGACGCCCTGCTTGGGGAGCACGTAGTTCATCACGCTGAAGATGGACTTCTTGTTCTCGCCGCCGTAGGCTGTGCCGCCGATGAGCACCAGTTTCTTCTGGAAGTTCAGGAGGATGAAGGTCTGGCTGTTGGTGCCGTCCGCTTCGGGGATGGCGTAGAAATTGGGGGCGTTGATCACCGTGAACTCGGGCACGAACTCCCGCAGCTTCTCCGGGTCCAGCTCCCGGATGAACATGTTGCGCACGAAGAGGTTGTGCCAGGCGAACTCGGTGATGAAGCGCACCCGCATGCGGTAGCGCTCGTCCGCGCCGGCATAGCCGTCGAAGACGTAGAGGTTGCGGTTCTGGAGGTAGGCCTGCATCCGGGTCAACAAGCGGTCGAAGTGCTCCTGGGAGAAGGGGCGATTCACGTCCCCCCACCAGATGTCGTTCTCCGTGGTGGGCTCCTTCACGATGAAGCGGTCGTTGGGGGAGCGGCCGGTGTGGCTGCCGGTGCGCACCACCAGGGGACCCAGGTGCACCAGGTTGCCTTCTCGTCCGAAGAGGGCCTCCTCGTACAGGGCCGGGGTGGGGAGATGCCAGTAGACATGCCCGGGGTTGACGATGCCATGTTTTTCGAGGCCATGCTTCCGGTCTTCAATACCGTAGCTTTCCATGCTCTTTCCTCCTGACGGTCTGTGCTGTGGTGAAATCGAGCGATCTCGTTGCTGAATGTTGCGCTATCTCACAGCCAGATTTCGCCCTTGAACTCTGGCAATGAATTCGAATGGAACTGAAAGGGTTCGGGGAAAGGTGCAGACCCTGGCTATTATGCCCAATCTGATGGGATATTGCAATCCTGCCTGGGCGCTTCAGGGGGCAGAAATGTGGGCAAAAAAGAAGGCCACACCGAAGGTGTGGCGCGGAAAGGAGCCAGTGCCGAAGCCAGGATGTGGAACGAATGAGCTCACTCGGTCCGGGGCATGTCGAAGCGATCCAACATGGCCGCGCAGGCAAAACAGAAGGCAGCCAGGGCCGGCAGCAGAGGATTCATCTGGATACCGGCCAGCTCCAGGCCCACAAAGCTGACCAGAAACAGCACGCCGATGAGCAAGGTGATGTTGCTAACCAGCCGGGTCGATGAGATCATCTCTTCCTCCTCCCATCCATGAGCATCCCGTGGACCTTCTAGGCCGATGCCAGGAGCGGTGAACCGGAGCCATCCGCGCCTGTCAAGAAGGATCGTTCAGCCTGCTGGGATGATCCCATTTTAGTGAGGGAGGAAAGTTTAGGCAAGGATGCGGAGGTCCAGGAAGGGGGATTCCAGGCAGGTTTCGGCGAAGCGTCGAAAAATCGTGGGGAAAGCGTAGAATTGGCGTCGGAAAAACAGCCAACACTCGCTGGCGAAACGTGTGGAAGCAGCCGCCCAGGGAGAGCAACAAACGGGGAAAAGAGCGGGGGCCCCTGGAATTCCAGGGGCCCTCCCGATGAGTCCATGCCTGCCTTGGTAGGAAGGGGACCAGGCAGGCATCTGGGGTAGGATCGGGGCAGCCATAGGCTGACAGCTATATTTTAGCACCCTCGCAAGCCCTCTGTCAACCAAGGTGGCGAGAGATTTTCTAAGCTTTGCCGCCCCTGAGATTACATCCACTTGACGCCGTGGAAGTCCGGCCGCCGGTTGTGCATCCCTCCTCGGATTGTGGTACCATGGCCCAGCCAAAAGTCGTCACCAGGATCGTCCACTGCCTCAGGGGACTGCACCATCCGCCGTGGCAGCGTGGCAAACCAGCTTGAGAGGTGTCCCAGGCATGTCCAACCGCCGCCAGTTGACCATCATCTTCCTGATCGTCTTCGTCAACCTCATCGGCTTCGGCATCATCATCCCCATCCTACCCTTCTACGCGGAGGCGGTAGGCGCCACCCCCTTCCAGATCGGCCTGCTTTTCGCCTCCTACTCCATCGCCCAGATCCTGGCCTCCCCCATCCTGGGCAGCTGGTCGGATCGCATCGGCCGCCGCCCGGTGCTCCTCTTCAGCCTGCTGGGGACGGTGATCAGCTTTGTGATGTTGGCCGTGGCCAACTCCCTCTTCCTCCTCTTCGCCGCCCGCATCCTGGACGGTCTCTCCGGGGGCAACATCTCCACGGCTCGGGCCTACATCAGCGATGTGACCGAGGAGAAGGATCGGGCCAAGGCGTTCGGCATCATCGGGGCGGCCTTCGGGCTGGGCTTCATCTTCGGCCCGGCCCTGGGCGGGCTCCTGGGCCAGATCGACGACGCCGCACCGGCCTGGGGTGCGGCGGTTCTGGCCACCATCGCCTTGCTCCTCACCTACTTCTGGCTGCCCGAGACCCGCCACCGGGTGCAGGCTGCTCGCCCCGCCCCCTGGCGAGACATTCCCCAGCTCCTGCGCCGGCCCGTCCTGGGACAGCTGCTCACCATCGACTTCCTCTACTGGGCCTCCATGGCCGTCTACCAGACCACCTTCACCCTCTTCGCGGCTATCCGCTTCGACTTCGGCATCACCCAGGTGGGCTACATCCTGGCCTTTGTGGGCTTCATCGGCGTCATCGTCCAGGGGATGATGGTGGGCGCTGTGGTCCATCGGCTGGGAGAGAAACGCACCCTGATCCTGGGGCTCTTCCTGGCCGCTGGGGGGCTGGGCGCGGCCAGCTTCATCTACACTGTGCCCCTCTTCGTCGCCGCGCTGGTGCCGGCCTCCATCGGGGCGGCCCTGGCCTCTCCCGCCCTGGTGGCCTTGCTCAGCCAGGCCGGTGGACCGGAAGAGCAGGGACAGGTTCAGGGGGTGAACAGCGCCCTGGAGAGCCTGGGCCGCACTGTGGGGCCCATCTGGGGCAACGGCATCCTGGGGGCCCTGGGGGAAGGGATGGCCTACCTCTCCGCCGCGCTGACCATCCTGCTCCTGGCCTTCCTGACCATGCGCCTGGACGTGGAGCGGCTCCGGCAGCGAGGCCGGCCCGCCTCGCCCTCGCAAGAGCCGTCCAAGTCCGCGCCTCAGGCTCCTGGCGCCTAGGCCGGGCTCTCCTGGCCCTCCTCGTCCGCCAGCTCCAGCTCCTCGATCAGCCGCACCAGGTCCGTCCGAGTCACCACCCCCAGGATCCGCTCCTCGGCCACCACGGGCAGCAGGAAGATGGCCGGATCCAGCATGCGCTCCAGGGCTTCCTCCACGCTGGCCTCGGGGGCGATGGTCTCGAACTGGGTGCTCATGAGCTGCTCCGCGTTGATGGCCAGGATATGGCGCACCTGCTCCTTGTAGCGGCGGTATTCCTCCAGGCTCACCGGGATCAGGCCAGAGAGGATGGCCAGGTACTGGGGCGGCTTCACCGGGGCGTGGCGCTCGATCAGGTCGATCTCCGTCACCACGCCCACCGGCCGGTCGGCGTCGTCCACTACCGGCACGCTGCTGATCTGGTTCTCCCGCATGATGCGGGCGATCTCTCGGATACGGGTGTCAGGCTTCACGGTGATGGCCGGGCTGGTCATGATCTGGGCCACGGTCTTGGGCATGCTCGGGACGGGCATGGCGTCCTCCTGTGAGGTGGGTGGACTGGACGAAAAAAGCCCCAGGTGACCCTGGGGACGACGGGGAGTTCACATTGGGGGGAGTTCACGTTCGACTGTTGGGCCTCTGCTCGACGAGGCAGAGCCGGCAGGATACCAACAGGGCGCCAAGTGGAAACCCGAAAACCCGTCGGTCGGGGTGTGGATCGGGCAGGACTCGAACCTACAACCAAGGAGTTATGAGCTCCCTGCTCTGCCATTGAGCTACCGATCCAGAGCGGAGGAGCGGGTAGCGGGAATCGAACCCGCATCTTCTGCTTGGAAGGCAGATGCTTTGCCATTAAGCTATACCCGCAGATGGTCGGGGAGAGAGGATTTGAACCTCCGACCCCAGCGCCCCAAACGCTGTGCGCTGCCAGACTGCGCTACTCCCCGACGCCACTCCATTGTACTGAAAAGCCCAGGAAAGGTCAAAAGAAACGGGCCAAAACGGCTAGGGCACCCAGTCCAGCTTGTGGAGAAGCCAATCCTCCAGCACCCCGTTGATCGCCGACAGTGGCTGGGCCGCACCGCCGGAGATGGGCTTGATCCAGATCTTCCAACTGCCGTCCCGGTTGCTCAGGAAGGCCACCCGGCTGCCGTCCGGGCTTACGGCAGGCAGGCCGTCGATGGCCGGGTTGCTGGTCATGCGCACCACCACCCCCGTGGCCACCTCCAGCCGATAGAGCTCCCAGTTGCCGTCCCGCTCCGGGCTCATGAAGACCACGTAGCGCCCATCCGGGGACCAGGTGGGCCGAGCGTCGCCAGGGACCAGGGTCAGGGGAGCCCGGTCCGTGCCGTCGCTGGCCATGGTCCACAGCCCGCAGCGGTTGCCCTGATCGTCACAGCCCCGGAAGACGATGCGGTCCTGGCTGGGGTGCCATTCTGGATCCTGGCCGAAGCCCAGGCTGGTGCCGTTGTCCTGGCCATCGGCCCAGGCCACGTAGATCCGCCAACGCCGGTCCCCCTCCCGCTGGCTGGCGAAGACCAACCGATCCCCCTGAGGATTCCAGCTGGGCAGGTGATCCTCCGCGAAGGTGGTGAAACGCAGGCGCAGATCCGTGGCCGGATCGAAGCTGCCCAGGCCGATGAGATCCCCTCGGGTGCTGCGGAAGGCCAGGCGCTGCCCGTCCCCCCGCAGGGCCGGCTGCATGGCGTCCGCCACCAGGGAGACAGGCCGCACGTTGGCCGTCACCGGCTGGGCGTAGATGTGGTAGCGGCCATCCACCACATCTTTGGACGAGTAGAGGATGCGGCCAGTTCCCAGCCCCCCCACCGCCACCGGCGTCCCGGAGCTCTCCGGGCCTGGCGCGCCCTCAGGAAGGGCCTCGGGCCCGTCGCCCTGCTCGCACAGGAGCCGGAACTCTCCTTCCTTCTCCGCCACCCCTGGCGCGTTCAGCACCTCCAGCGCCGCCGCGTACTCCTCCGCGGCCTGGCACCAATCCCCTTGACGGGCCAGGCTGTCCCCATACTCCAGATGGGCCTTCTGCAGCCGCTGGCGCACGTCCCGGTAGTTGGGGTTGCGCTGGTAGAGGTCCTCCAGCAGGCGGATGACCTGGGGCCAGTCCGCGTACCAGTAGGTGAGGGCGTCCACGTACTGGGCCGTCACGTCCCGGACCGTGCGGATCTCCACCGCGTCCGGGCGCAAGGCCAGGGCTTTGTCGAAGAGGTTGACCGCTTCCTCCAGCCGACCGGCGTTGCTCTTCTCCGTCCCCAGGCTCACATAGGCGGTGTAGAGCATCTCTTCCACCTGATCCGGGTGGAAATCCGGGTCCATGGCCTGGACCTGAAGAAGGCGCTCGATGGCCGCCTCCCAGTGGCCGGCGTTGTAGAGGGCCTGGGCGTCGGCCCAGATCACCTCCAGAGGGTTCATGGGCGTGGGGGTGGGCGTGGG
>CAYQEB010000140.1:0-1762 GCA_964416395.1 uncultured Caldilineaceae bacterium | reverse complement strand
ACCCGCACCGCGCCCCCGTCGTAGCCCCCATCATAGACCCCCACGAAGGGTCCGTGGGCTGCCGGCCGCTCGAAGAAGCCCAGGAACGTCCCCCAGTTCCCCAGCTGGCTGAAGTCCACCCCGTTGTACACCGGCCAGTCGAAGGGCTGCCCTGGCTCAGGCAGGCGGGGATCCTCGGTGCTGTGGACGGTCATCTGGTCGCCGGGCAGGAGGAAGCGAAGCTGGTCCGTGGGCCTGTTGCCGCCCCCAGGGGCCAGGAGGGCCGCCTGCCAGTAGGCGAACTCCAGCGCCTGGGGCCCCAGGTTGGTGATGGTGGGCTCGATCTGGAAGCTGGCCGCGCCGGCGTGGAGGGAGACGGTCACGCTGGCGTTGAGCCAGCGCCCATCCCGGGGGGTGAAGACGGTGACCGAGGCCAGCTCCGGGCTGTGCTGCAGGGGCAGATGGCCCCACTCTTCCCCCCAGGCGTAGCCGTGCTCCGCCACAGGCAGGCCCCACTCCAGGCCGCCCAGGGCCAGCCAGCCCCGCTGCTCCCCTGGCCCCCAGGGCGAGGGCTTCACCACCGGGTTCCGGTAGAACATGTCCGCGCCTGTGGGCTTGTGCACCACCTCCCAGATGCGCCCCCCCAGCTCCGGCAGGATGGAGATGCGCAGGTAGTCGTTCTCCAGGACCAAGAGTCGGTAGGAGCGCTCCTCCGGCGCGGGTCGGTCGGCCTGGAAACGCTCCCAGTCGAAGCGTTTGTAGGGCCAGTTGAAGGCCGGGTCCACCGCATCCGTCTGGTAGCGCTCGTAGGGATAGGTGGGCAGGGTGACGCTCGTCTCGTAGACGGTGACCGTGCCCACCGGCGCGGGGGCCGGGGCCAGATCCACCGGCGCGGGCGTGGGGGTCGCCTCCCCCGCTGGGGTAGTGACCGCCACCACGGGCAGCTGGTCGGCGTTCTCCGCCTGGACCGCCGGCGCGAAGAGCCAGCCCGGCTCCCGGCCCGGCCCCAGACGGATCTGGAGCCACTGGCCGCTGCTGTCTCGGCCCAGGATGGGGTACTGCTCCCCGGCCTGGACCACCGCGGCCAGGGCGTACTCCACGCCGGGGCCGCTGCGCACGTTCATGCGATGCAGGATCCGGGCCACGGCCTGCCCGGCCTGGCCTTCGGGTGTGGGGGTGGCCGTGGGGGGTGTCGTGGGCTGGGGTGTGGGCTGGGGTGTGGGCCGGGGCTTCACCTCCAGGGTCTCCTGGGCCTGGCCCAGATTGCCCGCCTGGTCCCGGGCCTGGGCCACCACCTGGTAGGTCCCTGGCTCCCCGGCCGTCCACTCGTAGCCGAAATGCTCCTCGGTCTCCGGGTTCAGGCTGCGCCAGCCCGAGTCCACCCCGTCGATGGCCAGCCGGTAGTCGGTCACCGGCCCGTCCGGGTCCGTGGCCTCCACCAGCATGAGCACCAGGTCGCCCGGATGGATCACCGGTGGAGCCTGGATGGAGAGGGTCACCTGGGGCGGGCGGGTGTCCTCGGCCGGGCTGGGGGCTGAGGTCTCTGCCGACGCCTGGGCGGAAGTGCCACCGGGCCCGGCAGCGGGCGTGGATGCGTCCTCGTCCCGGGAGCGGCCGCACCCGGCCAGGCCGCCAGCCAGGATCCCCAGGACGAGCAGGAGCAGGGCCAGGCGCCCCAGTCCCCGCGCCCGGGATCGGGAAAGGGTAGTAGGGAAGGATCTCATGGGGAGCATTATACCCCCTGGCCTGGATCCAGGGGAAAAATGCCGGGCGGAAAAACAGG
>CAYQEB010000139.1:6455-8359 GCA_964416395.1 uncultured Caldilineaceae bacterium | reverse complement strand
CGACGAGCGAGGTTGGTAGTGCGCACTTCAGTGCGTACGCGGACGCGGAAAAAGAATGCATCCCCCACATGCGCGCTGAAGCGCGTACTACGAGCACACGACGAGTGAGGTTGGTAGTGCGCACTTCAGTGCGTACACGGACGCGGAAAAGGGATGCATCTCCGCACTTGCGCGCTGAAGTGCGCACTACGAGCGGGAGGGGTTGATAGTGCGCACTTCAGTGCGTACGCGGGCGCGGAAGAAGAATCCATGGCCGTAGATGCGCGCTAAAGCGCGCACTACGAGCGCACTACGAGTGGAAGGGGTTGGTAGTGCGCACTTCAGTGCGTACGCGGACGCGGAAAGGGATGCATCTCCGCACTTGCGCGCTGAAGCGCGCACTACGAGCACACTACGAGTGGAAGGGGTTGGTAATGCGCACTTCAGTGCGTACGCGGACGCGGTTCAGCTCTCCGCGATGTCGGTCAGGGCCTCCCGGTCCAGGAGTTTGATGCGTTTGCGGCCGATGGACACCAGGCCGTGGGACTTGAAGTCGTTCAGCACCTGGGTGGCCGTCTCCCGATAGGTGCCCACGCTCTCCGCCAGGTCCTGGTGGGTGAGGCCGGTCACCTCGTCCGAGCCCTGTTCGTCGGCCAGGCGCAGGAGCAGGCTGGCCAGCCGGGCGGGGATGCCCTTGAAGGCCATGCTCTCCAGGCGCTCCTCCGCCTCCCGCAGCCGCTTGCCGGTGATCTCCAGGATGCGCAGGGCCACCTGGGGCTTGCTCAGGATCAGCCGCTCCAGGTCCGCCCGGCTCATCACGCAGATCAGGCAGTCCTCCATGGCCTCCGCGAAGGTGTTGTGCATCTTGGCGCCCAGCAGGGCCATCTCCCCGAAGAGGGTGTGGGGCCCCAGGGTGGTGATGACCAGCTTCTTCCCCTCCGGGCTGATGCGGTAGAGCTGCACCCGCCCCTCCTTGAGGATGAAGAGCACCTCTCCCGGCTCCTCGGGCCGGTAGAAGACCTTGCCCTTGGGCACGGTGCTCATGGTGGTCACCCGGTTGAGCTCCTCCATCTCCCGGGGCGTCAGGTCCTGGAAGACGGCCAGCTCGGACAGGTATTTCATCTTCTCCGCCGGTCGGGGAGAACGGTAGTCGTAGCTTTTGAGTTTGGTCATGGTCGCTCGTCTATCTCTCGTTCGAAAGGCTCACCTGCCACAGAGCCCGTCCGTCACAGGGACGAGCCGAGCCCCGTGGAGATGGGCATGTCTCAGGCGCTCTTTTCCGAAGCGTTCTGGCTGGTCCCTGGGCCGCCCACGGCCGCTTCCACGGCCTGGGCCAGGCGCTCCTGCACGTCCGCCACGGACGGGTTGCCCAGGGACCAGAGCCGGCCGTTGAGCAGGTAGGTGGGGGTGGCGAAGACCGCCTCCGGGATCCCTTCCCGGGTCTGGGAGAGGTTCACGATCTCCAGCTCCACCTGGGGGAACTCCTGACGGATCATCTCCGCCACCACGTAGGCGTGCTGACAGTTCTGGCAGTGGTCCGCCACGTAGATCTGGACCCTCACTCCCGGGCCTTTGGGCCCTTGCGACACGCCGTTTCGGTTGGCATTCACCATGTTGGCTCCCATGTCCACCCTCGGGCCCGGGGCCGTCGCCCCTGGGAGAGGGTTCAATCGGTGCGGTCAGGTCCGCCCCTGGCCACACTCCGTTCTCGCCCAGCCTACCCTGGGCCCCAGGGGCTGTCGGTAATCCCAGTTACCCCCGATGAACGCCAGATGAGCCGATTGTACGGCCAGAGAGTTGGCGCCAGATCCGAGGCTGAGGCGGGCGAGTTAGGCTGATTATACCCTGCCCTGGCCAAAAATCAAGGACATTGGCCCAAGCCTGGCTTTGTTGATACAATGGATCCATGGCTGATCCATCCCGCT
>CAYQEB010000139.1:1948-6355 GCA_964416395.1 uncultured Caldilineaceae bacterium | reverse complement strand
CTAAGACGCTCTCAGGGGGGCGTAAGTTCCCTGGCCGGGGCCCTGCTCATGGCGCTTCTGCTCCTGGCCGGCCTGGCTGTGGGACGCTGGTTCCTGGCTGGGGGCGGGGCCCTGCTGCCCACGCCCACCGCCACCCCCACCCCGGGCCCCACGGCCACCCCCACACCCGACTTCCGGGCCACCCGCAACATCCAGGAGCTCCTCACCCGCCAGGCCTACCAGGCCGCGGTCCTGGGTGTGGACACGCCCACGCCCCCGGCGCCGCCCACGGACACCCCCACCGCCACTCCCACCCTCACCCCCACCGCCATCCCGGCCACGCCGGAGACGACCCTCACCTACCGGATCCCCCTGCCCATCGTCTCCCGCCCTGGCGCGAACACCCCCACGCCCACGCCTACAGAGGCGTCGCTCCCGGCCCTGGAGCCGCCCACCCCCACGCCTAGCCCATCCCCCTCCCCCACCCTCACTGCGACGCCCAGGCCCACGGACACCCCAACGGCCACACCCGCGCCCGCGGCCGGCCACGTCCTCCAGGGGACGATCCGAGAGGCGGTCCAGGTGCGCACCGGTCCCAGCCACCGCTACCCAGAGACGGTGACCCTCCTGGAAGGGGAGCCGGTGGAGCTCCGGGGCCGGGACCGCACTGGGGAGTGGGTCTATCTCTGCTGCCTGGCGGGGGTGGAGGGCTGGGTGCGCCAGCTCTTCGTGACCCTGGAGGGCAACAGCCTGCCCCCCGGCGCCCCGCCCGACGCGGACCCCAACGATGTGCGCTGGCTCCCAGAGCGCATGCCGGGCCCGCCCCCCACGCTGGTGGCCGCGCCTCCTCCCATTTCGCCCCAGGACTACCCCCTCTACCGCCGGGATCCGGGCAACCGGGCCTGGTCCCCGGACACCATCCTGCCCGGCCTGGGCCACGCCTGGATGGACCCGGCCCGGGCCACCCTGGCCTTCTCCTCCCCGGTGGTGGTGGCCGGGGAGAGCGTGCTGGCCGCCAGCAACGACCAGCACATCTACAGCTTCCAGCGAGGAGCCAGCAGCCAGCGCTGGCGCTACCGGCTGAACAGCGTGGCTCAAGTGGCCCCGGCCGTGGTGGGCAAGGTGATCTACGTGGCAGACACCGAGGGGCGGATCTACATCCTCCAGGATCAGGACAATGTAGCCGTTTTCCTGCGCCAGGCCACCCTGGAGGCGCCGCCCAACGAGGGGATCAACGTGGCCGAGGACCGGATCTACATCCCCGGGGACAACCACCGCCTCTACGCGCTGAACCGCTTCGACCTCTCCCAGGTCTGGGTCTACGAGACCACGGGCAACCACCTCCACTTCCCGGCTGTGGGCAACCAGCTCATCTACGCCGGCAACGGCCAACTCACCGCGCTGGACCTGGTCGACGGCGCCCGGATCTGGGAGAAACCCATCCCCGTAGCCGCGCCGCCGGTCTACGCCTGGCCGGGCAACCGGGCCTTCGCGGAGCTCTACGTGGCCGATGAGTCCAGCCTCCTCTGGGCCCTGGACGCCAACACCGGGGAGGAGCTCTGGAGCGCACCCACCACCGACAAGGTGACGGGCCTGGCTGTGGACGGGACCACGGTCTACGCCAGCGGGGACGGCTTCGTGGCCGCCTTCGACCGGGTCAGCGGGGCCAAGCAGTGGGAGATCGCCTTCCCCGCCCAGGTGGTGGGCGGCCCCATCGTGGCCGGGGATCGGCTGGTCCTGGTCACTCCCCAGGGCTCGGTCCAGATCTTCGACGCGGTCTCCGGCGCCCACCTGGAGGACGGCTTCATCGCCACCCAGGTGACCGATGCGGCCGCGGTGGCCGGGGGGTGGATCTTCGTGCCCGGGGCCAACGGCAGCCTCTACGCCCTGAAAGGAGCGCCCTGATGTCCCTGGACGTCCGCCCGGGGCCGCCCCAACCGGCGGGGCCGGCCAGCCCAGGCTGGGACGGGCTGCTCCTGGCCGTGCTCACCGTGGCCCTGCTGCGCATCACCAGCCTGGCCGAGGCCGCGGTCCTGCCCACCCTGCGCCAGGACGTGGTGCGCCATCCCCTGCTGGGCGGGCTGCTCCCGGCCTCGGGCCTGGCCGCCATGGGGGAGCGAGGGCCCTGGCCCGGGGATCCGGTGGGGCTGCTCCTCATCGCGGTGACCCTGGGCCTGCTCCTGCTCTATCTGCTGGCGGATCTGGCCGGGGCCCGTCCTTTCTGGCGGCGGCTCAAGTGGCTCTTCCTGGCCGGGATCATCGCCGGTGCGGTCTATCTCCCTGCCGGTGAGATGATCCTGCTGCGTCAGCAGAGCGGACCGGCCAGCTACACCCACGATGGGGGCGTGATCCAGACCGAGGCCACCATCCAGTTCCTGCTCCAGGGCAAGAACCCCTACGTGGAGGACTACACCCAGACGCCCATGGCCGAGTGGGGCTTCGACGAGTACCGCACGGCCCTCTACCACTACCCCTACCTGCCCTGGACCTTCCTCTTCAGCGCTCCGTTCTATCTGGCCGGCCAGGCCCTGGGCTTCTACGACCAACGCCTGGTCTACCTGCTCCTCATGGCCCTGGCCCTGGCCCTGGCGCCTCGGCTGGTCCAGGGGGAGCGGCGGCGGCTGGCGCTGGTGGCCCTCCTGGGGCTGAACCCCATCATGGGGCTGGACCTGATCTTCGGCCAGAACGACTCCTTCGTCCTGGCCTGGATCCTCTTCAGCCTGGTGGCCTGGCAGGCCTGGTTCCAGGCCCAGGGGACCGGCCGGGATCGGCCCGGGATGCTCCTCCTCTCGGTCCTCCTCTTCGGCTTGGCCTGCGCCAGCAAGCCCACGGCCTGGTTCTTCGCCCCCTTCTACGGCCTGCTCCTCCTGGCGGATCGCCCGCGCCTGGCCCGGGAAGGCTGGGCAGGGCTCCTGCGCGCCGGGCCCCTGGTGTGGAGGCGGGTCTGGCCTGGGCTGGCCCTCTTCCTGCTCCTGCTGGCCCCCTATCTGGCCTGGGACCCGGGGGCCTTCTACGACGATGTCTGGCGCTGGAGCTCCGGCCAGGGGGAGACGGGATACCAGATCTGGGGCTGGGGCGCCAGCAACTTCGTGCTCATCCTGGGGCTGGTGCAGGATCGCTTCGGCCAGTGGCCGTTCTGGATCCTGGAGGTGGCGGTGACCCTTCCCCTGCTCCTCTGGTTCCTGGACCGGCAGCGGCGGGACAATCGGCTGGGGCCGGCCTGCTGGCACTACGGCCTGCTCCTCCTGGCCTTCTTCTACGCCAGCCGCTTCCTCAACGAGAACTACCTGGGCTTCATCCTGGCCTTCCTGGCCCTGGGTGGCCTGGCCTCTTTGGGGCCGAAGCCGCCCTCGGGGGAGCGCTCCCGCTGAGCACTGAGGAAGCCCCCGCCGCCCAAAGCGATCAATGAAAACAAGTCAATGAAAACCGGCCCAATGAAAACAGGGGCGTGATCTCGCGAGATCACGCCCCTGGAGTTCCACTGTGCGCTCGGGTCGTTGCCGTCAGGACAGGCTCACCTTTTCCGAGACGCCGCTGGGCCGGCCTCGGATGAGAAAGTGGTAGGCCTGGCTGGCAAGCTGGCGCTGCCGCTCGGCCACCTCCCTTCCCTCCTGGCGGCTGGCCCGGGCCAGCCCGGTGAGCACCGCGGTCAGGGTGGCCACGCTAGCGAAGGGGTCCACGGTGGGCATGGGCACGTAGAGGACCTGGTGAGCGATGCGGTTCACCGGGTTCTGCAGGGAGCCGATGACGCCCAGGGTGTGGCAGCCCTGCTCCTTGGCGTAGGAGAGGGCCTGGGCCACGATCTGCCCCTCATCGCTGGCGGAGATGCCCACCACCAGATCCTGCTTGCCCAGCCCCACCAGGGTGGCCGCGCAGAGGACCGGGTCCGCCTGGACGGCCACGGCCAGGGCCCCTTGCTGCTGCAGCTGCTGGGCCATCACCGCTGCGGCGGCGTGGGTGTGCCCCTCCGCCACCAGGAAGATGCGCTTGTGGTTGCGCAGGAGCTGGATGGCCTCGTTCAGCTGCTTGGGCGGGTTGTGGACCAGGGCCTGGCGCAGGTAGCTCTGCTCCTGCTCCAGCTGGGCCTTGAAGAGGCCAGCCGGATCGCCCGGCGCAGGGGCCGCGGGCTGGTAGACTGCGTAGATCTCCTCCTTCACCTGGGCCCGGATGTCCTGGAGCAGACCCGGATAGCCGTGGTAACCCAGGCGCTGGGAGAAGCGCACCACCGTGGTGGTGTCCACGCCCACCGCGTCGGCCAGCTGGGCCGCGGTCATGAAGGCCACCTCGTAGTAGTGGCTGAGGATGTAGTCGGCCACCTTCCGGTAGCTTGGACTGAGGAACTCGTAGTACTCTTGGATCTTTTGGCGATACATGATGACTCCTTTGGGTGTCTCAGGCGCCGTTCGGCCCGAATCACCGAATGAGAAC
>CAYQEB010000139.1:0-1848 GCA_964416395.1 uncultured Caldilineaceae bacterium | reverse complement strand
GCTCCTGGCCGGCCTCCTCCTGGGATTCGACGCTGGCCAGCCGGGTCCCCTCCTCACCGCGGACCAGGACATGGGGCTGGCGGGGCCGCCCCGGCCCACAGTGGATCCCGCCCGGGTGGCCGCGGTCCGGGCCACGGTCCAGGCCCGGCTGGCCGCCCTGCAGACGCCCCAGGCGCCCGAGGCTTCCGCCACCCCGGTCAGCCAGATCGCCCTGCCGCTGATCCAGAACCAGGCGCCGGCCACACCCACTCCACCCCCCCCGACGCCGGCCGCCCCCGCGGCCCAGCCGGCCTCGTCACCGGATCCAGGCCCCACGCCCGACGGCGTCCTGCGCACGGCCCGGGTGCCCATCCTCATGTACCACTACGTGAGCGAGCCCCCAGAGGACGCCGACGCCTATCGCCTGGACCTCTCGGTGCCTCCCGAGCTCTTCGCAGCCCAGCTGGACCGCATCCTGGCCGAGGGGTACACCACCATCAGCCTGGAACAGCTCCTGCGCCATCTGGTCCAGGGCGCGCCCCTGCCGGAGAAGCCGGTGATCATCACCCTGGATGACGGCTACCGGGACAACTATGAGAACGCCTTTCCCCTGCTGCGGGAGCGGGGCATGACCGCCGCCTTCTTCATCGTCACCGACTTCATCGACGAGGGCCGGCCCGAATACCTGACCTGGGACATGGTGCGGGAGATGCGGGACGCGGGCATGACCATCGGCTCCCACGGGCGCAACCATGTGAGCCTGAAGGAGCAGGACACGGACTACCTGATCTGGCAGGCCCTGGGCAGCCTGGAGACCATCCAGTACGAGCTGGGGGAGCGGCCCTGGTTCGTGGCCTATCCCGGCGGGGAGTACGACCAGGCCACCATCGACATCTTCAAGAGCGCCAACTACTGGGCTGGCCTCACCACCATCCAGGGGGCCACCCACCGCAGCGACGATCTCTTCCAGCTGCGGCGGGTCCGGGTGCGGGGGACGACCACGCCGGACGATCTGGCCCGTCTCCTGGCGCTGGACTGGTGACGCCTTCTGAGCAGCCTCCCCCTTCCCCTCCGCCCCCCCCAGACAGCCGACCAACTTCCAAAGCTGACCAATTGCCTGGAGACCCAACCAAGGAGGAGCCCTTTGCCCCAACCTGAGCGCTATCTGGCAGGCAAGACCGCGGTGATCACCGGCAGCGGACGGGGTATCGGCCGAGGGATCGCCCTGGCCCTGGCCCGGCGAGGCTGCAACATCGGGGTGAACTTCTTCCGCCGACGGGAAGAGGCGGAGCAGACCGCGGCGGCGATCCGGGAGCTGGGGGTCCAGGCTGTGGTGATCAAGGCCAACATGGCCCGAGAGGAGGAGGTGCGCCGCCTGGTGGAGGAGACCGCGGCGGCCCTGGGCGGGGTGGACATCTTCGTGGGCAACGCGGCCAGCGGGGTCCTGAAACCGGCCATGGAGATCGACGCCAAGGCCTGGGAGTGGACCCTGAACGTCAACGCCCGCAGCATCCTGGTGGGGGTGCAGGCGGCCGCGCCCTACATGCGCCGCCGAGGCTGGGGACGGGTCATCAGCGTCACCAGCCTGGGAAGCCAGCGGGTGTTGCCCAACTACAGCGTGGTGGGGGTGAGCAAGGCGGCCATCGAGACGGTGACCCGCTACCTGGCCGTGGAGCTGGCGCCGGAGAACATCATCGCCAACTGCATCAGCCCTGGCGTGGTCCTCACCGGCGCCCTGGACTTCTTCCCCAACAAGGAGGCCCTCATCGCCCACGCGGAGCGACGCACCCCGGCTGGCCGCCTGGTCACCCCGGAGGACGTGGGGGAGCTGGCGGCCTGGCTCTGCAGCGACGCCGCGTCCATGATCGT
>CAYQEB010000138.1:0-8434 GCA_964416395.1 uncultured Caldilineaceae bacterium | reverse complement strand
TCGACGCTTCGTGCGCATGGAAATCCCGCAATGGGGAATACAGTGCTCTGCAATCAAAATCGGTTGGATCGCTGGCCGGGTCAGGCGCGCTCACCCGGCAGGATCCTGTGAAGGCGATACCGCTCAGGTCGGGAGGGATGCCGCTACTTCCGCACGGAGGGCAGGTAGATGACGTGGGGTGTGGGCGCGGCGCCTCCTGGCGTAGACGTGGCCGGAGGCGTCGATGTGGCCGGGGGCGTCCCTGTGGCTGGGGGCGTCGGTGTGCTTGGAGGCGTGCTGGAGCCTCCGGGCAGGGATGGAACGAACCCCGAGCGCAGGTTCACCAGGCCGTTGGTCACCGAGCCAGCAACCGGCTCCCCCACCACGCTGTGCAGGGTGGTTCCTCCGCCGCTCACCAGGTGGCCGCCAGCCGGAAGGACGCTGCGTCGGAGGGTTTCCCCGGCCGCCAGGGCCCCGCCGATCCCCAGCAACGCCACCAACAGGATGGCGACGCCCCACCGGATGATGCGAGGAAAGTGGATGTAACGCATGAGTGGTCTCCTTCGATGAAAAAACGTTTTTTGCTACGACAACCATCTGTTATGCGAAAAGCGATGAAAAAGACGCGATGTGCTGCATAGCTCGACTCATCTCCCCGGCTCTCGTCTATCGTCCTGGGGTGGCTGGACGTGGGAGGCCAACAGCGCGAAAAGCTCCTCCAAGGATGCAAACGCCATCTGCTCCTGGCTGTGGGCGTCCTGGAGAAGGCCACGCAACAGCGTTTGTGCGCCTGAGTCGTCCTCCTCCCACCAGACACGCACGACAAAGGCCCGCCGGGAGGAGTGGGGCATCCGTGAACGGGAATACATGGGCTCCCTGTTTTCCGGGTGAAATCAACTTTGTTGTAGGGTCAGGATAGCAGGCGGATGTCGTCTGGGGATCGCACAGGAGGGGGCCAGGCGAGGGGATGTGACAAAACGGGGCGGAAAGGGGTCGGGAGACGAGGGGAAGAGGCTCCAGCCAGGGCCCGGTGAGAGGAGCGTGGGGCTCTGGAGCAGCCCGGCCCAGGAGAGGCTAGCGCCGGCCGCGAGTGGGGAGAGAGACACCGGCCCGGGCCAGGGCCTCCATGTCCCGCAGGACGGTGCGCCGACTGACGCCCAGGGCCTGGGCCAGCTCCTGGTCCGTGGGCGCGCCCCCCTGGGAGGCAGCCTCCCGCAGCAGGCGCTGGAGCGCCACCCGTCGCCGGGTGCGGACGTCCCGGATGGCCTCGTCCTCCGGGCCGCACAGGGTCCAGGTGACGGTCACCTGCTCTTCCCGGCCCAGGCGACGGCCCAGGGGAGCGCCCGCCCGGGCCAGGATCACCTGCTGCTGGCGGACGGCGCCGGTGTACCGGTCCTGGGCCGCCACGATGGCCCGGTTCAAGGAGACAGCGTGGAAGAAGCGGGCCCGGACCTGGTGGTCCTGAATGGCCTGGGCCTGACGTTGCAGCTCCTGGTAGGCCCCGGCGATCAGCTCCCTGGCTTCCGCCTCCCAGCCCAGGCCCTGGCAGAGCTGAGCCAGGCTCCAGAGCCAGAACTGAGGCTCCTCGCCATTGGCCCCTTCCGTCCGAAAGGCCTGGAGGCCTTCCTGGGCCAGGGCCTGGGCTTTGTCCTTTTGGCCCAGAGCCAGGTGGGCCAGCCCGAGCTGGGCCTGGCATTTGAGCGCATTGGGCCGGTCCCCCACTGCGGTCCATTTCTCCACGGCCTGGCGCAGGATGGGGAGAGCCTGGTGGTGGCGCCCCTGGGCGACCAGGAGGAAGGCCAGATCCTGGAGGGTGAAGGCCTCGAAGAGGGGACTGTCCAGGTTCTCGGCCTGGGCCTGGGCCTCTCGGAAGAGGGTCTCGGCCTGGGCCAACTCTCCCTCCTCCTGGAGGATCCGCCCCAGGCTGCCGGTGGCGATGACCGTCCCCAGCCGCTCCCCCACCGCCTGGAAGTGGGCCCGGGCGGTGGCCGCGTGCTCCCGGGCCTGAGCGAGGTTGCCCAGGGCATACTCCATGAGCCCCAGGGCCTGGGAGGCCACGCCCTCCCCCAATCGATAGTGGACCCGTCTCTGAGCGGTCAACACCTGGGGCGCGATGGCCAGCATTTTGTCCCAGGCCCCGGCGTTCTGGCAGGCGCTGAGGATGTTCAGGAGGGTCTTGGCTTCCCCCAGGAGGTCCTGGCAGGCCCGCTGCACAGCCAGGGCCTCCTGGTAGCGGGCCAGGACCTGGTCCAGGGGAGCGCCGCCCATGGCCTCAGCCCAGCCCAGGCCTTCCAGGGCCCGGCCTTCCTGGGGACGGCGTCCCAGTTTCCGAGCCAGGGCCAGGGCTTTCTCCAGGTGGGGCTTGGCCTGCTGAGGCGTCTGCCGCAGGGCCAGATCGCCCAGGATGAGCTGGATCTCCATCTCTTGCTCCCGGTTCCCCAGGCGGCGGGCCAGGCGCAGCGCCTGGGTCAGCTGC
Source organism: uncultured Caldilineaceae bacterium (assembly GCA_964416395.1). Classification (GTDB taxonomy): domain Bacteria; phylum Chloroflexota; class Anaerolineae; order Caldilineales; family Caldilineaceae; genus S144-5. The sequence goes on along the minus strand of CAYQEB010000138.1, from coordinate 5,979 downwards.
TGGTGAGCCTGAGCGTGCGCACCGGTGCGGGTGGCCCAGTTGCCCATCTGCACCATGGCCCGCAGGAGCAGCTCCTCCTCTTCCAGTCGGGTGGCCAGAGCCAAGGCCTGGTCCAGGGCCGCCTTGCCCCGCTCCTGCTCGCCCATCACTTCACAGACCTGGGCCAGGGCCAGCAGAGTCTCCACCCGCTCCGGCTGGACCTGGGGGGAGGCCGGGACCAGGGCCCGTTCCAGCGCAGCCTGGGCCTCGGGGAAGGCGAAGCGGGCCATCTCGTAGTGGCCGGCCTGGGCGTAGATCGGCGCGGCCTCCTGTCGGGCCCCGGCCTGGTCCAGGTGGAAGGCCCGGAGGCGCAGCTGCTCTTCCCGGGGCTCCTGGGCCAGAAGGGCGGCGGCCCGGGCATGGAGGCGCTGTCGTTGCTCCGGAGGGATGGCCTGGTAGACGCCTTTCTGCACCAGTTGGTGCAGGAAGCGGTAACCGTCACCCTGGGGATGCAGGAAGGCCCGAGCGCTGAGGAAAGCCCCCGTCTGGGCCAGCCGCTCGTTGGAAAGGTGGAGCAGATCCCGCCAGAGGCGGAAGGAGAAGCGTTCGCCCAGGACAGCGGCGGCCTCCAGGGCGTGGCGGGCGGCGGGCGGCAGGCTCTGGAGCCGCTGGGTCACCGCGGCCTGGTGCAGGGGCTCTCCTTCCTGATGGTTCAGGAGCAGCTCCTGGATGAAGAAGGGGTTGCCGCCGGTGATCCCGTGGATGTCCGCAGCTTTGGCCTTCATCTCTGCTGGCAGAAGGCGAGCCACATCCTCGACAGCGAGGGGCTTCAGGGCGATGACCCGGAGAGGGACGCGGCCTTCCCAGGCCTGGAGCGTGGACCAGTGGGGGCTGGCCTCCAGACGGGCCCGGCGGTAGGCCAGGACCAGGAGCAGGCGCCGATCCTGCAGATGGGCGCTCAGGCTGTCCAGCAGCTCCCACAAGGAGGGTTCGGCCCGGTGCATGTCGTCCAGGATGAGGAGCTGGGGCGCGTAGTCGGCCAGGGCCAGGATCAGCTCCACCAGGGCGTGGAAAAGGCGCTCCCGGGCCTGGGGAGCAGGCAGGGCGGCCAGGGCGGTGTGGGGCTTCCATGCGGGGAAGAGGGTGGCCAGGGCGGCCAGGTTCTCGTCCGCGAGCAACTCGGCCACAGGAGCGGCGTAGGCCGAGCTCAGGGCCGGCGCGAGGGCCTGGATCAGGGGCGTGAAGGGGGTGGGATCCGGGTAGGGGCTGACCTGGCCTTGGAGGACGGTGGCGCCTCGCCAGGCCGCGCTCTCGCTGAGGATCTCCAGGAAGCGGCTCTTGCCCATGCCTGCCTCCCCTTCCACCAGGAGCATGCCCCCCTGGCCGTCCAGGGTCGACTCCACGGCCTGGATCCCGGCCATCCGCTCCCGGCCCCGCCCCACGAAGGGCAGCGCCTGGGGCAAGGCGTTCTCCTGGGCCTGGGCCAGGGCCTGGAGCTCCAGCTCGTCCCGAAGACGGGCGGCCAGGCGTCGGCTCTCCGGGCTGGGGGCCACCTGCATCTCCTGAGCCAGAAGGCGCTCCAGGGAGTCGTAGAGCTGCAGGGCCTCGCTGATCCGTTGCTGGCCGGCCAGGATGCGCATCATGCCCTGGTAGCTGCGCTCCCCCAGAGGATCCGCCTGAGCCAGCTGCCGGTAGTGGATCAGGGCCCGGGCCAGTTCCCCCTCCTTCTCCCAGTGTTGGGCCAGCTCTCCCAGGGCGGTCAGGTAGCTCTCCTTCAGAGTCGTTCGGGGCAGGAGAAGCCAGTCGTCGTCCAGCTCAGGGAGGAGTTCACCCCGGTAGAGCTCCACGGCTCGGGCCAGGTCCGTCACACTGCCGGCCCGGATGGCCGCCTCGAACTCCCAGAGATCCACCCGTAGAGACAGCTCCGGTGAGAGGCCGATATGCCGGGACGTGGCGATGATCCAGCCTGGATCCAGGGCTTGGCGTAGCCGGTAGAGGGCGTCGGAGAGGTTGCGGCGCGCTCTGGCTGGGCGGGCGTCGGGCCAGAGGCGATCCACGAGCTGCTCCCGGCGGATTGGGCCGGCTCCCTGGAGGAGCAGGTAGGCCAGAAGACTACAGGCCTTGCCTCGGGGGATGGAGCAAGGGCGGCCGCCGGCCCGGATCTGGAATGCGCCGAAGAGGCGCACCTGGATGGATGGAGAATGGCTCGGCGTGGGGCTTTGAGAAAGGGCCATGGCTTTGGGTCCGCTGATGGGTGGGTCGGTCCTCTGGAGTGAGGGTGCAGGGGACGAGCTTCCTGAGGAAGACGGCTCCATTGTACCGATTCCTTGGGTTTTTGTCATGCGGATTTTTGTCATGCCTTGTTGGGATGAGTTGGAATGAGATGAGTTGGAATGAGAAAGTACCGTCCCGAGGCCGGACCGTGATACAATCTGGGGGAGATCTGACCAGGAGATCCGTCCAGGAGATCGGACAAAAATGGACGCCTTCCGCCCGAAGAAGGAGTCGAAGCGGACATCTGGAGTGCACCAACCTTCACCACCCAGGATCCTTGAGCGCGAACCATGACTGAATCCAAGAAGAAGACCCCGAGCGATTCCCCGGAGGCCGAGCAGAACCAGCCCAACAAGAAGGCGGAACAGGAGAGCCCACCGCCCAAAGAGGAGAAGATCCAGACCAAGCACACGGTGGTGATCCAGGGCCAGGCTGTCCCCTACACGGCCACAGCCGGCGCCTACCTGCTGAAGGACGAAGAGGGCAAGCCCAAAGCCACCCTCTTCTACGTGGCCTACACCCGGGACGACGTGACCGACGTGCAGAGCCGGCCTGTGACCTTCTCCTTCAACGGCGGGCCTGGCTCCTCCTCGGTCTGGATGCACCTGGGCATGCTGGGCCCTCGCAAGGTCCACCTGGACCAGGAGGGCAACGTGCCGCCTCCGCCCTACCGCCTGGAGGAGAACCCCTTCTCCTTGCTGGACGTGACGGACCTGGTCTTCATCGACCCGGTGAGCACCGGCTACAGCCGTCCTGTGCCCGGGGAGAAGGCGGATCAGTTCCACAACTTCGAGAAGGACATCGAGTCGGTGGGGGAGTTCATTCGTCTCTACACCACCCGGGAGCAGCGCTGGCTCTCCCCCAAGTTCCTCATCGGCGAGAGCTACGGCACCACCCGGGCCGCGGGCCTGGCCGGCTTCCTCCAGGACCGGCACGGCATGCTCTTCAACGGGATCATGCTGGTCTCGGCCATCCTCAACTTCCAGAGCGCTTCCTTCCATCCAGGGAACGACCTGCCCTACATCCTCTTCCTGCCCTCCTACACCGCCGCGGCCTGGTATCACCAGCGCCTGGAGCCCGCTCTCCAGGAGGATCTGCGCCGCACCCTGGACGAGGTGGAGGCCTTCGCCCGCAGCGAGTACACCCTGGCCCTCATGGCCGGGGACGCCCTGCCCCAGGAGGAGCGGGCGGCGGTGGTCCAGAAGCTGGCCCGCTACACCGGCCTCTCCCCGGAGTACGTGGACCGCTCCAACCTGCGCATCCAGATCATGCGCTTCGTGAAGGAGCTGCTCCGGGATCAGCGGCGCACCATCGGTCGCCTGGACAGCCGCTTCACCGGCATCGACCGGGACGCGGTGGGGGAATTCTTCGAGTACGATCCCAGCTACACCCAGATCCAGGGCATCTTCACCGCCACCCTGAACGACTACCTGCGCCGGGAGTTGGGCTACGAGAGCGACCTCACCTATGAGATCCTGACCAGCCTCTACAAGAGCTGGGACTACAGCAAGTTCCAGAACCAGTACCTGAACGTGGCCGAGACCCTGCGCCAGGCCATGAGCAAGAACCCCTTCCTGCAGATCTTCGTGGCCAACGGCTACTACGACCTGGCCACCCCCTACTTCGCCACGGAGTACACCTTCGATCACCTGAGCCTGGACCCCTCCCTGCGCCCCAATGTGCGCATGGGCTACTACGAGGCCGGCCACATGATGTACGTGCACCCGCCCTCCCTGGCCCGGATCAAGGAGGACCTGGCCAGCTTCGTGCGTCAGGCCGCCCGGGTGTGAGCAGGGCGGGACAACAACTTCCAACTCCCAACTTCCAACTCCTAGCTCCTGCCCCCTGTCTCCTAACCCCTGCCTTCCATCCCCGCCATTCTTGATTTTCCCCTGGCTTGGACTACAATTGGGAGCACTCTGCCAGGGGCCTGGGGAAGGTGGCGGGCCCAGTCACGGCCCAGGCGACACCGGATCCCGGCTGCGCCAGGGTGACGCGTCATCGGCAGAGCTTTTCCAGCTTTTCTGAATCCAAGACAAGGAGCGCAACATGAGTCCTGAGAAAGCGAACGGACACAAGGAGAACGGCCAGGCCCAGAAGGGCACCTTCGCGGTGAAGGCCGGCCTGGCCCAGATGCTCAAGGGCGGCGTGATCATGGACGTGGTGACGCCGGAGCAGGCCCGCATCGCGGAGGAGGCCGGCGCCTGCGCGGTCATGGCCCTGGAGCGGGTCCCCGCGGACATCCGCAAGGACGGGGGGGTGGCCCGCATGAGCGACCCCAAGATCATCAAGGAGATCATGGCCGCGGTGACCATCCCGGTCATGGCCAAGGTGCGCATCGGCCACTTCGTGGAGGCCCAGATCCTGGAGGCCCTGGGCGTGGACTACATCGACGAGAGCGAGGTCCTGACCCCCGCGGACGAGGAGCATCACATCAACAAGCACAAGTTCACCGTCCCCTTCGTCTGCGGCTGTCGCAACTTGGGGGAGGCCCTGCGCCGCATCGCGGAGGGCGCGGCCATGATCCGCACCAAGGGCGAGGCCGGCACGGGCAACGTGGTGGAGGCGGTGCGCCACGCTCGGGCTGTGAACGGGGCCATCCGCCAGCTGACCACCATGGACGAGGACGAGCTCTTCGCCTACGCCAAGGAGATCCGGGCCCCCTACGACCTGGTGAAACAGACCGCGGAGCTGGGCCGGCTGCCGGTGGTCAACTTCGCGGCGGGGGGCGTGGCCACCCCTGCGGACGCGGCCCTGATGATGCAGCTGGGGGTGGACGGCGTCTTTGTGGGCTCGGGCATCTTCAAGAGCGGCAACCCGGCCAAGCGAGCCTACGCCATCGTCCAGGCGGTGACCCACTACAAGGATCCCCAGATCCTGGCGGAGATCAGCGAGGACCTGGGCGAGCCCATGGTGGGCATTAACCTGGACACCCTCACGGAAGCGGAGCGGATGGCCCAGCGGGGCTGGTGAGCCACAGCCCCTGTGGCGAGCGTCATCCAGGCACAGACAAGGAATGGCTATGAAGGAAACGAATCCCCCCACCATCGGCGTCCTCGCCCTCCAGGGCGCGTTCCAGGAGCACATCAACATGCTGGAGCGGCTGGGGATCCGGGCGGTGGAGGTGCGCAAGCCCCAGGAGTTGGCGGGGCTGGACGGGCTGATCATCCCCGGCGGGGAGAGCACCAGCATGGCCCTCATCGCAGAGCGGTGGGGGCTGGTGGAGCCCCTGCGCCGCTGGGTCCACAGCGGCCGGCCCACCTGGGGCACCTGCGCGGGGATGATCCTCATCGCGGACCGGGCCACCGGCCAGAAGGAAGGGGGGCAGACCCTCCTGGGTGGCCTGGACGTGACGGTCAACCGCAACTACTTCGGCCGCCAGGTGAACAGCTTCGAGGCCTGGCTGGAGGCGCCCATCCTGGGGCCCGAGCCCATCCGGGCCGTCTTCATCCGGGCCCCCGCGGTCACCCAGGTGGGGCCGGGGGTGGAGGTCCTGGCCACCTTGCCGGGAAAGGAGGGGGAGCCGGTGGCCGTGGCCCTGCGCAAGGGGCCCATCCTGGCCACCGCCTTTCACCCGGAGCTCACCGACGACCTGCGTTGGCACCGGCTCTTCCTGCAGATGGTGGAAGAGGCCCGGGCGCAGACCCAGCTCCCCGGGCAGGGGTAGGACTCAGAGGACACTTCAAGAGATGCAGGGCAGGCGGCGTCCGCGCGGGCGCCGCCTGT
>CAYQEB010000137.1:5670-8759 GCA_964416395.1 uncultured Caldilineaceae bacterium | reverse complement strand
ACACGCCACTGCCCACCGCGACAGCCACGCCCACGCCTTCCAGCCAGAGCGTCACTGTCTACGCGGACCAGGACACCTACGTGGAGGAGCGGCGACCCAGCAAGAACTTCGGCTCTCGCAAGTACGCCAAGGTCCGGGAGAAATCTCGCAAGAAACGCCGAGCCCTCTTCCGCTTCGACCTCTCGCCGGTGCCCCACGGCGCCACGATCCAGTCGGCCACCCTCTACCTGCGGGCCGCCCGCACGAGCAAGCAGACCATCTACCTGCACCGGATCCTGGATCCCTGGACGGAGAAGGGCGCCACCTGGAACAACATGGCCGATCGCTATGACCCCGCGGCCACCACCTCTTTCGTCGCTCCCAAGAAGCGAAAATACGTAGCTGTGGAGATCACCTCCCTGGTCCAGGCCTGGGTGAACGGCGATCTGCCCAACTACGGCTTCATGCTCATCGCCGAGCCATCCAAGGGCTCCAAGTTCAACACCCGGGAGGCGGGCTCCAAGAAGCACCCGTACCTGGAGATCGTCTACGTGGAAAGCGGGGCCGGCAGCCCCACAGGTCCGGTGGGGCAGAGTCCCACCGTCACGGAACACGCCCTCTACCTGCCTCTGTTGGCGGGTGGAGCAGGCAACTAACCACACGTCTGGAGCGTGATGACAATGAACCTGGCGCTGGAAGATCTCCGGGCGGAAAGCAGGCCCATGGTCCGATATAAGCTACGCGTCTCCAGCGCCCAGGAGGAGCCGGAGTGGGATGCCTTCCTGGCTCGGACGGCCGGAGGCCACCATGTGCAGAGCAGCCTCTGGGCTCGGGTGAAGGCGGCCCAGGGCTGGCGCGCCCTGCGGGTGGTGGCCAGCCAGAGCGGTCGGATCGTGGGCGGGGTGCAGCTGCTCATGCGCCCGTTCAGAGGGCTGGGCATGGTGGGCTACGCACCCAAGGGCCCGGTGATCGCCACCAACGACCCGGCTCTGGCTCTCCAGCTCATCCAGGCCCTGCGTCGGCTGGCCAAGGAGCAAGGCATCCTCTACCTGGTGGCTCAGCCTCCGGTCAAGGGCGACCCTGTGGAGGTGTGCCTGCCCCAGGAGGGGTTCCACCGGGCCGGGATCGAGATCGCCCCCACTGCCACCACCCGGGTGGACCTGCGACCGGATCTGGACGCCATCCTGGCACGGGTGCGCAAGAAGACCCGCTACGGGATCCGCCGCAGCGCCGCCTCCGGCATCACCGTGCGCCTGGGCGCCCGGGAGGATATCCCGATCTTCCATCGCCTCCTCTCCGCCACCGGGCAGCGACGGGGGTTCACCCCCTTCCCCCTCTCCTACTTCATCCACATGTGGGAGGTTCTCCACCCTCCAGGGCATCTGCAGATCCTTCTGGCCGAATACCAGGGCGAGCCCGTCTCGACCAACCTGGTGGTGGCCTTCGGGGACACGGTCACCGCCAAGCAGGGGGGATGGTCCGGTGAGTACGGCAAGCTGCGGCCCAACGAGGCCGTGGACTGGGGCACCATCCAGTGGGCCAAGGCCGCAGGCTACCGCTACTACGATCTGGAGGGCATCGAGCCGGAAGCGGCCAGGGCCGTCCGCGAAGGGCGGCCTTTGCCCCCGTCCCTGCGCCAGACGCCCACCAGCTACAAGCTGGGTTACGGCGGCGAAGTGGTGGAGTTTCCGCCTGCCTATGGCTATATCAGCAATTCCGTGTTACGATGGATCTACGCAACGGCTTTCTCCGGCATCGCCCGTTCGCCCCTGATGCAACAGGCGCTGGATCGACTGCGCGTCCGCTAGCCGCTCCCCGCTTTGCATCCACGTTTCAACCGAGGTCTTCCGTGGCATCTACGTTCCCTGCTACGCTCTCACCCAGCCACCCGCGAGAAAGATCCATCATGGACGTGATTCGCATCGACCCCCGGACAGACCCAACCTGGCTGGCCTTGAGCCAGAGCTACCCCAGCAGCGTCTTCAACTCTCCTCAGTGGCTGCGGGTCCTGGGAGACACCTACGGCTTCGATGTGGAGGCCTACGTCCTGCTGGATGCGGACGGAAGGCCCCTGGCCGGCATCCCCTTCTGCCACATCGCTGATATCCGGGGGGAGCGGATCGCCTCCCTGCCCTTCTCCGATTTCAGCGACCCCCTGGTGGAGGAGCCAGCCCACTGGGAGATCCTGGCAGGGAAGCTGCTGGAGCAGGGCTGCCCGGTGCATGTGCGCCCCCTCCACAACCCCATCCCCAACCAGGACCCCCGCTTCGTCCAGGTGAACCGGGCCCGCTGGCACGGGATCGACCTGGACAAGGACATGGACCTGATCTGGCAGGGCTTCCACAGCGGCGCTCGGCGGGCCATCCGCAAAGCCCAGCGCAACGGCCTGGTGGCCTACCGGGCCAAGAGCATGGGCGATCTGCGCACTTTCTTCGAGATGCACCGGGGCGTGCGCAAACACAAGTACCGCATGCTGGCCCAGCCCTACGCTTTTTTCCAGAACATCTGGCGCCAGTTCGTGGAGCCAGGCCAGGGCGCGCTCATGCTGGTGCACCGGGACGAGGAGATCCTGGGGGGCGCCCTCTTCCTGGAGTGGCAGGGGACTCTGTACTACAAGTTCAACGCCTCCGCGCCAGGGACCCTGGGCCTGCGCCCCAATGACCTGGTCATCTGGGAAGGGATCCACTACGCCAAGGCCAAAGGGCTCACCCATTTCGATTTCGGCCTGAGCGACTGGGACCAGGAAGGGCTGGTCCGCTACAAGCGCAAGTACGCCACGGAGGAGAAGACCATCTCCTTCCTGCGCTACACGCCGGAGGGGGAGCCCTGCACACCAGTGGAGGCCGTTCGGGAGCTGTTGCCCCACCTCACCCAGCTCTTCACCGACGAGTCCGTGCCGGACGACATCACCGAGGCGGCCGGAGCCCTCCTCTACCGCTACTTCGCATAGCCCAGCTCGAGGGGCAGGGCGGATCGCTTCGTCGTCCGCAGGGGGCGCGCGGAAGCGGCGGGCCCTGGCAGGGCTCGAGGAATACACGAACTTCACGCGCGGCGGACGCGCAAAGGACCTGGCTCATGGGCCAGGTCCTTTCTTTTGTCTGGGACTTTTG
>CAYQEB010000137.1:2534-5570 GCA_964416395.1 uncultured Caldilineaceae bacterium | reverse complement strand
CTGGGACTTTTGTCTGGGATGGCGGGCTTCTCTTGCCGCTCTGCTCTCGCCGCTTCCAGGAAGAGGTTGAGAAACCCCCGGAGGCCATCATGCCGCTCACCCTCTGCCGCCCGCGCCATTGACCGGTGGCCGGCCAGGGGAATCCGCCAGCAGGGCGCTGAGACGCACCAGCTTCTTGCGCACTTCCTCCGCGAAGGCGCCCAGCTCCGTCTCGCTCAGGTCGATCTCCAGGGGCAGGTCCAGCTGGATGGGCACCGCCGTGCGCACAGGCACCCGGTGCTCGATGTTCACCGGCATCTCCATGTCGATGGGCACCACGAAGTCCAGGGGGATGGTCACCTGGACCGGCACTTTGAGCCCCGACGCCTTCACCGTCACCGGCGTGGTCAGGGTCTGCTGCACCGGGATCTCCCCCCGAACCCGCACGGTCATCTCCTCCTTCAGGGGGATGTCCGTGGCCACGGGCAGGGTGTCCCGCACCTGGACGTCCAGGTGCACGGAGAGCTCCTCCAGCCCCTTCAGATCCGCCATGGCCTCGGTGAGCATCTCCCGGACCGTGCGGCGCAGCTCCCGGATCTGCTCCCGGTAGCGCAGGCCGTACCAGATGACCCCGGCGTTGAGCAGGAGGGAGATCCCCACCAGGACGAAGAGGATCAGGAGACCCAGGTATTGGTCACCGGCAAAGAACAGGTTGTCGAACATGGGCAGCGAAACGCTCCTCTCGGGTTGGCATTCTTTCTACACCAATGGTACTCTTTTCCCACGCGGCTTCCTACGCCAAACCACGTATTCTCCCCTCATCTCTCCGTCACTTCGCGGATGGCCGAGACCCTCGTCCCGGCTTGCCCAGGAGGACGCGCCCATGAACGAGTTCGAGGCCAAACAGCAGCGGCTCCAGGAGCTGTTGAAGGATTGGAGCCTAGACGGGCTGCTCCTGCGCCGGGCCAGCAGCTTCGCCTGGGCCACCTGCGGCGCGGACGCCGTGGTGAACCGGGCTTCCACCACCGGGACGGCTGCCCTGCTCATCACCCAGGACGGGCGCCACCTGCTCACGGACAACATCGAGGCCCCCCGGCTCATCCAGGAAGAACAGCTGGACCGGCAGGGTTGGACCATCCACGCCCCGCCCTGGCGCCAGGCGGAGGAGCACCTCCGCACCTTGACCCGGGGCATGCGCCTGGGCGCGGACATGGCCCACCCCGACGCCATGGACCTCTCCGTTCCCCTGGCTCGGCTGCGCTCCCGGCTCACCCTGCCCGAGGTGGCCCGCTTCCGTCGCCTGGGGCAGCTCTGCGCGGAGGCCATGGACCAGGCCGTCCGGGCCGTGCGTCCAGGCCAGACCGAACACCAGATCGCCGCCCTCCTGGCCCAAGCCGCGGAGGAGCGGGGCGTCCAGGCCATCGTCCTGCTGGTGGCCACGGACCGGCGGGTCTTCGATTTCCGCCACCCGCTGCCCACGGACCAGGAGCTGGACGACTACGCCATGCTGGTGCTCTGTGGACGCAAATGGGGCCTGGTCTGTTCCCTCACCCGGCTGCTCCACTTCGGCCCCCTCTCCCCGGAGCTGCGCCACAAGATGGAGGCGGTGGCCCAGGTGGACGCCACCTTCATCCACCACACCCGGCCCGGCGCCACCCTGGACCAGGTCTTCCAGCGGGCGGTGGACGCCTACGCGGCCACAGGCTACGCCGGGGAGTGGCAGCTGCACCACCAGGGGGGCGTGGCCGGCTACGAGCCCCGGGAGTTCATCGCCACACCGGAGCTCAAGGAGGAGGTGGTGGCCCTGCAGGCCTACGCCTGGAACCCCTCCATCACTGGGGTGAAATCCGAGGACACGGTGCTGATCAGGGACAACGGCGTGGAGGTGTTGACCGAGATGCCTGACTGGCCCACCCTGCCCGTCACCGTGGAGGGGGTGCTCTACGAGCGGCCTGCAGTCCTGGTGCGGGAGTGACGGACGGCGAGACAGGGAGACACGCAGACAAGGAGACACACAGACAAGGAGACGGGGTGATTTTTGGGGCAGGGGCGCGATGACATTGTCGAGTTCCTGCAGCCACCCCTGAACCCAATCCACCAATCAACGAATCTCGAGTCTCCAATCGCCAATCGCCACGCCCAATCTTCAATTTTCGATCTTGAATCCTTTCCCAAATCCAATGATCCAATCACTCAACCACCCACCTGCCCTCCGCGGCGTCTTCGCCCCCATCCTCACCCCGCTGGACCCGGAGCTGAACCCGGACGTCCCCCGCATGGCGGAGCACGCCCGCTGGCTCCTGGACCACGGCTGCCACGGCCTGGTCGTCTTCGGCACCACCGGGGAGGCCACCTCCTTCGCCTCGGACGAGCGCATGGCCACCCTGGAGGGGCTGCTGGCCGCCGGCCTGCCCCCGGAAAAGCTCCTGGTGGGGACAGGGGCCTGCTCCGTGCCCGAGACGGCCACCCTGACCCGCCACGCGGTGGCCCAGGGTTGCGCCGGCGTGCTCATGCTGCCCCCATTCTACTACAAGGATGTCCCAGACCAGGGGCTCTTCCACCACTTCGCCCAGGTCATCGACCGGGTGGCGGACGACCGGCTGCGGATCTACCTCTACCACATTCCCCAGTTCTCCGGCACGCCCTTCTCCCTGGAGCTGATCCAGCGGCTGGTGGACGCCTTCCCGGCCACGGTGGTGGGCATCAAGGACAGCTCCGGCCAGTGGGAGAACCTGCGGGCCATTCTGGAGCGCTTCCCTGGCTTTGGAACTTTCAGCGGCACTGAGGCGTTCCTGCTGCGCACCCTGCGGGCCGGTGGCGTGGGGACCATCAGCGCGATGGCCAACGTGATCCCGGAGCGGCTGCGTCACCTCTACGACCACTGGCAGGAGCCGGAAGCGGACGCCTGGCAGGCCCAGCTCATGGAGACCCGGCAGCGCATCGCCCGCTACGGCGCCATCCCCGGGCTGAAGCTCATGGTGGCCGAGCAGCGCCAGGATCCAGGCTGGCGGCGGGTGCGGCCGCCCCTGGTGGCCCTGGAGGGGTGGGCGGAGGAGG
>CAYQEB010000137.1:0-2434 GCA_964416395.1 uncultured Caldilineaceae bacterium | reverse complement strand
AATCTCCAATCTCCAACCCTCTTCCCGGAGTTGACCCATGTCCAAGACCTACGACGTGATCCTCATCGGCGCTGGCATCATGGGATGCAGCACCGCCTTCCAGCTGGCCCAGCGGGGGCTGAAGGTGGCCGTGCTGGAGAAGAGCCAGATCGGTGCTGGCTCCACCGGCCGCTCCTCGGCCATCATCCGCCAGCACTACTCCAACGAGCTGACCGCGCGCATGGCCCTGCACAGCCTGCGGGTCTTCCAGAACTTCGCGGACGTGGTGGGCGGCGAGGCCGGCTTCACCCAGACCGGCTTCATCGCCATGGTCTCCGCCGCGGACCAGGCCGGCCTGGAGGCCAACGTGGCCCTGCAGCGCCGGGTGGGCATCCGCACCGAGCTCCTCTCCCCGGAGTCCCTGACCGAGCTCATGCCCGGCCTGGAGACCGGGGACCTGGTGGCCGCGGCCTACGAGCCGGAGAGCGGCTACGCGGACCCTCACCTGACGGTCAACGCCTTCGCGGACGCGGCCAAACGCCTGGGAGCCGCCATCTTCCTCAACACTCCGGTGACGGGCGTCCACTTCCAGGGGGGACGGGTGACCGGGGTGGCCACGCCCCAGGGGGACTTCCACGCCCCCCAGGTGGTGAACTGCGCCGGGCCCTGGGGGAGCCGGGTGGCGGCCATGGCCGGCCTGGAGCTGCCCATCAACCCCTGCCGGGTGCAGGTGGCCTTCTTCCGCCGACCTCCGGGCCACCAGGCGCCCCACCCGGTGGTGGCCGACTTCATCCACGCCAGCTACTTCCGCGCGGAGACGGGCGACCTGACCCTGGTGGGCCTCATCGACCCGGCGGAGGCGGACAACATCGTGGACCCGGATCGCTACAACGAGGCGGTGGACTTCGACTTCGTCCTGGACGCGGGGGAGCGGCTGGTGCGCCGCTGGCCGGTGATGGAGCAGGCAGGGAGCGCCAAGGGCTACGCCGGCCTCTACGCGGTGACGCCGGACTGGCACCCCATCGTGGACGAGCTGCCGGCCGGCAGCGGCTTCTACGTCTGCGCCGGCTTCAGCGGCCACGGCTTCAAGCTGGGCCCGGCCGTGGGGCTCATGGTCGCGGACCTGGTCACCGGCCAGGAGGAGCCCACCTTCTCCCCCCACATGTTCCGCCTGGGCCGCTACGCGGAGGGCCAGCCCGTCCGAGGTCAGTACGAGTACAGCATCGCCGGGTGACACGGTCAACAATCGCCAGGCGCCAGGCGCCAAGTCAGCGATCCGGGAGTGCACGGCCTCAGGTGCGCTCAAGCGGCGTTTGACCGGTGTCGCTTGACAGCCCTCCCGCACCCTGCGGGAGGCGTTTCCCCGTCTCCCGATTTCCAATCCCTGCCCACTTGCTCTCGACCGTCCCTGGTTTGCCGATTCAACTGAACCATTTTTCACCCAAAAGGAGCGTCCCCCGTGTCCACGACCCTGACCAAGGCCCTTCTCCTGGCTCTGCTCCTCCTGGCCCTGCTTCTGCCCTCGGCCCTCACCGCGGAGGAGGACGGCCCGGTCCACTGGATCGCCTCCACCGCCCGCACCTACCTGCCGGTGGTCTTCTCCCAGGGGGGCGGCTCGCCTGTGCCCACCTCCACCCCACCCCCGTCCGCCGTGCCCACGCCCACCCCGCCGCCCTCGGCCATGCCCACCCCCACGCCCTGGACCCTCTACCTGCCCCGGGTGGGGAAGTGAGGGGGAGATCCGATCTCGAAGATTGAGGACCGAAGGTCGGCGGGTGTGGCGATAGGAGATTTGGCGGCTGGAGTTTAGCGATTGGAGACCGGTGGCTGGTGATTCGCCCGCGCCAGCGCTTCGTCTTCCCTGGCCTTCCCCTCACCCCTTCACGCCTCTCCCGGCCGCCAACTTCCAAATTCCAGCCCCCCGACTCCTCCTTTTTGTGCTATAATCCCCGTAAGCCCCGTGTCGCTCCGCTGACGCCCCCAAAGGAGGCCCCACCGTGACCCACTCCTTCGCCCAGCATGTGACCCTACCCTGCCCTGCCTGCGGCCAGCCCTTCGACGCAGAGGTCTGGCTCATCCTGGACGCGTCCGAGCGGCCGGATCTGCTGGCCCAGGCTCGGGGCGGAACCCTGCACCACGCGACCTGTCCCCACTGCGGGAAGGTAGGGATGGTGGACCAACCCACACTTGTTTACCGGCCGGACCTGCCAGCCCGCGGCCTGGGCAGTCCCTTGATTGTGCTTACCGGTCCAGACCAGAATCCGACAGACGAGCAGATCGTGGCCTTGCTGGAACGACTGCGTCAAAGCCTGGGGGATTCCTGGCGGGATGAATGGCTGGACAACATTGCAGGCATGCCAGTGGGGTGGAGACCTCACCCCCTGCCCCCCTCTCCACGCAGCGGAGAGGGGGAACCGGCCGGGGAGGTTGACGCGCAGGGCGGGGTCCCGGGATC
>CAYQEB010000136.1:0-8946 GCA_964416395.1 uncultured Caldilineaceae bacterium | reverse complement strand
TGTGGATATACAAAGGGAACGAACATTGAGGAAAATGCGATGATTGCGAGAATATGGCACGGACGGACAAAAATTGAAGATTACGAAGCCTATGCGGAATTTCTCAAAGGGCGGGCGATACCGGATTATCAAAGCACGGAAGGTTTTGTTCGATTGGTGTTTTTGAGGAGCATCAGGGAAAACGAGGGGCACTTTACGCTGATAACGTTCTGGGAAAACCTGGAAGTCATCAAGAACTTTGCGGGAGAAGAGTGCGAGAAGGCGAAATACTACCCTGAAGACAAGGATTTCTTGCTAGAGTTTGAGGAGGAAGTGACGCATTGGGAAGTCTTTGCGGAAGGGTGAGTCTCCACATAGGCGGGACGCCACACGTTGGCTTGCCTGGGGGCACCCAACAGCCCGTTGCATCCGACGCCTGGTCCAGGCTCCAGTGGCTGCCTGTCTTGGGTTTGTCGCGTTTCGCGTCAAGCCCGGCGGAGCGAGGCGGCATCGAACTGTCTCCGGGAGCGGACACTGCTCCGCGCTGCACTTCGAGCAACCAGGTTGATGCAGGCTTTAGACACTTCCTAGCTCAAGTTGTGGTGTTTCCCAACGTTTCATTCGCGATCGAAGCGCGCTAGATGCGCGATGGCCCAACCGGTCTGGCGCGGGGGATGGCCTCCTGCCCGTCGGAGACGCAAGGCAAGGGCAGCGCCAGTCCCAGCGCTTCAGCCAGCGGGGGCCTGATCCGAGACGGGCGAGGGACAGGCAAGCTGGGCAAACAAAGAGCCGCCTTCACATGTGGAAGGCGGCTTTCGTTACCCTCGGGAAATGAGCCCCCTGGGACTCGAACCCAGAACCCGCGGCTTAAAAGGCCGCTGCTCTGCCAATTGAGCTAGGAGCCCACGTTCACTATACCCGAATCCAGGCAAATTGACAAATTGGGCTCGATTTTCTCCCCGGGGCGGCGGGCCAGGACGTGGCTGTTCCTCTCCAGGGCAAGACCCCAGTTTCTCCCAGGTTGCACCGGATCATGGGCCCGGCTCGTCCTCCTCGGGGGCGGGTGTGGCCTGGCCCGGAAGCTCCCGGCCCGGCTGGGAAGCAGCACCGGGCAGGCTTCCTGATGGGCCGAAAGGCAATTCTTCCCCGCCCGCGCCTCGGCGCCGATGGGCCCAGCTCCACTCCAGCAGGCCGCTGGCCAGGATCCCCACCAGCAGACCCGCCCCCACGTACCAAAGCCACTCACTGCCCAAGTTTTCCATGCCGTTTCCTCCTGTTCTGGCGCCCGCTGCCTGGACCGCGTTTCCCCCGGCCGGGGCCTCCGCGCATTGGTCTCCAGATTTCGGGCTCCCACCCCTTGGACGCAGACCGAATGCGCCGGGTTCCACCTCCGAGCCAGGCGTCCGGGCGTGGTGGCTCAGCGCCGAGACGGGCCTCGTCCGCCCTTCCTGCGCTGGGCCTTGCTGCCCCGGTAGCTGGGCGCCTCCAGAGCCCAGACCTGGCAGCGGTGCACGTCGAACATGCGGGTGCGCAGCCAGGGCTCCAGCTCCTCCGGTGAGGCGCTGGTGGTGATGACCGTGGGCAGCTGGGCGCTGTAGCGGTAGTTGAGGAGCTGGAAGAGCTTCTCCTTGGCCCAGGGGGTGGCGCTCTCCGTGCCCAGGTCGTCCAGGACCAGGAGGGGCGTGTTCTTCACCTCGTCGAAGCGGCGGTCGTAGGGGACGTTGGAGTGGGGGCTGAAGGCGGCCCGCAGATAGTCCAACAGGTCCGGCGCCACCACGAACATGACGTCGGTCAGCCCCCGCTCCAGCTGATGGTTGGCGATGGCCGCGGCCAGGTGGGTCTTGCCCGTGCCGTTGTAGCCCATGAGCACCATCCAACCCTGGGGATCCTCCGCGTAGGCCATGGCGCTCTGCCAGACCCGGCGCAGGTTGGCCCGCTCGTCCGGGGTCAGGTCTGGCCGGCGCACGTCGAAGCTGTCGAAGCGTTTCTCCCGGTGCAGGCTCAAGGTGCTCAGATCGCTGTGGCTGGGGTTGGCGCCGGAGCGGAAGTCCGGCGCGGTGATGTGGATCCGCTGCACCAGGTTGATGTCCAGGAGACGGCTGCGCAGGCGCTGGTCCAGGTCCTCCAGCCGCTGGTTGGTGGTGATGACCGTGGGCAGCTGGGCGTTGTAGCGGTGGTTGAGGAGCTGGAAGAGCTTCTCCTGGGCCCAGGGGGTGCTGCTCTGGGTGCCCAGGTCGTCCAGGACCAGCAGGCTGGCCGAGCGGACCTGCTCGAAGAGCTCGTCGTAGCGGATGTCGCTGCGGGGCCCAAAGGTGGAGCGCAGGTGGTCCAGCAGGTCTGGCACCACCACGAAGATGGCCGCCTCCCCCCAGTTGAGCCGCGCGTTGGCGATGGCCGCGGCCAGGTGGGTCTTGCCGCAGCCGTAGGTGCCGGTGAGCACCAGCCAGCCCTGGGGATTCCGGGCGAACTCCTGGCAGGTGTCGTAGGCTCGCTGCAACACCCGCTGCTGCTGCTCCGGCAGCCAGGAGGGGGCGGGGATGAAGTTCTCGAAGTTGAAGCGGCTCAGCGCGGCCATGTTGCTCAGGGACTGCAGGGTGAGCGTCCGGCGCAGGATGCGCTCCTGCTCCTTGCAGCGGCAGGGGATGGCCTTGCCGAAGTCCGGGTGGCCCACGGGCACATCCCGGACGATGAAGCCCGCGCCGCCGCAGATGGGGCAGGCTCCCTCTTCGGGCGGGGTGGCTGGGCGGGCAGGGGTGGGGGGCTTGGCGCTCATGGGGCCTCGGGGCGGGGCCAACGGCCGGCGGGCAGGTTCTGGGCCGCGGGAGGGCGGGCTGCCCGGGGCGTCGCCGGCGGGTTCATCGTTTGATGATGTCGGAGTACTCGTCGGGAACATATTTCTTGCGTTGTCCCGCAGAATCTTGGCCAGATCGTCCATCCTTGTCGTCCTTCCCTTCGGTCTCCCAGCGTTTCAGGATGGCCTGGATGTAGCGCAGGGCCCGTTTGTTGCGGCTGACGGCGATCTCGAAGGCCTCCTGGATCCAGTCAGGCGGATAGGTGCGCTCCATGTCCCGGAGCTGCTCGGCGATGAGCTCGGTCATCAGGCCGATGTTCTGCTCGTAGAGCTTGAAGATGTTGGGCCGTTCCACCTGGAGCCGGGCCTCCTCCGGCAGGATGGCCTGGAGCTCGGCCAGGCGCCCTTGGCGGATGGCGGCCACGGCCTGGCGTCCCTTCACCGTGTTCAGGAAGTACCAGTCCTGGGCCAGGGCCTCCTCCCCCTCCCCGGTGACCACCTCCAGGCGCAGGAGGGTGTTCCGGGCCACGGCTCGCTCCAGGGCGTCCTCCAGCGCGGCCAGGGGGGTGCGCAGGTCGCTGTCCAGGTTCAGGCTCTCCAGCAGCGTCTCGTCCGCGCGCAGGTCCTGGCCCCGGACGTAGCGCAGCTCGCCGCTCTGCTCGTTCAGCAGCCAGAAGAAATAGACCGTGAGCTTCAGCTCGGCCAGGTCATCGATCTGGGGCAGCAGGTCCGTGAAGAAAAAGTCCGGGATGATCACCGGCTTCATCTTCTTGTCCGGGAAGCCGATGAAACCGGGCAGTTTGCGGGTCATGCTCTTCTCCAGGGGAACGCAAAGGGTGGCGTATCAGGGGCTGGTGACTCGAGATTGGAGATTGGAGATTTGGGATTGGAGACGAGATCGGTTTCGTTGTTCCAACTCCCAACTCCTGTTTCCCACCTCCCGCTCCCTAACTCCCATTCCCTCAATACTCCAGCTCCTCCCGGCGGATCTCCAGATCCCGGAACTGGGTCAGCTCCTTGCGGAAGTAGAGGCTGACCGTGCCGGTGGAGCCGTGGCGGTGCTTGGCCACGATGATGTCCGCGATGTTCTGGCGGTCCGTGTCCTCGATGTAGTAGTCCTCCCGGTAGACAAATAATACCACGTCTGCGTCCTGCTCGATAGAACCGCTCTCCCGCAGATCCGAGAGCATGGGCCGCTTGTCCGAACGGCTCTCCACTGCCCGGCTCAGCTGGCTTAGGGCCACCACCGGCACGTTCAGCTCCCGGGCCAGGCTCTTCAGGGATCGGCTGATGTAGCTGATCTCCTGTTGCCGGTTCTCGCCCCGACCCAGGCCGCTTCCTCCGGACATGAGCTGCATGTAGTCGATGAGGATCAGGTCCAGCCCATGCTCCGCGTAGAGGCGCCGGGCCTTGGTGCGGATCTCCATGACCGTGGCCGCGGGGGTGTCGTCGATGAAGATGTGGGTGGCGGCCAGGGTGTTGGCCGCCTCCATGAGGATGGGCCACTCCTCCTCGTAGATCTCCCCCATGCGCAGGCGGTGGCTGTCGATGCCCGTCTCCATGGAGAGCAGACGCTGGACCAGCTGCTCGTTGCTCATCTCCAGGCTGAAGATGGCCACCCGGGCCTGGTGGCGCTTGGCCGCGTTCTGGGCCACGGCCAGGCCCAGGGAGGTCTTGCCCATGCCTGGCCGGCCGGCCACGATGATCAGGTCGCTCTTCTGGAAGCCCCCCAGCATCTTGTCCAGCAGGGTGAAGCCTGTGGGCACCCCCATGATGGTGTCCTGGTTCCGGGCCAGGAAGTCGATGTGGTCCACCACGTTGGCGATGATGTGGCTCACCGGCGTCAGATCCCGGTGGATGCGGCTCTCGCTCACGTTGAAGATGATCTGCTCCGCCCGGTCCACCACGTCGTCCACGTCCTGGCTCTCGTCGTAGGCCAGCTCCGCGATCTTCCCCGCCGCGCTGATGAGCCGGCGCAGGATGGCCGTCCGCTCCACGATGCGGGCGTAGTAGTCCACGTAGACGGCGGTGGGCGTGCTGTTGATCAGCTCGGTGATGTAGGCCGGCCCCCCCGCCTCCTCCAGCAGGCCCTGGCGCTCCAGCTCATCCACCAGGGTGACGAAGTCCGCCGGCTCTCGGCGCTCGTGCAGGGCCAGGAGGGCGGCGTAGATCCAGTTGTGCCGCTCCCGGTAGAAGTCCTCTGGCCGGAGGAAGTTGGCCACCTTGATGATGGCGTCTGGGTCGATGAGCAGCGCGCCCAGCACCGCCCGCTCCGCTTCGATGTTGGCCGGGATGCTCTTGGTGGGGGGCGCGATGGCCCGTCCGTTGGGTGTGGATTCCTCGGAGATGTGCTCGTCGGTTGCCATGGCCTGACCTTCGGGTGGTTCCAGGGTCCTCGGGTGGACGCCTGGGGCGGGAAAGCTTGGGAGAAAACCGGGCATGGCCTGGGGATGGCCAGGGGATAACCCCTTCAGCGCAAAAACGGCGAGATCCGTCCAGGACGGTCTCGCCGATGGTCACGAAACAGGGGGAAGGCCTTCTCTCTGATGGCTCCTCGTCGGGGGGCTCGATGGTGGCTCAATGGTGGGTCGATGGTGGAGCGCCGGCGTCCCATCCGGCTCGGGCGCCCGTTTAGGTGTCGATGTCCAGCCCTTCGATGAAGTCTCGGAAGACGTCCAGGTCCTCCTCGCTCTCCTCGAAGACATCCTCGTTTTCCTCCGTCTCCTCTTCCTTGACCAGGGCCAGCTCCTCTTCCGGCTCCATGCCGGCCCGGTCCATCACCTCGTCCTCCACGTAGATGGGGGCGTCCACCCGCACGGCCAGGGCAATGGCGTCGCTGGGGCGGCTGTCCACCTCGATGGTCTCCCCCGTCTCGTTCTGGAGAACGATGCGGGCGTAGAAGGTGTCGTTCTGCAGATCGTTGATCACCACCCGGATCACGTCCCCGCCCAGGAGCTCGATGACGTTCTTGAGCAGGTCATGGGTGAGGGGGCGGGAGACCTCCATCTCCTGGAGCTGGATGGTGATGGCGTCGGCCTCGAAGGGGCCGATCCAGATGGGTAGATAGCGCTCCCCTTCCTCCTCCCGCAACACCACGATGCGGTGCTGGGACATCAAGCTCACGCGTACACTGTCAATGGTGACGGCTATCATTTTCGATATCTCCCAGGTCCAGGTGGGCAGTCATGGCCGGCGGCCATTCTGCTCCCTTTTCCGATCACGGCACGTTTCAGGGATTCACGTTTCAGGGATTCACGAAGGTGCGAGGCAGGCGTTGTCGGCAGGTTCTGCCGCGGTTTCTGTGAGAGGCCCAGGTGGCGCAAGGCTCGGTAAAGTCAGATTAGACAAAATCCGATTTGTTGCTGATTATAACATAGGCCCCCAGGGCTGCAAAGTAAAAATTTTTCCGAATAGCTGTCATTTCCCTGATCGTTTGGCAAATTATGCGCGCTGCGGATGGCTGGATCCCGGCGGGGACCAGGCGTCCTCAGCGCCGCCCCAGGAGGCTCCCTGTGCGCATCTGGTTGCTCTCTGCCTATCACAGCGGCAGCCACCGGGTCTGGGCCGAAGGCTACGCCCGGCACAGCCGCCATCAGCTCCATCTGTTGACCATGGCCGGTCGTTTCTGGAAGTGGCGCATGCACGGCGGCGCCATGGAGCTGGCCGCCCAGGCCCGCCGTCTCCTGGCCCAGCACGGCCCGCCGGACGGGATCCTGGCCACGGACATGGTCAACCTGCCCGCCTGGCTGGCCCTCCTACGCCGGGAGCTGCCCCCGGACGCGCCCGTGGCCCTCTACATGCACGAGAACCAGCTCACCTACCCCTGGCGGCCTGGAGAGCGGCCGGACCTGGGCTACGCGGTCATCAACTGGCTCAGCCAGCTGGCCGCGGACCGGGTGCTCTTCAACAGCCGCTACCACCAGGAGAGCTGGTTCCAGGAGCTCCCCCGGCTGCTCAAGCATTTCCCGGACTACAACCACCTGGAGCTCATCCCCCAGGTGGCCGCCCGGAGCCAGGTCCTGCCTGTGGGGATCGACTGCCCGGACTCGGCCCGGGCCCCGGTCTCGTCCCGACAGGAGCCCCCCTTGATCCTCTGGAACCAGCGCTGGGAGTACGACAAGCGGCCGGATCGCTTCTTCCAGCTGCTCTACCGCCTGGCCGAGGCCGGCGCGCCCTTCCGCCTGGCGGTGGCCGGGGAGAATTTCCGCAACGTCCCTCAGGAGTTCCAGCAGGCCCGGGAGCGCCTGGCCTCTCGCATCGTCCACTGGGGCTTCCTGGCGGACCGGCAGGCCTACCGGGCTCTCCTGGCCCAAGCGGACCTGGTCATCAGCACCGCGGCCCATGAGTTCTTCGGCATCAGCGTGCTGGAGGCCATCTGCGCCGGGGCGTTCCCCCTCCTGCCCAACCGGCTCAGCTACCCGGAGCTGATCCCCGAGGAGCTGCACCCGGCTTGCCTCTACGCGGACGAGGAGGATCTCTTCCGCAAGGCCCGGCAGCGCCTGCGCCAACCCCGGCCCGCGCCGCCCTCCCTGCGCGCCCACGTCCGAGAGCGCTACTCCTGGCCCCAGCTCGCACCCCGCTACGACGCCCTCTGGTCCCCTGACGGGGTGACGGGGTGAATCGGTGAGCGGGTGACGGGTGCTTGCCTGCCGCCTCGATCAACGAATCCACCAATCAACCAGTCAACCGATCAACCACCCCCAACCACCACCCGGGGCAGCCGAGCCAGCAGCCTGCTGGTCACCTCGTAGTTGATGGTCCCGGTGTGCTGGGCCACCGTCTCCGCAGAGAGGCGCGCCCCGCCCTGGGCTCCGATGAGCACCACCTCGTCCCCGGCCTGGGGCGGCCGGCCGCCTGGGCCCCGCACGTCCGTCACGTCGATCACCGTCTGGTCCATACAGACCCGCCCCAGGATGGGCGCGGCCTGGCCGTGGACCAACACGCTCTGCCAGTGGCGGGGGGAGCGTGGAAAGCCGTCCGCGTAGCCCACCGGGATCACCCCGATGGTGCGCCGAGAGGGGGCCACGTAGGTGTTGCCGTAGCTCACCGGCTCCCCGGCCTCCAGGGGCTTGACCTGGGCCAGCTGGGCTTTCCAGCTCAGCACCGGGCGAAAGCCGGGGGGCAGAGGCGTCTCCGGGCTGGGGTGCAGGCCGTAGAGAGCGATGCCGCAGCGCACCATCTCCAGGCGGGTCTCGGGCAGGCTGAGGGTGGCCGCGGAGTTGGCCGCGTGGGCCAGGGGTGGTCGCAGACCCTGCTCCTCCAGCCGGGCCAGGAGCTGGGTGAAGCGCTCGAACTGCCGCCGGGTGAAGCGCTTGTCCGCCTCGTCCGCGGTGCTGAAGTGGGTGTAGATTCCCTCCACCACCAGGTGACGACGCTGGGCCAGGGCCGCCAGGAAGGCCGGCACTTCCTCCGGGGGGAGCCCCAGCCGGTGCATGCCCGTGTCCACCTTCACGTGCACCCGGGCCTGGACGCCCTGCTCCCCCGCTGCCTGGGCCAGGGCGTCGGCCACCTCCAGGCTGTAGACCGTGGCCGTGAGCTCCTGGCGCACCAGGTCCGCCGCCTGCCAGGGGGGCGCGTAGCCCAGGAGCAGCACCGGCGCGGTGACGCCCGCCTGGCGCAAGGCCGCGCCTTCCCCCAGGGTGGCCACGGCCAGGCGATCCGCGCCCGCGGCCAGCGCGGCCGGGGCGATGATCGTCGCGCCGTGGCCGTAGGCGTTGGCCTTCACCACCGCGGTGAGCTGGCAGGTTTCCCCCACCAGGCGGCGGAGGCTGCGCACGTTGTCGGCCAGGGCGGCCAGGTCGATCTCCAGCCAGGTGGGCCGCCCAGGCGGCCGCAGGGTTGCGTGGATCTGGGAAATGCTCATGGGGCGTGGCTCGTCTGCTGGGGTCTGCTGGGCGGAACAAAACGGGCAGATCGGGGGATATTGTACGATGGCCTGGGGGAGGGGGCAAGGCGGCTCAGCGCTGGCAGCGGGGGCAGAAGTGGGTGCTGCGCTGGGCCAGCTTGATGCGCTGGATGGGCGCGCCACAGCGAGGACAGGCCTGCCCGTCTCGGCGGAAGACCCGATGCTGCTCCTGGAAGGAGCCCTGGCCCGAGGGGGGAGCGTAGCTCTGGAGGCTGCTGCCCCGGGCTTTGATGGCCTGCTCCAGGACCGTGCGGATGGCCTGGTGCAGCCG
>CAYQEB010000135.1:0-9102 GCA_964416395.1 uncultured Caldilineaceae bacterium | reverse complement strand
TATGTGGTCATGTACATGATCAGGTGACCGACGGCTATCCCGAACCTGGACATCCAACCAGCAAAAAGGCGGCGGACCTTCACCGGTCCGCCGCCTTTTTCGCGAGCATGTCCAGCGCTGCTCAGCGCTTCTTCCAGTTGAGCCGGCCCAGCCGGGCCACCACCCGCTGCATGATGGCCTGGGCCACCTCCTCCTTGGTCATCAGGGGCCAGTCGTCCCGCTGACCGTTGCGCTCGAAGATGGTGACCCGGTTGGTGTCCACCGCGAAGCCGCTGTCCTTGGCCGTCACATCGTTGAGGACGATGAAGTCCAGGTTCTTGCGCTCCAGCTTCTCCAGGGCATTGGCCTCCAGGTCGTTGGTCTCCGCGGCGAAGCCCACCACCAACCGAGGATGCTTCCGCTCCTTGCCCCGCCGCTGGCCCACCGTGCCCAGGATGTCCGGCGTGCGCTCCAGGTGGATGATCTGCTCCCCGGGCATCTTCTTGATCTTGAAGGACTCGCTGCTGGTGGGCCGGTAGTCGGCCACGGCCGCGGCGCCGATGAGCACGTCCGTCTCCGGCAGCAGCGCCATGACCGCCTCGAACATCTCCTGGGCCGTCTGCACCGGGACCAGCTCCACGCCGCCTGGTGGGTTCACGCTCAGGGGGGCGTGGACCAGGGTGGTGTGGGCCCCCAGATCCCGGGCGGCCCGGGCCAGGGCCACCCCCATCTTGCCCGTGGAGTGGTTGCCCACAAAACGCACCGGGTCGATGGGCTCCCGGGTGCCCCCCGCGGTGATGACCACCCGCACCCCCTCCAGGGGCCCGCCCCGGCCCAGGACCTTGCAGGCCACCTCGAAGATCTCCTCCGGCTCGCTCATGCGCCCCGCGCCGTACTCGCCCGAGGCCAGGCGCCCCTGGGCGGGCCCCACGAAGTCCACGCCCCGGCGGCGCAAGGTCTCCACATGCTCCTGGGTGGCCGGGTGGGTCCACATGTTGGTCTCCATGGCTGGGGCCAGGAGCATGGGTCCCCGGTAGCTGAGCGCGGTGATGCTGAGCAGGTCGTCGCTCAGGCCCAGGGCCAGGCGGGTGAGGGTCTGGGCCGTGGCTGGGGCCACGATGAACAGGTCCGCGGCATGGGCCAGGGCCACGTGGCCGATGCGCAGGCGGCCTGTGTCCTGCCAGCTTTCGAAGATGTCGTCGGCCACCGGGCGCTGGGTGATGGCCTGGAAGGTCAGGGGCGTGACGAACTTGGCCGCGGAGGGGGTCATGATCACGTCCACGATGGCGTTGGCCTGGGTCAGGCGGCTGGCCAGGGTCACGGCCTTGTAGGCGGCGATGCCTCCGCTCACCCCCAGGATGATGCGTTTTCCGTTCAGGATCGGTGCCATGAGAAGTTTGTTGATTGGATGATCGGTTGATTGGCTGACTGGGCAGTTGGGAGGCCGGCGCTTGGGTCTGGGCGAAGCGGAGATGGGGAGGCCGGGAGACCAGAGATGGGAGATTAGCGATTTGTTTCCCGAGGGCCCATCCGGTCGCCCCGTCAACCTGTCACCGGCACCCCGTTGCCTTGTCCGCTATCCGCTAGATCCCAACTCCTACCTCCCTACTCCCTTTGGTTCATCAGATAGACCTCCCGCACACCGGCCAGGGTGAGCCAGGGATCGTACTGGTGGATGGCGTCGGTCAGGGGAGCGATGATGTGGCCCAATCCCCCGGTGGCCACCACCGGAGCCGGTTCGCCCAGCTCTGCCTGCAGCCGGGCCAGGAGCCCCTCCACCAAGCCCACGTAGCCGTAGACCAGGCCGGACTGGATGGCCGGGATCGTGTCCGGGCCGATGGCCGAGGGGGGCGGGGTCAGCTCCACCGCGGGCAGGGCGCTGGCCCGCTCGATGAGGGCGTTGGTGACGGTGCCCAGGCCCGGCGCGATGGCCCCGCCCAGGAACTCCCCCTGCCGGGTGACCACGTTGAAGGTGGTGGCCGTGCCGAAATCCACCGCGATGACCGGCCCGCGGAAACGGCGATAGGCGGCCACCACGTCCACCAGCCGATCCGCGCCCAGCACCTCGGGCCGACGCAGGGCCAGGGTCAGCCCCACCTCCAGCCCGGGGTGGATCACCAGGGGCGGCCGGCCCAGCAGATCCGCCAGGAGAGGCACCCAGATGTCCGTGAGGGGCGCCACCACGCTGACGATGCCCGCGGCCTGGAAGAGCCCAGGCCGGTAGCCCTTCTCCTCCCAAAGTTGACGCAGGAGGAGCCGGTACTCGTCCCCGGTGCGCAGACGGTCCGTGCGCAGGCGCCAGGTGGCCAAGGGCGGCTCGGCCAGGCGGGTCGCCTGGTCCCCGGGGGCGGGGTGGGGATAGGCCCCGATGACGATATGGCTGTTGCCGATGTCGATGGTCAGGAACATGGCTTCCATTGTACCGCCGGGGAACAGGGCGCGCAACTCGGGGCGAAAGCGCCGGGAGAGCGCAGACGAGCACAGATGCACGCCGAGCTGGGCTCCCACGTCGATTTCGCAGGTTGCTCCACGCGCCGGATCTTCACTGGCGGGGCCGATTTGCCTCCATGCTTCCGAAGAAGCATAATTTATAACAGCAGTTTAGTTTTGGATTTTTGGATTTTCTCTTGTTTTCCCGAATTTCATTGAATCAAGGAGGCGAAAAATGGTACAATCATCCACGGGAAGCCCATTGGATCCCCTGGACCAGGCCATCCTGGAGGAGCTGCAGGCCAACGCCCGGATCAGCAACGCAGAGCTGGCTCGGCGGGTGAGTCTCTCGCCCCCTGCGGTGCACGCCCGCATCCGCCGGCTGGAGAAGCAAGGGTTCATCCGCCGGTACACGGCCCTGCTGGACCGGGAGACCATGGGCTACGACATGCTCTGCTTCGTCCACGTGAGCCTGCGCACCCACGGCCCCAAGCAGGTGGAGCAGTTCCGCCAGGCCGTGCAGGCGATGCCCGAGGTCCTGGAGTGCTACCACGTGACCGGCGAGTTCGACTACCTGCTCAAGGTGGTGATCCGCAACCGGGGCGACCTGGAGCGCTTCATCATCAAGCGGCTGACTCCGGCCCCGGGCATCGGCCGCATCCACACCAGCCTGGTCCTCAGCGCCATCAAGGAGACCACCCGGCTGCCTGTCCGGGCGCCGGACGCCTGACGCCACTTCGTCTCTGGCCGCGGGTCTGCCATGACTCTGGCCACAAAAATCCAGCCACAAGGAGGTCGCTATGCCCGAGATCGTTCCCAAAACCATGGGCCAGCAGTTCGGTCGCCGCTCCTGGGCCGAGCCCTGGAAGATCAAGATGGTGGAGCCCATCCACATGACCACCCGAGAGGAGCGGGAGCGGGCCCTGGCCGAGGCCGGCTACAACACCTTCCTCCTCCGCTCCCAGGACGTCTACATCGACCTGCTCACGGACAGCGGCACCAGCGCCATGAGCGACCGCCAGTGGTCCGGCCTGATGCTGGGGGACGAGGCCTACGCGGGGAGCCGCAACTTCTACCACATGGTGGAGGCCATCCAGGAGCACTACGGCTACAGGTACGTGGTGCCCACCCACCAGGGCCGGGGCGCGGAACATCTGCTCAGCCAGGCGGTGATCAAGCCCGGCCAGATCGTCCCGGGCAACATGTACTTCACCACCACCCGCCTGCACCAGGAGCTGGCCGGGGGCAAGTTCGTGGACGTGATCATCCCCGAAGCCCATGACCCCACGGACCTGCACCCCTTTAAGGGCAACGTGGACCTGGCCAAGCTGGAGAGCCTGATCCAGGAGGTGGGCCCGGAGAACGTGGCCTACATCAGCCTGGCCGGAACGGTGAACATGGCCGGGGGTCAGCCGGTGAGCATGGCCAACGTGAAGGCCCTGAAGGCCCTCTGCGACCGCTACGGCATCCCCGTCTACCTGGACGCCACCCGCATGATGGAGAACGCCTTCTTCATCCAGGAGCGGGAGGAGGGCTACCAGGACAAGCCCATCGCCGCCATCCTGAAGGAGTTCTGCAGCTACACCGACGGGGCCTGGATGAGCGCCAAGAAGGACAACCTGGTGAACATCGGTGGCTGGCTGGCGGTGAACGACCAGCAGCTCTTCGACCGGCTGCGCAACATGGTGGTGGTCTACGAGGGGCTGCACACCTACGGCGGCATGGCGGGGCGGGACATGGAGGCCCTGGCCATCGGCATCCGGGAGGCGGTGCAGGACGACTACGTCCGGGCCCGGGTGGGCCAGGTGCGCTACCTGGGCGAGCTGCTCATGGACTGGGGCGTGCCCATCGTGCAGCCCATAGGGGGCCACGCCATCTTCCTGGACGCCAGGCGTTTCTACCCCCACCTGCCCCAGGACCTCTTCCCGGCCCAGACGCTGGCCGCGGAGCTCTACCTGGACTCGGGGGTGCGCAGCATGGAGCGGGGCATCGTCAGCGCTGGCCGGGACCCGGAGACGGGCCAGCATCGTTACCCGGCCCTGGAGCTGACCCGCCTGGCCATTCCCCGCCGGGTCTACACCCAGGCCCACATGGACGTGGTGGCCGAGTCCATCAAGGCGGTGTACGACAACCGGGAGCAGGCCCGGGGTCTGCGCATGGTCTACGAGCCGGAGTACCTGCGCTTCTTCCAGGCTCGCTTCGAACCCATCACTGGGGAGTGACCGCCTGGGCTTCTGGCGCCAACAGGGCCACGAAAATGCTTGTTTTGCCCCTGGGCATGTGGTAGTATGGAGGCGAATCCCCTCCTGGTTTCCCCCGCCGCAGTTGCGACCTGGGTCACAATCGGATCCGTGAGCGCGACGCTGTTCGAGCGTCGCCGTTCGTCGATCCGTCCACACAACCACACCCAAACCGCATCACTCGCAGCTCACACAACAAAGGAGGGAACAATGCGTATCTTTCGCCTGCTCCTAGTATTGGCCGTCCTCCTGGGGATGACCGCCTGCACCCCTGTGGCGGGCCCGCCCCCGTCCGCGGGGGAAGCGCCGGCCCAGGAGGCTGCCGCGCCCCAGAAGCTGGTGGTCTACTCCAGCGTGGACGAGGAGAACGCCAAGAAGATCCTGGACGTCTTCTCTCAGCAGACGGGCATCGACGTGGAGATGGTCTTCCTCTCCTCGGGCCCGGCCCTGAGCCGCATCGAGGCGGAGGCCAGTCGGCCCCAGGCAGACGTCTGGTTCGGCGCTCCCAACGAGAACCACATCGTGGCCAAGGAACGGGGGTTGACCCAGCCCTACACGCCTCCCTCCGCCGCGGACCTGGCGGACAACTTCAAGGACCCGGAGGGCTACTGGCACGCTTTCTACACGAACCCTCTGGGCTTCGGCATCCACAAGGAGAACCTGGCTGCCCGGGGCGCGCCGGTCCCCACCTCCTGGGCCAGCCTCACGGATCCCGCCTATGAGGGGCTGATCCAGATGCCCTCGCCCCAGTCCTCGGGCACGGCCTTCGCCATCGTCATGACCCTGATCCAGATCTACGGCGAGGACGGCGCCTTCCAGTACATGAAGGAGCTGAACAAGAACGTCCAGACCTACACCCAGAGCGGCACCGCTCCCAGCAAGGCCCTGGCCATCGGCGAAGCCACCATCGCCATTCAGTTCACCCCGGCTTTCCTGCAGTTGATCGACCAGGGCTTCCCGGCCGAACTGGTCTTCCCCGAGGAAGGGGTGGGTTTCGAGGCGGCGGCCGTTTCCATCATCAAGGGAGCGCCCCACCTGGATGCAGCCAAGGCCCTGGTGGACTGGATCACCTCCAAGGAGGGCCAGCAGACCATCGTGGACGCCAAGACCTACTTCTTCCCGGTGCGCAGCGACGTCTCTGCCGGGGAAGGGCTCCCCTCCCTGAGCGACATCAAGCTCATCGACTACGACCGGGAGGAGGCGGCGGCCAACAAGGAGCGCCTGGTGGAGCGTTGGGTCACCGAGGTGCTGGGCCAGTAGATTGACCTTCACCTTCCCGGAGGCCGTGAGCTTCCGGGAAGGCCCCTCTTTCCCACCCTCTCCAGATCGCTGAGGAAGCCCAGGTGCGTCTCAAACGGATGAAGCGGGAACTGGAGATCCTGTGGCAGGATCCCCTGTTGGCCCTGCTGGTGGCGGCCATCACCGTTTCCCTGTTGATCTTCGTGGTCTACCCCCTGATCGCTGTCTTCATCCGAGGTTTCCAGACCCAGGATGGCCAGTTCACCCTGGAGAACTACCGCCGCTTCGCCACCTTCCGCTACCTGCAGAACGCCCTGCGCAATAGCCTGATGGTGGGGCTGGCCACCGGCGCGGTGGGGGTGTTCCTGGGCTACCTGGCCGCCTTCACCCTCACCCGCACGGACGTGCCCGGCAAGCAGCTCCTCCACATCCTGCTCATCCTGCCCATCATCTCGCCCCCCTTCGTCAGCGCCATCGCCATCCTGCTCCTCTTCGGCTTCAACGGTCTCATCACCCAGAAGATTCTGGGCCTGCAAGGCTTCAACATCTACGGCTTCAAGGGGGTCTTCCTCTCCCAAGTCTTCACCTTCGCGCCGGTGGGCTACCTGACCCTGCGGGGCGTGCTGGAGTCCCTGAACCCCACCCTGGAGGACGCGGCCATGAACGTGGGGGCCAGCCGCTGGCAGACCTTCCGCCGGGTCACCTTCCCCCTGAGCCTGCCCGGCATCGCCAGCGCCTTCCTGGTGATCTTCATCGAGTCTCTGGCCGACTTCGGCAACCCCCTGGTTTTGGCCGGGAGCCGCTTCCCCATGCTGGCGCCCCAGGCCTACCTGGAGATCACCGGCTCCTTCAACCTCCCCCTGGGCGCAGCCCTGGCCGTGGTCCTGCTCATCCCATCCCTCACCGCCTTCGTGATCCAGCGCTACTACCTGCAGAAACGGCAGTACACCACCGTCACCGGCAAGCCCACCCTCTCCGCCTCCAAGATCGTGAGCCCAGGGGCCCGGGTGGCCCTCTACGCGGTGCTCACCGGCTTCGCCCTGCTCATCCTGCTCTTCTACGGGACCATCCTGGTGGGCGCCTTCACCGCGGTCTGGGGGCACGACAACACCCTCACCCTGGACCACTTCCGCTACGCCTTCAGCGTGGGCTTCGACACCATCAAGGACACCCTGATCGTGGCCATCCTCTCCACGCCCATCTCCGGCTTCCTGGGCATGCTCATCGCCTTCATGGTGGTGCGGTTGAGCTTCCCGGGCAAGGGCGCGGTGGAGTTCATGTCCATCCTCAACTTCGCGGTGCCGGGCACGGTGGTGGGGATCGGCTACATCCTGGCCTTCAACCGGCCGCCCCTGCTCCTGGTGGGGACCCTGGCCATCCTGGTGCTGAACTTCGTCTTCCGCTACGTGCCTGTGGGCATCCAATCGGGCATCGCCGTGCTGCGCCAGATCGATCCGTCCATCGAGGAGGCGGCCCGCAACCTGGGCGCGGACGGCATCACCACCTTCCGCAAGGTGACCCTGCCCCTCATCGCGCCGGCCTTCTTCTCCGGCCTGGTCTTCGCCTTCGTCCGGGCCATGACCGCCATCAGCGCGGCCATCTTCCTGGTCTCGGCCCAGTGGAACCTGCTCACCGTGCAGATCCTGAACCAGGTGGGCTCCGGACGCCTGGGGGTGGCCGCGGCCTTCAGCGTCATTCTGGTCGCCATCGTCATCGTGGCCGTGGGGGTGATCAGCCGACTGGTCCCCCGGCAGGTGGCCCGCATCGAGATCATGCGCGCACAGGAGGGATAATGGCAGAGCTGCGTCTGGTGGATCTGGTGAAGGAGTTCCCGAGCTTCGACAGCCCGGCGGGGAAGGTGGTGGCCGTGGACCACGTGAACCTGGCGGTGGAGCGGGGGGAGCTGGTCACCCTGCTGGGCCCCAGCGGCTGCGGCAAGACCACCCTGCTGCGCATGATCGCCGGCTTCGAGGATCCCACCAGCGGGGACATCTACCTGGGCGACCGGCGCATCAACGATCTGGCCCCCAACAAGCGGGACGCGGCCATGGTCTTCCAGAGCTACGCCATCTTCCCTCACCTGAACGTCTTCGAGAACGTGGCCTTCGGCCTGCGCCTGCAGAGCCTCACCGAGGCCCAGGTGCAGGAGCGGGTGAACCGGGTCCTGGAGCTGGTGGGGCTCACGGAGCTGGCCCGCCGCTCCCCGGACCAGCTCTCGGGCGGGCAGCAGCAGCGGGTGGCCCTGGCCCGGGCCATCGTCATGGAGCCCCGGCTCCTCCTCTTCGACGAGCCTCTGAGCAACCTGGACGCCAAGCTGCGGGAGCAGATGCGCATCGAGATCCGCCAGCTTCAGCAGCGCCTGGGCATCACCAGCGTCTACGTGACCCACGACCAGGCCGAGGCCATGAGCATCTCCGACCGCATCGTGGTCATGAACCACGGGCGCATCGAGCAGGTGGGGCCGCCTCTGGAGCTCTACGCCCGGCCCCGCAACCGCTTCGTGGCCGCCTTCATCGGGGACGTGAACTTCCTCTCCGGGGAGGTGGTGGCCCCGGGCCGGGTCCGGGTGTTGACCGAGACCTTCCCCGTGACGGACATGCCCGATTCCCTGCGGCCCGGCCAGGCGGTCACCCTGACCCTGCGGCCCGAGTCCGTGGAGCTGCTGGACGATCCCCGCGCGCCCCAGAGCCATTTCCCTGGAGAGGTGAGCCGGGTCACTTTTCTGGGGGGCATGGTGGAGTACGAGGTGCGCACCCAGGGCCTGGGGAGCCTGGTGGTCCACGCCAGTAACCCCATTCTGCGGGGTGTGCATCGCCGGGGGGACGCCGTCGGGCTGCACATCCCTCCCGCCGCCCTCCACGCCCTCCCCTAGGTCCGGTCCAGGGGCGAACGCTTCCCCAGTTCCACCCAGAAAAACGTCCACGAAAAACACGAAAAAGGCGGCATCGCAAAGGATGCCGCCTTTTCGATCTCCCCAAACACTTCCGAAAAACCCTGCTCTCAGCGGATCACCAGAGGGAAATAGTAGCGCCAGAGCTGGCCGCCTGCTCCTCCAGGCAGGATCTGGAAGGGCTGGGGGCTGCTTCCCGTTCCGCCCGGACCTGTCACCTGGATGGGCCCAGTGGTGGCTCCTGGCGGGGCCACGGTCCGCAGCTCCGTGTCCGAGTCCACCTGGAAGTCCGCGACCGTGCCGTTGAACGTCACCTGAGTCGCG
>CAYQEB010000134.1:4152-9881 GCA_964416395.1 uncultured Caldilineaceae bacterium | reverse complement strand
CGGGCATGTTCTTGTCGCAGCCAGGGATGGCGATGTTGGCGTCGTACCACTGGGCCCGCATGACGATCTCGATGGAGTCGGCGATGACGTCCCGGGAGACCAGGGAGTACTTCATCCCCTCGGTGCCCATGGAGATGCCGTCGCTGACGCCGATGGTGTGGAAGATGAGGCCCACCAGCCCGGCCTCCTCCACCCCGTCCTTGACCACGGTGGCCAGGTCGTTCAGGTGCATGTTGCAGGGGTTGCCCTCCCAGCCCATGCTGACGATGCCCACTTGGGCTTTCTCCATGTCCTCGTCGGTCAGGCCGATGCCGTAGAGCATGGCCTGGGAGCCCACCTGGGATCGGGTCTGGGTGAGCCGGCGGCTGTACTTGTTCAGGCCGTTCTTGGTTGTGACTGTGCCCATGGTTGTCCTCGGATAAGTTGGATCAGATAGGTTGGATGGTTGGGTGATGGGGGAATTCGGTTTGTCGGGGCCGGGGCGCGGTTCGCTCTCTCCTCAGGCCGTGGCCTGGTTGCGCTGGATCATCTCCAGGGGCTCCCGCTCCTGGGCCCCTTCCTGGCCCTGCTGCTGACGCTGCCGCTCCTCGTCGGTGAGGATGAAGTACTCCACCGCGTCCGAGAGGGCTCGCCAGCTGGCCTCGATGATGTTGGTGCTGGCCCCCACGGTGGTCCAGGTCCGCTCCCCGTCCGCGCTGTCGATGAGAACCCGCACCTTGGCCGCGGTGCCGCTGGCGCTGTCCAGGATGCGCACCTTGTAATCCTTCAAGTGCACGTTGGCCAGCCGGGGGTAGAACTGCTGGATGGCCTTGCGCAGGGCCCGGTTCAGCGCGTTGACCGGTCCGTTGCCCTCGGCCACCTCGTGGAAGACCTGCTCCCCCACCCGCACCTTCACCGTGGCCTCGGAGAACATGCCCCGGCCCATGCGGTGCTCCACGGTGGCGGTGTAGTCGATGAGCTGGAAGGGCTGCCGGTAGTCAGGGCGGGTGCGTCGCAGGAGCAGGTCCACGCTGGCCTCCGCGCTCTCGAAGGCGAAGCCGGCGTTCTCCAGCTCCTTGATCTGGCGCAGGACCGCCCGCTCCTCCTCTCGGGAGAGCCCCTCGATGCCGAACTCCACCCGCTTCACCGCGATGTTGTCCTTGCCGCTCAGCTCGCTGACCAGCACCCGGGTCTGGTTGCCCACCAGGGCCGGGTCCACGTGCTGGTAGGTCATCACGTTCTTCACCACCGCGTTCACGTGGGTGCCCCCCTTGTGGGCGAAGGCGCTCTGGCCCACGAAGGGCTGGTGGCTGTCCGGTTTGAGGTTGGCCAGCTCGCTCACGTAGTGGCTCAGCTCGGTGAGCTGGCGCAACTGCTCCGGCGCGACGGCCTGGACGTCCATCTTGAGCTGCAGGTCGGCGATGATGCTCACCAGGTTGGCGTTGCCGCAGCGCTCCCCGTAGCCGTTGATGGTCCCCTGGACGTGGGTGCAGCCGTGGCGGACCGCCTCCAGGGTGTTGGCTACGCCGGTGTCGCTGTCGTTGTGGGCGTGGATGCCCAGGATCACCTGGGCGGCGGGGGGTGCAGGGCCGTCCCCGGGGCCCAGGCCCAGGACCTGCTCCCGGACTGCGTCCACCATCTCGCCGATCTGCCAGGGCAGGCTGCCGCCGTTGGTGTCGCAGAGGACCACGCTGTCCGCGCCGCCGATGATGGCCGCCTTCAGGGTGGCCAGGGCGTACTCCGGGTTGGCCCGGAAGCCGTCGAAGAAGTGCTCTGCGTCGTAGATGACCTCCTTTCCCTGGCTCTTGAGGTAGCCCACTGTCTCCCGGATCATGCGCAGGTTCTCGTCCAGGTCGGTGCGCAGCACGTCCCGCACGTGCAGGTCCCAGCTCTTGCCGAAGATGGTGACCACCGGGGTCTCCGCCTGGATCAGCAGCTGCACCTGAGGATCCTCCGCCGGGTCCATGCCCACCCGGCAGGTGGAGCCAAAGGCGGCGATCCGGGCCTGCTTCAGCTCCAGCTCTTCTTTAGCCCGCTGGAAGAATTCCATGTCCTTGGGGTTGGAGCCAGGCCATCCCCCCTCGATGTAGTGGACGCCGAACTCGTCCAGGCGGCGGGCGATGCGCAGCTTGTCCTCCGCGCTGAAGGAGACGCCCTCCCCCTGGGTTCCGTCCCGCAATGTGGTGTCATACAGCCAGACTTCCATGGTTGCTCCTCGTTATCTGTCGTGGTTGTCTTTCGTGTGCGTCCGCTTGTTCCCCGGGCTCGCACGCAGGGAAAAGAAACCGTCGATCCGACCGCCAGGCTGCATCTGGTCTCCCCAGGGCGGGTGCAGTGGCCCGTTCACGTCCGGAGATCCGCGATGCTCTCCAGCACCTGGTCCGGCCAGATGCCCCGTCCCAGGTCCTCTCGGCGGAACTTGCCAGTCTTCACCAGCCAGCCCTGCATTCCCACCTGCTGGGCTCCCCGGATGTCCACCTCGATGTCGTCCCCCACCATGGCCACCCGCTCCGGGGGCAGGCCCAGGTCCTCCAGGACCATGCGGAAGTAGGCGGGGTTGGGCTTGCCGATGACCACCGCCCCCACCCCGGCCGCGTACTCCAGGGCCACCACGAAGGGCCCCGCGTCCAGGAAGAGCCCCTCCTCCGTGCGCCAGTAGCGGTTCTTCTGCAGGGCCACGAACTGAGCGCCGTTGAGCAGGGCCCGGAAGGCCTTGTTGAGCCGGGGGAAGGTGAAGCTGGCTCCCAGATCCCCCACCACCAGGAACTCCGGGTGCTCTTCGTCCACCTCCAGCCCCTGGAACTCCAGTTGGGCGTCGGGCAGGAGGAGGGGAAAGTAGGAGCGGGCCCCCTGTTTGCGCAGGTAGGTGGCCGCGGCGTAGGTCACGGTGAAGAGCTCCTCCAGCTGGATGGGGAAGCCCCAGGCCACCAGCCGCTCGTGGAGGGTCCCCCGGCTGGTGACGGTGGAGTTGGTGACGAACCGGAGGGGAATTCCCCGGGCGCGCAGAGACGCGATGGCCTCCCGCGCGCCCGGTATCACCTGGCTGCCGATGGTGAGGACGCCGTCGATGTCGATCATCAGGGCGTCCACGTTGGATAGAAGCGCACTCACTTTCCCACTCCTCTTATCCCGTGCTCTGGTCACCCTGTGCTCTGGAGCCCGGCGGCGATGCCGTTCACCGAGAGGCGCAGGGCTTGGATCAGGCGGTTGTCGGGTTGCTCTGCCTGCCGGTAGCGGGCCATCAAGGCCGCCTGGATGTAGTTGAGGGGATCCACGTAGGGGTTGCGCAGACGGATGCTCTCGGCCAGCCAGCGCTCCCGCTCCAGCAGGCGCTGCTGCCCGGTGATGGCCAGGATGACCCCCTCCGAACGGCTGTGCTCGTCCAGGATCGCTGGCAGGATGGCCTCCCGGATGGCGGGCTCGGCCAGGCGGGCGTAGAGCTGGGCGATGTGCATGTCCGCGATGGCCAGGCTCATCTGGGCCAGGTCGATGGCCGTGTGGAAGAAGGGCCAGGAGCGGTACATCTCCTGCAGCGTGGCCAGCCGGGCTGGGGCATCCTCCCCGGACTCGATCCAGCGGGTGATGCCGCTGCCCAGGCCATACCAGCCAGGCAGGTGCACCCGGGACTGGGTCCAGGCGAAGACCCAGGGGATGGCTCGCAGGTCCCGGATGTTGGCGCTCTTCCGCCGGCGAGCCGGCCGGGAGCCCATGTTGAGCAGCTCCATGATCTCGATGGGGGTGCTCTGCTGGAAATAGGTCAGAAATTCAGGTTGATCCACCAGGGCCCGGTACTTCTCCTCCGCGTAGCGGCTGGTCTCCTCCAGCACGTGGGCCCATTCCGCTTCCTGGGCCAAGGGGCGACGGCGTCCACTGGAGAGGAGCACCGCGTTCACCACCTGCTCCAGATGGCGGTGGGCGATGCGGGCGTTGCCGTAGCGGTTGCTGATCACCTCCCCCTGTTCGGTCATCTTGATGCGCCCTCGGATGGACTCGGCGGGCTGGGCCAGGATGGCCCGGTTGGCAGGGCCCCCGCCCCGGCCAATGGATCCACCCCGGCCGTGGAAGAGCCACAGCTTGATCCCGTGGGCGTCGCAGGTGTGGGCCAGGGTCTTCTGGGCCCGGTAGAGCATCCAGTTGGCCCGCAGATAGCCGCCGTCCTTGTTGGAGTCGCTGTAGCCGATCATGATCTGCTGCCGGTCGCCTCGCTGGGCCAGGTGCTCCCGGTAGACGGGGTTCTCGAACAGCGCGGTCATCACCTGGCCCGCGTGGTCCAGATCCTCGATGGTCTCGAAGAGGGGGACCACGTCCAGCTCCCCCAGGAGGGCCGCGTCCTTGGCCAGGAGCAGGACCTCCAGCACGTGGCTCACCGAGGTGGTCATGCTGATGATGTAGGTCTGGATGGCCTCCGGATCGATGCGGCTCCGGGCTTCCCGGATCAGCCGGAAGAGGGCGACGCTCTCGTTGGTCTCCGGGCTGAAGTCCAGCCGGGCTGTCAGGGGCCGAGGGCTGGTGATCTCCTGGGTGAGCAGGCGCACCTTCTCCGCCTCGGGCAGGGCGGGGTAATCCTCGGCCAGGCGGTAGCGCCGGAAGATCTCGGCCAGGGCCGCCCGGTGACGATCCGAATGCTGGCGGATGTCCAGGGTGGCCAGGTGGAAGCCGAAGACCTGGGCCTGGCAGATCAGGTCGGCCAGACGCCCCTGGGCCAGCCGATCCCCTCGGTGTCGCTCCAGGCTCTCCTGGATGAGCTGCAGGTCCCGGAGAAACTCGTCCACCTGATGGTAGGCCCGGGGGTTGGGCACCTGTTTGGCCCAGGGGTGGGCGTTTTCGTCCACCGCGGCCATGAGCCGGCGATACATGAGGATGAGCTTCTGTCGGTAGGGCTCCATGGAGAAACGCTCCAGGACCGCCAGCTCGCTTTGGGGAACCAGGGCCAGGTCCGCCTCCAGGCTGCGCAGGAACTCCTGGGTGAAGCCCACCCGGGTGCGGGCCATGGTCAGGT
This sequence comes from uncultured Caldilineaceae bacterium, assembly GCA_964416395.1. Taxonomy (GTDB): domain Bacteria; phylum Chloroflexota; class Anaerolineae; order Caldilineales; family Caldilineaceae; genus S144-5. The sequence continues at coordinate 4,903 of CAYQEB010000134.1, read as the reverse complement.
GGTTGTACAGGGCCTCCACCCGGGCCGCGTAGAGGCGCAGGGCCCGTCCCTTGTGCTCCCGCAAGGTCTCCTCGGTGACCTGGAGGGTGACGAAGGGGTTGCCGTCCCGGTCGCCGCCCATCCAGGAGCCGTAGCGCAGGAAGGGGGGCAGGGAGAAGGACTCCCCGGGGTAGGCCTGCTCCAGGGCTCGCCGCAGCTCCCGGTAGATGCGGGGGAGCAGATCGAAGAGGGTGGTCTCGAAGAAGTAGAGCCCCTGGCGCACCTCGTCCAGCACCGTGGGCCGCCGCTCCCGGGTCTCATCGCTCTGCCAGAGCGCGGTGACGATCTCCTGGATGCGCTCCACCCGCTCCCGCTCCTCCGAAGGCAGGAGGCGGTGGAAGTCCAGCTCGTAGAGGAGCTGGGAAAGCCGGTGCAGCTTGAGCAGGATGGCCCGGCGTTTGGCCTCGGTGGGGTGGGCGGTGAAGACCGGCATGATGACCAGCTCCTGGAGAAGGGACTGGACCTCTTGGCCGCTCAGCCCCTCTTGGCGCAGGGTCTGGATGGCGGCGGCGATGGTCTCCCGCATGGGGCGCCCCTCCTGCTCGGCCTGGCGCGCCCGCTTCCACAGCACCCGCACCCGCTGCTCCTCTTCGGCCAGGTTCACCAGCTGGAAGTAGGTGGTGAAGGCCTTCAGCACGCCCATGGCCCGGTCCACATCCGCCACCAGGCTCTCCACCCGGGCCAGGATGCGGCCGGTCGCCTCTGCGTCGCC
>CAYQEB010000134.1:0-4052 GCA_964416395.1 uncultured Caldilineaceae bacterium | reverse complement strand
CCGCCACCAGGCTCTCCACCCGGGCCAGGATGCGGCCGGTCGCCTCTGCGTCGCCGGCCCGGCGGGCCTTGGCCAGCTGGCGGATCTCCTCCTCCAGGGCGAAGAGCTCCGCCCCCTCCTGCTCCACAATGGTCTCGCCCAGGAGATCGCCCAGCAGCCGGATCTTCTGGCGAAGCCGGGCGTCGCTGGTCTGGGGCTCGGGCGTGGACGGCGCAGGCGGACGGGCCATGTTCACTCCTGGGAGCCAGCCGAGATGCGTTCGCTCAGCGCCTGGACCACCAGGTCGCCCATGACCTGGGTGCTCACCGTCTCGCTGCCGGTGTGGGCGATGTCGGGGGTGCGCACTCCTTCCTCCAGGACCTGCGCCACGGCCTGCTCCACCGCAGCGGCCTCCTGCTCCAGGCCCAGGCTGTGGCGCAGGAGCATGGCCCCGCTCAGGATGGCGGCCAGGGGGTTGGCGATGCCCTGGCCGGCGATGTCTGGTGCGCTGCCGTGGATGGGCTCGTAGAGGCCCAGGGGATGGCCGTGCCGGTTGCGCTCCTGGCCCAGGCTGGCCGAGGGCAACATGCCCATGGAGCCGGCCAGCATGGAGGCTTCGTCCGTGAGGATGTCCCCGAAGAGGTTGCCGGCGACGATCACGTCGAAGTCGGCCGGGCGGCGGATCAGGTGCATGGCCATGGCGTCCACCAGGACGTGCTCCACCGTCAGCTCCGGGTAGTCGGCCAGGACCTCCGTGGCCACCCGCCGCCAGAGCCGGCTGGAGGCCAGGACGTTGGCCTTGTCCACGCTGGCCAGCTTGCGTCGACGGCCCATGGCAGCCTCCGCGGCCAGGCGCACCACCCGCTCGATCTCCGGCCGGGTGTAGAGCATGGTGTCGTGGGCCTCCTGGCCGGCCTCCCCGGCCTCCTGGCGGGGGCCAAAGTAGATGCCCCCGGTCAGCTCCCGGACCACCAGCAGGTCCACTCCTTCCAGGATCTCCGGTCTCAGGGGGCTGGCCTGGATGAGCTGGGGGTAGAGCTTGGTGGGGCGCAGGTTGGCGAAGAGCCCCAGGGCCTTGCGGATGCCCAGGATGCCCCGCTCCGGCCGGTCCGGGGCGTTGGGATCGTCCCACTTGGGGCCGCCCACCGCGCCCAGGAGCACCGCGTCCCCGGCCTGGGCGGCCTCCACGGTCTCATCGGGCAGGCTGGTGCCCAGGGCGTCGATGGCGCAGCCCCCCATGAGCCGGTGATCGAAATCGAAGCGGTGGCCGAAGCCCTCCGCCACCGCGGAGAGCACCTTTTGGGCCTCGTTGGTCACCTCTGGGCCGATGCCGTCACCGGCCAGAACGACGATGGTTGCGTTCAAGGTTCTGCCTTTCTGCTGTGGGAGTTCGTGTAGAATTCCGGGTGGATGAAACGGGTCAGGGCGAAGAGCACGCCCACGGCCAGGGCCTGGGAGCGGGTCATGCGTCCGCTGGTGAAGACCCCCACCGCGCCCTGGTTGCGCTTCACGTCCGCCTGGCCGGTGAAGCGGTCCATCTCGGGGCCCAGCTCGCCCCCTTCCCGGATGGCCTGGGCGATGCTCTCGGGCAGGAGGAAGGCGCCGCTGTTGCCCAACCCCACCTGCCCCTGCCGGTCCAGGATGACGGTCCAGCCGGTGGTGAGCATGCCGTGCTCACTCTCCACCACACCGGCCTCGATGCCCACGCCCAGGTCCGCGCCGGTGGCCTCCAGGGCGGCCCGGGCCCGGTTCAGGGCCCCGGCGATGGTCTCGTCGTGGCCCATGGGCTGCTCCGCCACGCCGGACGGGACCGCCACCGGGATGACCTGCACCTGGGGCCAGACGCTGCCCACCGCCTCCTCCACGGCCCGGATCTTGGTGGGGTTGGTGGAGCCCACGGCCACCCGGATGGGGCGGTCCGCCCCTGTGCGCTGGGAGGTCATGGTCTACCAGCGGGGCCGGGCTTCGTAGGCGGCGATCTCCGCTTCCTTGGCCAGCAGGTAGCCCAGATCGTCCAGGCCCTCCAGCAGGCAGCGCTTGCGGAAGGGGTCGATCTGGAAGGTGTATTGCTGGCCGTCAGGCAGGGTGACCGTCTGGTTGGGTAGGTCGATCTGGAGGCGGGTGTCCGGCTGCTCCTCCACCAGGTCCCAGAGCATGTGGACCGCCTCCTCGGGCAGGGCGATGGGGAGGAGGCCGTTCTTCAGGCTGTTGTTGTAGAAGATGTCCGCGAAGCCGGGGCTGATCACGGCCCGGAAGCCGTACTCGGTCAGGGCCCAGACCGCGTGCTCCCGGCTGGAGCCGCTGCCGAAGTTGCGTCCGGCGATGAGGATCTGCGCGCCCTGGTATTCCGGCTTGTTCAGGACGAAATCCGGGTTGGGGGAGCCGTCCGGCAGGTAGCGCCACCAGGAGAAGAGGCCATCGCCCATGCCGGCTTTGGTCACTGCGGTGAGGTAGCGGGCCGGGATGATCTGGTCCGTGTCCACGTTCTCCGCTCGGAGCGGGACGGCGGTCGCGTTGAGGGTGGTGAAGGGTTCCATGGTTTAGACCTCTACTTTCATCATCTCTCGCACGTCCACCACCCGCCCCTGGATGGCGGCGGCGGCGGCCATGATGGGGCTCATGAGCAGGCTGCGGGCGCCGGGGCCCTGGCGCCCCTGGAAGTTGCGGTTGCTGGTGCTGGCCACGTACTTGCCTGGGCCAGCCTTGTCCTCGTTCATGGCCAGGCACATGCTGCAGCCTGCGCCTCGCCACTCGAAGCCCGCCTCGGTGAAGATCCGGTCCAACCCCTCGGCCTCGGCCTGGGCCTTCACCGCCTTGGAGCCGGGCACCACCAGGGCCTGGACGTGGTCCGCCACCTTGCGGCCCCGGACGATCTGGGCGGCCTGGCGCAGATCCTCGATGCGGCTGTTGGTGCAGGAGCCGATGAAGACGATATCCACGTGCTGGCCCTCCATCTTCTGGCCCGGCTTCAGCCCCATGTACTCCAGGGCCGCCAGCAGGCTGCGCCGCTCCCCGGGATCCGCCACCTCCTCTGGTCGGGGGATGCGGCCGGTCACCGGGATGCCCTGGCCCGGGTTGGTGCCGTAGGTGACCATGGGCTCCAGCTGGCTGGCGTCCAGGGTCAGCTCCCGGTCAAAGACCGCGTCCTCGTCGCTGTAGAGGGTCTTCCAGTAGGCCACGGCCCGCTCCCACTCCTCCCCCTTGGGGGCGTAGGGCCGGCCCTTGATGTACTCGAAGGTCTTCTCGTCCGGGGCGATCATGCCGGCCCGGGCGCCGCCCTCGATGCTCATGTTGCAGATGGTCATGCGGTTGGCCATGCTCAGGCTGCGGATGGCGCTGCCCCGGTACTCGAAGACGTAGCCGACGCCCCCGCTGGCCCCGTTCTTGGCGATGATGGCCAGGATGATGTCCTTGGCCGTCACCCCGTAGCCCAGCTCCCCCTCCACGTTGATGGCGAAGGTCTTGGGCTTGCGCTGCATCAGGGTCTGGGTGGCCAGGACGTGGCCCACCTCGCTGGTGCCGATGCCGAAGGCCAGGGCCCCGAAGGCCCCATGGGTGCTGGTGTGGCTGTCCCCGCAGACGATGGTCATGCCCGGCTGGGTGATGCCCATCTCCGGCCCCACCACGTGGACGATCCCCTGCACCTCCCCTTCGATGTCGAAGAGGGTGATGCCGAACTCCTGGCAGTTCTGGCGCAGGGTCTGGACCTGGGTGGCCGCGTCCGCGGGCCAGAGGGCGATGTCCAGCTCCCGGGTGGGGATGGCGTGGTCCATGGTGGCGAAGGTTTTGTCCGGCCGGCGCACCTTCAGCCCCCGTTCCCGGAGCATGGCAAAGGCCTGGGGCGAAGTCACCTCGTGGACGAGGTGGGCGTCGATGTAGAGCACCGCTGGCGCTCCCGGGTCCTGAGCCACCACGTGGGCATCCCAGACCTTTTCGAAGAGTGTTTTTCCCATAGAGTCTGTCTCCTAGCGTCTCTCTCGTGTCAGTTGGTGGTGTGGGTTGGGTTGATTGGTGAATCGGTTGATTCGTTGATTGGGTTGATTGGTTCAGAAGCGAACAGAATCGTTGTTGGA
>CAYQEB010000133.1:6439-10009 GCA_964416395.1 uncultured Caldilineaceae bacterium | reverse complement strand
TTCCAACTCCCTACTTCCTCACTCTACCCCACCAACAGCCCTGCCGCCAGGAGCAGGCTGAAGGCCAGGGCTAGCTGGGCGGTGCCGGCCAGGGCCTGGTTCAGGGGCGAGCCGTAGCGGTTGTCGTCCAAGACCAGGCGGGTCCACTTCCAGGCCAGGGGCAGGGTGAGCCAGGGCAGGAGCACCCAGGGGCTGCGGCCGTCCAGGGCCAGGAGGAGCAGGGGGCTCAGGTAGGCCCCGGCCAGAAGGAGCAGGTACTCGGCCCGGGCGCCCCCGCGTCCCAGGAGGACGGCCAGGGTGCGCTTGCCGGCCCGGCGGTCGCTGTCCATGTCCCGCAGGTTGTTCACCACCAGGATGGCGGTGACGAGCAGGCCCACGGGCAGCGCGGCCAGGAGGCTGCCCCGGGTCACCTGGCCGGCCTGGACGTAGTAGGTGCCGGTCACCGCGACCAGGCCGAAGAAGAGGAAGACGAAGAGGTCGCCCAGGCCCACGTAGCCGTAGGGCAGAGGGCCGCCGGTGTAGAGGATCGCGGCCAGGATGGCGGCCACGCCCACGGCCAGGATGGGCCAGCCGCCCACCGCGATGAGGTAGAGGCCCACCAGGGCGGCCAGGCCGAAGGTCACCACCATGCCCCAGCGCAGCTCCTGGAGGGAGAGGAGGCCGCTGGCCGCCACCCGGGTGGGGCCGGTGCGCTCCGGGGTGTCCGCGCCCTTGAGGAAGTCGAAGTAGTCGTTGGCGATATTGGAGCCGATCTGGAGCAGGAGCGCGCCCAGGGCCGCGGCCAGGGCCGGTCCTGGCGCGAAGGCCCGGTCCGCGAAGGCCAGGGCCGTCCCCACCAGGACCGGGGCCAGGGCCGCGGGCAGGGTCTTGGGACGGATGGCCAGAAGCCAGGCTCGAGTGCGGGTCATGGGTGTGGTGCGGGTCATGGGCCTGTGGTTGGCGCGGATAGGATGGCGGACATGGCCGGATTCGCTGGCCATGCCTGGCTACGTTTGGTGACATAACCGACTATACCAGGAGAAGGCCTTTCGGGGCAAGGAAGCTGTCTGGGGAAGTTCGGAACCGGCCGTTTCGCCTCTCTTTTCGGGAACGCCAGGGCTCCCGGGAGGGTGGCGGGGGCGTGTGCCGTCAACGCCGCCAGGGCGCAGGGATCTCATCTGGAAAAATTCTCTTCGCTGTGGAACAGACGTCCTTCTTGGTGAAGTAAGGACGCACATCCTGGCCAGTGTCCAGCTGGTGGTTGAACTCCTCCACCAGGCTGTGGCCCAGGTGTTGGATGCGGACGGGATTGCCGGCAGTCTTTTTGTAGAAAGCCTCCCGGGCGCTCTCGGTGAAGGTCATCAGCAGGTCCGGGGGCAGGGTGTCCAGGTAGGCCATCAGATCCTGGGGAGAGAGGATCCCCGTGTGCACCCGCACCATGGACTCAGCGGCTGGGTGCAGAACGCCGAGCGGGATGGTCTCCCATGGGGTCCCGATGTAGGTGATGCCCACATTGGGCGTCTGCGCGACGCTGTGAGCCAGCACATCCAGGAAATCGGCTCGGAGCGCCCCGCTGCTGATGAGATCGCACAGCCGGTGGTAGTGGTCCAGCACCAGGACCGTGGGCCGCTGGCGGTGATGCGCCCTCTCCCCCAGGGCCCAGATGAGGGCGGCCAGTCGGTCCAGGTTCGCGGACCAGAGGCCGGTGCAGGCCTGTTGCAGGGCGGGATCCTGGGCGCAGATGGCCTCCATGATGAAGCGGCAGGCGGTCTGTTCGGAGGGGTTGTTGGCGTGGAGCTGGGAGAGGTCCACTACGACGAAGGCCGCTTTGTCCTCCACCTGGGCGATGGCTTTGAGGAAGAAGCTGCTCTTGCCCGTGCCCGGCTCACCCTCGATCAGCACGGGCTGGATGGTGGCGCCGGCGGTCCAGGCCCGCTCCACTTCTTTGAGCTGTTCCTGGTGAATGACGTAGTGGTTCGGAGGCAGGGGCTGATGGGGCGTGAACGGGTTCCGCTGGCGCTTGCAGCGCTGGTAGGCGGGGAAGTTCTCCTCCCGTTCGCTGGCCCGCTGGAGGCGAACCCGCCATGTCTCGGCCAGCTCCCGGATCGGTCCCCGCACCGAGGGGTGGAAGCCGTGGGTCTCCATGCCCTTCAGCGGCTCCAGGATGGCTTCCAGCGGATCACCAACCTTCCACTCCCCATCCAGGAGGAGCGCCCGGTCCGGCTCCAGGGTGTGGCGCAACAGCCAGTAGCGCCTGGCGCTGGAGAGGAAGCGGTCGATGGCCGACCACTCTTCGGCGTAGAGGGGCTTGGCCGGTCTGCGGTAGCGGAGCTCCGCGCACCTGGCCAGGTCACTGGCCTTGGCCAGCTCGTACAGGAGGCGAGCCATCTCCCGGATCTCGTCGCTGTCCGAGATAGCCCTCAGGTGATCCGCCGCCTTCTCCGGGTTGCCCTGGCTCATCTGGAAGAGGGCCAGGGCCACTTTCTGGTACGGATGGGGCCTCTCCTCCGCCTTGAAACGTTTCTCCAGCTCCTTGGCGAATCGCCGGCCCGAGGAGCGCTGGAGCCAGGGAAGCCAGCGTTGGGCAAAGGAGGGCGGTACAGCCAGGCGGGCCATGAGAAAGCGCCAATCCCCTTCGCTCAGGCAGGACCAGCGCCCCATGGAGAAGAGGTCTTTGACCAGGTCCTTCCTGGCCGTCTTGGGGAACCCATCGTGGCAGATGTCCACGGCCAGGGCCAGGTGACCTGTGTGGCAGATCAAGGTCTCCAGGTTCCCGAGGGTGCGTTCCCGATCGATGCGGAACCATTCCCCGAAGAGGCGCCGGGCTTTGGGGCGCAAGAGCAGGCGGGGCGGGCCCAGGGAGGCCGCGCCGGGCATCACCAGGACGAACCGGGTCAAGAGCAACCCGATCACACCCAGCAGAACGAGCACCACCAGGAGCCCCAGGAGGAACAGAGCGGTTCTGTTTTGGAGCAGCGGTGGGGCCCCTGAGGGGTCGGGCTGCGCCTGCACCGGCCTGGCCATCACAGACCTAGCCATCACAGAGAGGAGAACGACAATCAGGAGCCCGGACAGAATGGCAGCCCTTCCCTGGCTTCCCAGATCCTCTCGCCATAGGCGGCTCAGGCGGATGCCGAGGGGCGGTCGGCGGATGGCTTGGTAGCTCAGAAGGAAGGGCATAAACCCGGTCAGGACGAGCACCACGCCCAGGAGGGGAAAGATGATGAGGTCCAGGCCCTGGGTGTGGGCGCGTAGCCGGAGGAGGAACAGGCAGGCTGCCACACCCAGTGCCACAGGGGTGGTCACCAGAGGAGCAACCCCCAGGATCGGGAGATACTCGCTCTGGCGGCTCACGCCTGCCCAGGCGAACATGCCGCCGATGGCCACAATCGCGAGGAACAACAGAAAGAGATAGCTGCTCCAATCCACCAGGGAGGCAGACACAGAGGCGGCTGGGAGATCGGTCGAGGAGGTGAACTTCCAGGGGAGCTGGGAGAGGCCCAGGAGCAGGGCGGTCCCCAGCAGGAACGAGGTGACGAATGTGTGCAGCAACAGAGAGGCCACCGCGGCCTGGAGGGCTTCCCGATCCGG
>CAYQEB010000133.1:0-6339 GCA_964416395.1 uncultured Caldilineaceae bacterium | reverse complement strand
TCCCCAGGTAGATGGCGCAGGTGCGAGGCGCGCAGAACACCCAGGCGAGCAGGACGAGATTGAGATGCAGGAGCCACCAGAGCGTCCGCAACCCAAGCCAGAGGACCTGGATCAGGAAGGGGAACAGCCGGGGAGGAGGGGTTGAAACGTTCGGCCGGGGCCGGATGGGAAGGCGTGGATCGATGACGAGCGGGGGCACATGCTTCCTGCGGATGGACACGGGCAAGCCTCCTTGCGGATAGGGGGACGCGGGGCGGGGTGGCCAGCAGGGGAGGGCGATGGCCCGGGGGCTGGGGATGGGCGAGGATGGACAGCTCCCTTACTGTGCATTATAGGAGGCGGTCCGGACGGGATCAAGGGGCGCGGCCGGATTTTGGGCCATTGTGACAGCTCTGTGACAGCAGATTGACAGGCCCGGGCTTGGGACAGGGCGACAGAACGGGGGCGCGACGAGGCCGGCGATAAGCGTCGCCGGCCTCGAGTGGGTCCCTGGGTTGTGGTCGGTTGCCGTTCAGCCGTCTAGCCCCGTCAGGCCCAGCGGTTCAGCCCCATTTCGTAGGGATGGATCAGGGCGGGGTGGTGGGGCCGGGCCCGGACGCCCACCGTCAGCTGGCCGCTGTCCTCGGCCACGAAGGCGCCGCAGCAGACCAGGCCGCCCCCGGAGTCTGGGCTGCACTCCATGGGAATGGCCAGGGGGTCCTGGAGGATGCCCTCCTGGTCCAGGTGGCCGATGACGATCTCCACCGCCAGCTCCGAAGGCTGAAGGTTGCCGGGCAGCAGTCGGGCCGTCACCTCCACCGGCTCGCCCACCACGGTCTGGCTGGGCAGCTCCCCCTCCACCTGGAGCTGGACGCTCCCCCAATGGGCCCGGACCCGAGCCTTCCAGGCCGCCATCTCCCGGGCCAGGGCGAAGTGGTCCGCGGCGTAGCGGGCGCCGGTCTCCGCGGCGGGCATGTAGTAGGTGGTGGTGTACTCCTTCACCATGCGCCGGGTGCTGAAACGGGGCGCGCAGGTGCGGATGGAATTGCGCATGCGCTGGATCCAGGCCCGGGGGATGCCCTCCTCGTCCCGCTGGAAGAAGAGGGGGATGATCTCCTCCTCCAGGGTGCTGTAGAGGCTCAGGGCGTCCGCCTCGTCCTGGGTCTGTTGGTCCTTGTATTCCCGCTCCTCGCCGATGGCCCAGCCGTTGGAGCCGTCGTAGGCCTCGGGCCACCAGCCGTCCAGTACGCTGAAGTTGGGCACGCCGCTCAGGGCCGCCTTCTGTCCGCTGGTGCCGCTGGCCTCGTAGGGCCGCCGGGGGTTGTTGAGCCAGATGTCCACCCCGGCCACCAGGTGCCGGGCGATGTTCATGTCGTAGTTCTCCAGGAAGAGGACCTTGCCCTCGAAGTCGGGCTGTTGGCTCAGCTGGTAGATCTGCCGGATCAGGGCCTTCCCCGGCTCGTCCTTGGGGTGGGCCTTGCCGGAGAAGATGATCTGCACCGGCCGCTCCGGGTCGTTGAGGATGCGCTTGGCCCGCTCCAGGTCGTGGAAGAAAAGGGTGGCCCGTTTGTAGGTGGCGAAGCGCCGGGCGAAGCCGATGGTCAGGGCCTGGGGGTGGAGGACGGTGTCCGCTCGCTCCAGGCGCAGGGGCCCCTCCCCGTGACGTCGGTACTGCTGCTGGATGCGCTCCCGCACGAAAGCCACCAGCTGGCCCTTGCGCTGCCGTTCGTGGACGTCCCACAGCTCCTGGTCGGGGATCTCCGCTACATTCTCCCAGACGTGGGGGCTGTCCACCTCCTCCAGCCAGTCGGAAGGCAGATAGCGGTCGTAGAGGGCCCGCAGCTCCGGCGCCAGCCAGCTGCCAGTGTGCACCCCGTTGGTGATGTGACCGATGGGGACCTGCTCCACCGGCGTGTCTGGCCAGAGATCGGCCCACATGCGCCGGCTCACGTGGCCGTGGAGCTCGCTCACCCCGTTGTGGTAGGCGCTCAGGCGGAAGGCCAGGACCGTCATGCTGAACTGGGGCCCCCAGCCCTGGTCGTGGCTGGCCAGGGCCAGGAACTGCTCCCGGCTGATGCCCAGCTGGGTCCAGAACTGCCAGAAGAACTTCTCCACCAGCTCGAATCCGAAGGCGTCGTGGCCGGCTGGCACCGGGGTGTGGGTGGTGAAGAGGGCGCTGGCTCGGGCCGCCTCCACCGCTTCATCGAAGGAGAGCCCCTGCTCCTGCACCAGCTCCCGGACCCGCTCCAGGCCCAGGAAGGCGCTGTGCCCCTCGTTCATGTGCCAGACCTTGGGATCGTAGCCCAGAGCCCGCAGGGCGCGCACGCCGCCGATGCCCAGGATGTACTCCTGGCTGATGCGGATCTCGTGGTCCCCGCCGTAGAGCCGGGCGCTCAGCTCCCGGTCCTGGGGGGCGTTGCGCTCCACGTCCGTGTCCATGAGGTAGACGGGCACCCGCCCCACCTGGATCTTCCAGATCTTGGCGTAGACCGTGCGGCCAGGCAGGTTGACCTGGATGAGCACCTCCTTGCCCTCCGGGTCCAGGGCTGGGGTCACCGGCTCCTCCGCGAAGTCGATCTTCTCGTAGATGGCCTCCTGGTCCCCGTTGGCGTTGATGCGTTGGGTGAAGTAACCCTGGGGATAGAGGAAGCCCATGCCCACGAAGGGCAGGCCCAGGTCGCTGGCCTCCTTGCAGTGGTCCCCGCTGAGGATGCCCAGGCCGCCGCTGTAGATGGGCAGGGACTCGTGGAGGCCGAACTCCGCGCTGAAGTAGGCGATGACCTGTTCCTGCTTGTCCGGGAAGGTACGGCGGAACCAGGTGTCCGCCTGGGGATCCATGTAGGCGTCGAAGGCGGCGAAGACGGCCCGGTAGCGGCTCAGGTAGTCCGGGTCCTGGGCGGCCTGGGCGATCTGCTGCTGGCTCACCTCCCGCAGGAACTTGACCGGGTTCTGGTTGCTCCGCTTCCACAGCTCTGGGTCGATGGAGGCGTAGAGCTCCTGGGCGTCCGGGTTCCAGCTCCACCAGAGGTTGTAGGCCAGCTCCTGCAGCCGTTCGATCTCCTTGGGCAGTCGAGGGAAGACAGAGAGCTTCCCGATCCAGTTGATGCTCATGTGGGCTCCAGTCAGGGATGGGCTGTGAGTGAGAAGAGTGATGAGTCCAAGAGGGTAAGCGAAGTTGCTCCTGACGCACCCCCAGGGCGATTAGGCAATTGGGTCATCCCCCATCTCCGCGTCGATGAGGGAGAAGGCGGCCTGATCCACCAGCCAGATGAGCTGCCCGTCGTGGGGGTGCACCCCCTGGCTGGGCAGGCGCTGGGGATCGTAGGGGCCGGTGAGCACTTCCCGCAGGGTTGCGGCCTTCCCCGCGCCGCTCACCAGGAAGAGCACCCGCCGAGCCTCGTTGATCAGCGGGTAGGTGAAGGTGAGGCGAGTGGTCTGCAGCTGAGGCACCGGGTTGGCCACCACCAGGCGCCGGGTCTCGTTCAGGGCCGGTGTGTGGGGGAAGAGACTGGCCGTGTGGCCGTCCTTGCCCATGCCCAGCAGAATGAGATCGAAGCGGGGGGGACGCCCCCCCGGGCCCTGGAACTTGGCCGGGACCAGCTCCCGCACGTTCTGCTCGTAGATGGCCGCAGCCTGCTCCGGCTCCAGCTCCCCGGGCATGCGCACCACCAGCCCCGGCGGCGTGGCCAGGTGATCCAGGAGGGCCTCCTTGACCATGCGGTAGTTGCTCTCCGGGTGATCCGGCGGCACGCAGCGCTCGTCGCTCCAGAAGAAGTGCCAACGCCGCCAGTCGATGTCCGGATCCTGGGCCAGGCGCTGGTAGACGGGCCGGGGTGTGGAGCCGCCGGCCAGGGCGATGCGGAAGGCCCCCCGGCGGGCGATGCTGATCATGGCCGCGGCGGTGATCAAGTCGCAGGCCACCCGGGTCAGGTCCTCCGGGTTGGGGACCACCTCGATGCGGCGGTGGGCTCTTCTCGGCTCCTGGGGCTGAGGGGCGTCTGCTTGCTCCACCGTGACGTTGCCTTTCTGCGCTGGTCTGCTCTCGGGTCTGCTCTGGGAAGGTCGAGTCGGGCCCATTTTCCACCAAAACCGCCAAAAGATCCACTCAGGCCGGGCGCTGCATCTCGTCCAGCTTCTCCAGCACCTGCAGGAAGATGGCGTCCGGGGCCAGCTGACCCACCACCTGGGCCAGGAGCTCCCCCACGGTGGCGCCCCGGAACTGGGCGATCCGCTCCAGGCGCACCTGCCCCTGGATGCGCACCAGGGTGCGGACCCAGCTGCCGTCCCCCAGCCGCTCCATGCGGAAGCGGCCACCCGCGTCCCGGCCAGGGCCCACCCGGTGGGCGTTCAGCTCCACCCCGATGATGGTCCCTGGCGCGGCGCCGGGCAGGGCCGCGGGGATGAGCTCCACGCTCACGTAGGGCTGAAACTCGGCCGCGAACTCGCAGGCGCCGATGCCCTGGGGCGAGAAGCGCAGGGGCATGACCGTCTGCCAGGATAGACGCTCGGCCAGCCAGGCCACCAGCAGGGCCGGGGCCACCGGCTGGAACTGGGGCTGGCGCACGTCACCCCCGGCCACGTAGCGCACGGTGACGCTCTCGATGTAGGGGAGCAGGGCCCGGTTCTCCGGGTCGTCGAAGGGGCGGGCCACCATCTCCCGCCAGGGGTGGATGCCCAGCCAGATCAGCTCGCTGATGGCCGGCGGCCTGGGCTCCTCTTCCTGGGCCAGGGCCCGAAGGCGCTGCAGGTCCTTCAAGGGGTTGCGGAAGACGGCCGCGGAGAAGACCAGCAGGTCCACGTTCCGGGCCAGGTGGCTGAAGAGGTGGAGCTCCTCCATTTCCTCGGGCAGGGGGGCGCACCACCAGAGGACGTTGGGCACGTCGGAGACGAAGAGGGAGACCACCGCGCTGTGCAGCTCCGCGATGACGGGGCGCGGGGCGGCGATGGTGATGCGTTCGCTGCAGACGTAGGGCCAGCTGGGGTCGGGCCGGTGGCAGAGGGTGGCGATCCAGGCCTGGAGCCCGGCCTGGCCCTCTTGGTCCCGGTCATCCGGTGGGGCGGCTCCCTCCGGGCTCTCCACCGCCTCCTGCTCCACCAGCACGATGGCCCGGGCCGGTTTGTTCAGGGCCAGATCCTTCAGGGCCTGGTCCACCCGCTCCTGCTGGGCCGGCTCCTTGACGAAGACCACCATGTTCACCGCGTGGGCCCGGGTGATGGAGAGCTCGGGGACGGGCTGCTCCGGGCTGGCCTGGGCCGCGGCCACCTGGCGCCAGAGCTCGTCCAGGGCTTGCTCGATCTGTTCCACGTCCACCGGCTGGGGCCGGCCCGAGAGGACCTGCTCCACCAGCTGGGTGATCTGTTGGTCGGCCTGTTGTGGCTCCGTTTGTGGATTCGCCTGTGGGTTCGTCATGCTCGTTTCGTCCGCCTAGCCTAGAGCCGCCGCCAGCGTCGGCCGTCCCGGGCCAGGAGCTCATCGGCCTCTCGGGGCCCCCAGGTGCCGGCCTCGTAGGTGGGTAGGCGAAATTCCCGGCCTTCCGCTCGGGCCTTCTCTTCCTCCAGCTGCCAGCCCTCCAGGATGCGGGTGACTCGCTCCCAGGCCACCTCCACCTCGTCCCGCCGGGTGAAGAGGGTGCCGTCCCCCAGGATCACGTCCAGGAGCAGGCGCTCGTAGGCGTCCGGCGGCACCCGTCCGAAGCTGCTGCCGTAGTGGAACTCCATCTTCACCGGCTGGATGTGGACCGCGGGGCCGGGCTGTTTCACGCTGATCTTCAGGCTGATGCCCTCGTTGGGCTGGATGCGCATGGCCAGCACGTTCTGGATCAGCTCCTCCTGGTGGTGCTGGGTCTTGAAGAGCAGGTGGGGCGCCTTGCGGAAGTAGATGGCCACCTCGGTGATCTTCTTGGGCAGGGCCTTGCCTGTGCGCAGGTAGAAGGGAACGCCGCTCCAGCGCCAGTTCTCGATCTCCAGCTTCCAGGCCACGTAGGTCTCGGTGGTGGAGTTGGGGGCCACGCCGGGCTCCTCCAGGTAGCTGGGGATGCGCTTGCCGTTGACGATGCCGCTGGCGTACTGGGCCCGCACGGTGTAGTCTGGCACCTCCTCTGGCTCCAGGGAGCGGATGCTGCGCAGGAGGTTCACCTTCTGATCCCGCACGGCCTTGGCGTCGAAGGCCACCGGGGGCTCCATGGCCGTCAAGGAGACCAGCTGCAGCAGGTGGTTCTGGACCATGTCCCGCAGGGCGCCGGACTTGTCGTAGTAGCCGCCCCGGTCGCCCACGCCGATGCTCTCGGCCACGGTGATCTGCACGTGGTCCACGTAGTTTCGGTTCCAGATGGGCTCGAAGATGCCGTTGGCGAAGCGGAA
>CAYQEB010000132.1:8175-10093 GCA_964416395.1 uncultured Caldilineaceae bacterium | reverse complement strand
AGGTGCGGTTTCCAACCCCACGCTCTCTCTTCGCTAGGTGTACTCGGTGAGGAGCCCCCGAGCCAGAGCGTACTTCACCAGCTCGGCCCGGCTGTGTAGGCCCAGCTTCTGCATGATCCGGGTGCGGTAAGTCTCCACGGTCTTGGGACTGATGGCCAGCTGCTCCCCGATCTGGCTGGCCGTATGGCCCAGGGCGCAGAGCTTCAGGACCTCCCGCTCCCGCTCGCTCAAGGTCTCGTAGGCGTCCAGGTTGCCGCCGTTGGCCAGCCGCTGCACGTAGTCCTCCAGGAGCATGCGGGCCGCCTCGGGGTAGAGGAAAGCGCCTCCCTGGGCCACGGTGCGGATGGCGTCGATGAGCTGGGTGTCCACGGTGGACTTGAGCACGTAGCCCGAGGCCCCGGCCCGGAGCACCGGGAAGAGGTAGCGTTCCTGGGCGTGGACCGTGAGGATGAGCACATGCACGTCCGGGCAGCAGTCCCGGATGCGCCGGGTGGCCTCCATGCCGTCCATCTCGGGCATGGAGATGTCCATGATCACCACGTCCGGGGCCAGGCGGCGGGTCAGCTCCACCGCCTCCCGGCCGTTGGCCGCCTCCCCCACCACCTCCATGTCGTGCTCCAGGCCGATGAGGGCTTTCAGTCCCACCCGCACCACCGGATGGTCATCCGCCAACAGGACGCGAATCTTGGACACGAGCCTTCCCCCCTTTCTCCGTGTTTCCGCTTGCGGCGCTCCCACCCAGGGACGTCAAGGATGGCCCCAGGCGCGCGTCGCCATCCAGCGGACGGGCCACGCCGCCCTGGGTCGGCTCCCGGACGCCTTCCTGGAACAGGGCCCGGGCCATGTGGAAGGAGTCCAGGGGAATGCGGGCCATGAGGCGGGTCCCCTGGCCTGGTCTGGATTCCAGGACGAACTCGCCCCCCACCATGGCCAGCCGCTCCCGCATGCCCAGCAGCCCCAGCCCGTCCGAGGCCTCGTCCACCTGACCGGGATCGAAGCCCACCCCGTCGTCCGTCACCTGGAGCAGGACCTGGCCATCGTCCTGGACCAGGGTGACGGCGACCTGGCTGGCCTGGGCGTGGCGAGCCACGTTGGTCAAGGCCTCCTGGGCCACCCGGTAGAGGACCAGCTCCAGCATCTTGGGCAGCCGCTGGGTCACCCCCTCCACCCGGAGGGAAGCCTGAACCTGGTGGGCCTTCTCGAACTCCTCCACCCGCCACTCCAGGGCGGCCACCAGCCCCAGGTCGTCCAGGATCTTGGGCCGCAGATCCAGGGCCACCCGGCGCACGTCCTCCAGGGCGGCCGCGGTCAGCTCCCGCAGATCGTGGATGCGCTGCCGGAGCTCCTCTGGATTCTGGGAACGCTCCGCCAGGCGCAGATGGACCAGGAGGGAAGTCAAAGCCTGGGCGGCCTCGTCGTGGAGCTCCCGAGCCACCCGCTGCCGCTCGTCCTCCTGGGCCTGGAGGATGAGCCGGGAGAGGTGGCGCATCTTCTCCGCGTCCTGCTCCAGGGTGGCCAGCATGCTGTTGAAGGTCTCGATGAGGCGGTCGAAGCGCTCGTCGCTCACCGGCCCGCTGCGCACCTGCACCTGCAGGTTGCCCTGGCGGACCCGGTCCACCGCGTCCTGGAGGCGATCCAGGGGGGCCAGGGCCCGTTTCAGGACCCAGTTGTTCACCACGAAGCTGACGATGAAGCCGGCCCCGGCGAAAAGGGCGATGAGCTCGAAGTGGATGTCCGCGGGGAAGGTGACCACGTGCCAGACGGTGATGACCGTACCGGCCACCGCGCCCAGGGCCACGATGGCCACGTTGGCCCAGAGGATCTTGTAGAAGAGGGGGAGCCGCAACAGGCGGCGGAAGAGACGTTTCAGGGAGTCGGCCATGGCGCTCTATGAGAAATCGGGGCCTGCGAGATCGGG
>CAYQEB010000132.1:6039-8075 GCA_964416395.1 uncultured Caldilineaceae bacterium | reverse complement strand
GCGAGATCGGGGCCAACCATCTAGCCCGGCAGCAGACGCAGGCCGTAGCCCAGGATCCCCAGGGCGATCAACCAGCCAGCCGTGCGCAAGGCCCAGGGGAGCAACCGCTCCTGGCTCACCGCCTGGCCCAGCCGGTGTTCCATGTACATGACCAGGCCCAGCCAGAAGGAGCCCAGCACCAACACCTGGAGCTTGTTCAACCCCGCCAGAGTGTCCAGGGTCCAACCAGGCGGGCCCAGGGAAGAGGTGATGAGCAGGGCAGCCAGGGTGAGCAGGCCGAAGTTGAGCTGCCAGAGCGCCCCCGCCGCCAGGGCGGAGAGGCCGATCCAGAGCCCGTAGACCATCACCCGGGGCCACACTCGCTTGGCCATCTCCCTGGCCACATCCATGGTCGCCGCCTCCTCCAAAGGTAGTTCGTTGCCCAGGTCCATTATACCACGGATGCGCCGAAGAATGCGCCCCGAAGCGAGCCTGCACCCCCTGTTTCCCCTCAAGAAATGGGGCTGACGATGAGGGCAAGGACAGCGAAAACGGTCAGAAGATATTGACAAGCCGTCGAAATCGAAGTACCCTTACCCTGGTACTACAGTTTCGGTCCGCGCCCAGGCCGAGAACTGGCCGCCTCGGAGTACGTAAGCCTCTTCACCTCCAGGACAACGCTGCCAACGTCGTCGCCCATTCCAAATTCCACCTGAGTGTATCCCAGAGCAGCCACAGTCAGCCCCCCGAAACAGCGCTGCTCACTGGCCGCTCGCTCGCTCTTCTGGACACAACCGAAATCGCCGCTACAGCCTGAAAAGAACGCCCTGAAAGACGCTCATGGACCTATCGGTTCCTGTCGTGCCCGTCCACCTCGCCCCTCGTTGGCGCAAGGTGATCCGAGATCTCTGGATCAACAAAACCCGCACCGCCCTGGTGGTCATTTCTATCGCAGTGGGGGTGCTGGGCGTGGGCATGATCAGCGGCTCCAAGGCCATCCTCACCCAGGACCTCACGGCCAGCTACCTGGCCAGCAACCCCAGCCACGGCGCTCTCTTCACCGAGCCCTTCGACCAGGGACTGCTCCAGGCCATTCGCAACCTGGACGGGGTGGCCGCCGCGGAGGGGCGACGCAACGTCTCCGGCCGGGTGCGCCTGGGGGAGGACGCCTGGCAGCCCATCCAGATGGTGGCCCTGGACGACATCCGCACCGTCCAGATCCGCAAGATCCAGGTGGAGGAGGGCAAGTGGCCCCCTGACGGGGATGAGATCTTCCTGGAGCGGGCCAGCCTGGCCTCCCTGGGCAAGCAGGTGGGGGACGCGATCCTGGTGCAGACGCCGGACGGCCGCCAGCGCACCTTGACCATCGCGGGGCGGGTCCACGACGTGGCCGCGGCGCCCCCCTTCTTCTCCGGCCAGGTCCAGGGCTACATCGCCTTCCAGGGTCTGGAGGCCCTGGGCGAGAGTCCGGGCTTCAACGAGCTGCTCTTCCGGGTGACGGGCCCTGCCACCAGCCGGGAGGAGATCCGGCCCGTGGCCGAGGCGGTGCGGGACAAGGTGGAGAAGAGCGGGCGCCGGGTCTACTGGCTGACCATCCCGGAGCCGGGCAAGCACTGGGCGGAGCGACAGGTCAACGCCCTGATCTTCCTCCTCACCGCCCTGGGCGTCCTGGCCCTGGCCCTGAGCGGCTTCCTGGTCATCAACACCGCCGCGGCCCTGATCACCCAACAGGTGCGCCAGATCGGCGTGATGAAGACCATCGGCGGCCGGCGCGGCCAGATCTTCGCCATGTACATGGGCATGGTGATGGCCTACGGCCTCCTCTCCTTGACCCTGGCAGTGCCTCTGGGGGCGGCGGGCGCCTGGGGCATCGCCTCCTTCAGCGCCGGCCTGCTCAACACCGACATCGGCTCCTTCCGGGTCTATCCCGGGGTGCTGGCTCTGGAGGTGGCGGTGGGCATCCTCATGCCCCTGCTGGCCGCCCTCTTCCCGGTGCTCTCCGGCACCCGCATCACCGTGCGAGAGGCCCTGAACTCCTACGGCATCGGTCGGGACGG
>CAYQEB010000132.1:0-5939 GCA_964416395.1 uncultured Caldilineaceae bacterium | reverse complement strand
GACGGCAGCGAGAGCGACAACATCGTCCTCCTGGCCCCGCCCACGGACACCCAGCTCATGGCGCCGGTCCTCCTGGAGGGGCGCTGGCTTCTGCCGGAGGACGAGAACGGCCTGGTGATCAACAGCGACCTGCTGGCCGCGGAGCCGGATCTGGCCGTGGGCGACCAGGTGGTGCTGAAGATCCAGGGCCGGGAGACCCGCTGGCTCATCGTGGGGGTCGTCCAGGAGATCCTGGCCGGCCCCTTCGCCTACACCAACTACCCCTACTTCGCCCAGGTGACCCGGGAAGCGGGCCGGGCCAGCAGCATCCGGGTGGTGACGGAGCGGCCGGATCCCCTCTTCCAGGCCCAGGTGGCCAAGGCCCTGGAGCGCCGCTTCGAGCAGGAGGGACTGCGGGTGAACGACATCCTGACCACCACCGAGCTGCGGCGGCAGATCCAGGGGCAGTTCGACATCATCGTGGCCTTCCTCCTGATCATGGCTGTGCTGCTGGCCCTGGTGGGCGGCCTGGGCCTCATGGGCGCCATGAGCATCAACGTGCTGGAGCGGACTCGGGAGGTGGGGGTCATGCGGGCCGTGGGGGCCACCAACGGCGCCATCCTGCGCATCGTGATCAGCGAAGGCGTCTTCATCGGCCTGCTCAGCTGGACGGCCGGCGCCTTCCTGGCCTATCCCCTGAGCCGGCTGCTCAGCGACGAAGTGGGGCGCCAGTTCATCGACACGCCCCTGCGCTACACCTTCTCTATGACCGGCCTGGGCCTCTGGCTGCTGCTGGTCACCCTGCTCTCGGCCCTGGCCAGCTTCCTGCCCGCCTGGAACGCCTCCCGCTTGAGCGTGCGGGAAGTGCTGGCCTACGAGTAACCCGAGCAACGCCGCCCCACAGCGACTCGGGCAGCCATCCGGGGCCAGGCCCGCCTTTTCCCGAAGCCAGGTTTCCGTCGATAGACCCTGCCGACAGACTTAGCCGATAGGCCCAGCCGATAGATCCAGAGGTCCGCCATGAGAAAACTCGTCATCGCCATCCTGATGTTGGCCGTCCTGGGCGGGGTCGCCTACGCGGCCATGCTCCAGGGGCTCTTGCCCCCGCTCCCCATCCAGGCCCCGGCCAGCCAGTCCGCTCAGGCCCAGGCGGAACCCACCCCCAAACCCACCAGCCTGCCGCCCGTCCGCTCTGGCAACCAGATCATCGCGGACGGACGGGTGGTGCCTGTTCGATACGCGGACCTGAGCATGGCCACCAGCGGGGTGGTGGACGCCATCCTGGTGGAGGAGGGGCAGCAGGTGGAGGAGAACACGGTGCTGATCCGCCTAAACAACGTGCGGCAGAAGGCGGCGGTGGCCCAGGCCCGGGCCAAGCTCCAGGCGGCCCAGGCCAAGCTGGACGAGCTGCAGGCCGGCGCTCGAGCGGAGGAGCTGGAGGCCGCCCAGGCCGCGGTGGAGGCGGCCCAGGCCAAGCTCCAGCGCCTCTCCGAAGGCCCCACACCCGAGGAGATCGCCGCAGCCCGGGCCGCCCTCATCGCAGCTCAGGCCACCCTGCAGCGGCTCCTGGCCGGCCCGGACGAGGCGGACCTCATCGCGGCCCAGGCCGAGCTGGCCAACGCCCAGGCCGCCCGGGACGCGGCCCAGGCCGCCTACGATCAGGTCAAGTGGCGCACGGACATCGCCATGCTGCCCGAGTCGGTGCAGCTGCAGCAGGCCACCAACGAGTACGAGGCGGCCAAAGCCCGCTACGAGGCCCTGCTCCGGGGCCCTACGGACGACGAGATCGCCACCGCCCGGGCCAAGGTGCAACAGGCCCAGGCCGAGCTGGACAAGCTGCGGGCCCCGGTGAGCGCCAGCGAGATCGCCGCCGCGGAGGCGGAGGTGCGCCGGGCCCAGGCGGAGTACGATCTTCTGGCCAGTGGCTCCCGACCAGAGACCGTCTCCGCGGCCCAGGCGGAGGTGGCCGTGGCCGTGGCGGCCCTCATGGAGGCGGAAGCCGCCCTGGCCGAGACGGAGCTGCGGGCCCCCTTCCCGGGCACGGTGGCCTCCATCCAGGTGAACGTGGGGGAGCAGGTGGTGGCCGGGGAGCCCATCATCCAGTTCGCGGACCTCTCCCAGTGGCTCATCGAGACCGCGGATCTGACGGAGCTGAACGTGGTGCGTCTGCAGGTGGGGGATCCGGCGGAGATCCGCTTCGACGCCATCCCGGAGCTGGTCCTGCCGGGGAGGGTGAGCCGCGTCCGCTCTGTGGGAGAGAACAAACAGGGGGATATCATCTACACGGTCATGGTGGAGCCCCTGGAACAGGATCCACGCCTGCGCTGGAACATGACCGCCACAGTGACCATCATCCCCCAAGAGTGAGCCGTGATGGTAGGCTCAACCCCCGGGAAGCATCGGGAAATTCCATCGGGACACTCCCAGGAAAGCCCAACGCGCCCGATAAATAGGTTGGGAGAAACACTTCTAAATCCGTTTAAGTCCCTTCCCAGGACAAGCGTAGGGGAAACGTAGGAGATACGTGGGATTTCACACGAAATTCTCACAAGATTTTAACGTTTATGTCCCCCATTTTAACAAGATTGTAATACCAGTTCGTTGACAGCCTAGGCAGATTTTCCTATACTTGATAACGCATGGAGGGACTTAAGAGAGGCAGCCAGTCGCCTCCATGCCAAGATATTTCGCCAATGAACAAAGGGCCAGTCGCACAAACGACTGGCCCAATGTGAGAGCCAAATCACTGTTCACGCCGCCAACGTCCAACAGTGATTCAGCCAACCGCAGAGAGCAGTTTGCACAGTTGCAGTGCAGCTGCTCCTCTGTGGCTGCCTGTTATTGTACCCCTTCTTCACCCTGTGTCAAATCGTCATTCCGCTCAGGAAAGCTCAGCTTTTCTACGATTTGAACTCACTACGACTTGAGCCTCGTGCCACAACATCAGCGAGCGTCATAGCATCCGGATGACATTGCGTCAGCGTCGTGCATCCGGGGCACCGCATGGCGCCACACCTGTGACACGCCAGCGAATCCCGACCAAAATCCCAGCCACGGCTTCGCACGAGCCCATATCGTCTGTGCGCCCGGTCCAAGAAGCGCACCGGGTGAATGGCAGAGCCAGGTAGGCCCACGGCCCGCCTTGTCGAGGCCTCCTCCGCGGAAGCGCTGCCTTTGACCGACAAGCCCCCTCCGATTTCCACGGAGAATTGGCAGCGCAGCAAAGTTGGCCAGCAAAATTGGCCCAAGAAGCCAAAGAATTGGTCAACAGGATTGGCCGTCAACCGCTTGCACTAAGTGGAACGCAGCAGCTGAGATTTTGTCACGGATCCATTGCAGCCATTTCGACGCAGTTTGTCGTGGCCCCCACGACGAAGGGACGAAAAGATGTCAAAGACCGCCAACGGCTTCTCCAGAACAGCGCCCATCATCCCGACAGCCCCAGCGCCCGCCATAGTGGAAGAATACCCCCTCTCCTACGGCCAGCGGGCGCTTTGGTTCGTGCAGCGGCTGATGCCCCAGAGCGCAGCCTACAACGTGGCCCACGGCGCGGTGATCACCAGCCCCCTGGACATGGTCCTCTTCCGGCAGGCCTTCCAGCAGCTAGTGGAGCGCCATCCGGCCCTGCGCACCACCTTCACCGTGGTCAACGGGGAGCCTGTCCAGCAGGTGCACGCCGCCATAGAGAGCGACTTCCAGGTGGAGGACATCGCCGCCTGGAGCGAGGAGAAGCTGCAACAGCGCCTGGACCAGGAGATCTACCGCCCCTTTGACCTGGAACAGGGGCCCCTGATGCGGGTGCGGATCTTCAGCCGCTCGCCCCACCACCACCTGGTGCTCCTGATCCAGCACCACACCATCACCGATCTCTGGTCCCTGGCCCTGATCATCCACGAGTGGAGCCAGCTCTACAACGCCCAGATCCAGGGCCGGCCGGCCAAGCTGAAGCCCATCCGCGGCGCTTACCGGGAATTCGTGGCGGATCAGCTGGCCCTGCTGGAAAGCCCGGAAGGGGAGCGGCTCTGGCAGTACTGGCGCAAACAGCTGGCCGGGGATCTCCCGGTGCTGGAGCTCCCCACAGATCGGCCCCGACCGCCCATCCCCAACCATCGGGGTGGGGCAGAGCTCCTGCGCCTGGATCCGGAGCTGACCCAGCAGCTGAAACGCCTGGCCAAGAGCCAAGGCGCCACCCTCTTCTCCACCATGCTGGCCGCCTTCCAGGTGCTGCTCCACCGCTACACCGGCCAGGAGGACATCCTGGTGGGCTCTCCTCGGGCCAACCGCAGCCGGAAGCTGAGCCGCACCCTGGGCTACTTCGTGAACCCGGTGGTGCTCCGAGGCGACCTGTCGGGCAACCCTTCCTTCCGGGAGTACCTGAAGCGCAACCACGCCACGGTCACCGACGCCTTCGCCCACGGGGACTTCCCCTTCCCCCTGTTGGTGGAACGACTCCAGCCGGGACGGGATCCCAGTCGCTCGCCCCTTTTTCAGGTGGCTTTCGCCTGGCAGAAGACCACCCGCATCATCGACCCGGCCCACATGACCTCCCTGGCCCTGGGCGCGGAGGGGAATCCTGAACTGACGCTGGAAGAGCTGACCCTCCAGCCCATCGCCCTGGCCCAGCGCCCCACAGCCTTCGATCTCACCCTCCTCATCGCGGAAGCTGGGGAGGGCCTGGCCGCCTCCATCGAGTACAGCGCCGATCTCTTCACGTCCCAGACGGTGCGGCGCATGCTGGGCCACTACGAAACCCTGCTCAAGGGCATCGTGGCCGACCCGGACCAGCCCATCGGCCAGCTGCCCTTGCTCACCCCGGCAGAGCGGCGGCGCATCCTGGTGGAGTGGAACGACACCGCCGCTCCCTTCCCAGAGAAGAGCTGCGCCCACGAGCTCATCGCCCAGTGGGCCGAAAAGAACCCGGATGGCGTGGCCGTGCGCATGGAGGGCGGCGACCAGCTCACCTACCAGGAGCTGGAGCGACGGGCCAATCAGCTGGCCCATCACCTGCGCAAGCTGGGGGTGAAGAAGGAGACCCTGGTGGGCCTGATGGTGGAGCGCTCCCTGGAGATGGTGGTGGGCATGCTGGGCATCCTCAAGGCCGGGGGCGCCTACGTTCCCCTGGACCCAGCCTACCCGCCGGAGCGGCTGGCTTTCATGCTCCAGGACGCCAAGGTCCCCCTCCTCCTCACCCAGGAGAGCCTGACGGGCCAGCTGCCAACCGCCAATCTCCAATCGCCACTCTCCGTCATCCGCCTGGACGCGGACTGGCCCGCCATCGCCCAGGAGCCCACCAGCCCGCCAGACGTCTCGGTGTCGCCGGACGACCTGGCCTACGTCATCTACACCTCCGGCTCCACCGGTCGCCCCAAGGGGGTGCTCCTCCGCCATCGGGGGCTGAGCAACCTGTGCACCCTGTACACCCCCTTCTTCTACATTGGCCCGGGTCGGCGGATCCTCCAGTTCTTCTCCTTCAGCTTCGACGGCTCCGTCTGGGAGATCTTCTCCACCCTGGCCAACGGAGCCACTCTCCAGCTGGTGAAGCGAGAGACCCTGGCCTCCATCCCGGATCTGGTGCGCCTGATCCAGATGGAGCGCGTCGACACCGTCACCATGACCCCGTCCATGCTGAGCATGCTCCCCGAGGAGGAGCTGCCAGGCCTGCACCGGGTCATCGTGGGTGGCGAGGCCTGCCCGGCCAGCCTGGTGAAGCGGTGGGCCCCGGGCCGGATCTTCATCAACGCCTACGGCCCTACGGAGGCCACGGTCCTGGCCTCTTTCTACCGAGGCCGAGCGGAGGAAGAGGAAGCCCCACCCATCGGCAAACCCCTGGCCAACATCCAGCTCTACATCCTGGACAGGTACAGACAGCCCGTCCCCGTGGGCGTGCCCGGGGAGCTCTACATCGGCGGGGTGGGCCTGGCCAAGGGGTACCTGAACCGACCCGAGCTGACCGCGGAGCG
>CAYQEB010000131.1:9186-10353 GCA_964416395.1 uncultured Caldilineaceae bacterium | reverse complement strand
GTGGCGGCGGCCTACGAGCTGGCCCGAGCGGGGATCCGGGTGGCCCTGGTGGAGAAAGGGGAACTGGCCAGCATGGCCTCGGGCTGGACCCTGGCCGGGGTGCGTCAGTCGGGCCGGGACCCGGCGGAGCTGCCCCTGGCTCAGGCCGCGGTGCGCCGCTGGGAGCATCTGGCGGAGGAGCTGGACGCGGACATCGAATACCGGCAGGAGGGCAACCTGCGCCTGGCTCGCACTCCGGAAGAGGTGGAGTGGATCCGGAACATGGTGGCCCAGCAACAGGCCCTGGGGCTGGAACTGGAGTTCCTGCCCGACACCCAGGCTGTGCGAGAGGTGGCCCCGGCCCTGAGCGACGCGGTGCTGGCCGCCTCTTTCTGCCCCACGGACGGCCACGCCAACCCCATCGCCACGGTCCAGGCCTACGCCAGGGCCGCGGAGCGAGCCGGGGCCCAGATGCTCTTCCAGACCAAGGTGACCCGGATCGACGCCAGCGGAGGGAAGGTCCAGGGCGTCCAGACCACGGTGGGCCCCCTGGCCGCGGACGCGGTGATCCTGGCCGCGGGCATCTACTCGGACCGGCTCTGCGCCACGGTGGACGTGCCCCTGCCCCTGCACCTGGTCCACGTGGGCGTGGTCCAGACCGTGCCCCAGCCCCCGCTGCTGGCCCAGGTGCTGGGCGTGGCCAACGCGGACGTGGCCGGCCGTCAGGAGGTGGGCGGCCGACTGCGCTTCACCGCCAGCACCGGCCCCTGGACCCACCCGGACCGGGAGCTGCGCCTGGAGGACATCCGGCCCACGGCCGAGGCCGTGGCTGGCATCATCCAGCGGACCGGCCACATCCTGCCCGCTTTCCTCCAGGCCCGGATCGCCCGGGTCTGGGGCGGCCTGCTGGACATGACCCCGGACGGCCTGCCGGTCCTGGACCGCGTCGATCCGGTGGATGGGCTGGTGATCACCGCGGGCTTCTCCGGCCACGGCTTCTGCCTGGGGCCCATCACCGGGCAGATCGGCGCAGAGCTGGCCCAGGGGAAGCAGCCTTCCCTGCCCCTGGAGCCCTTCCGCTGGGATCGCTTCCAGGAGGCGCGGGAGAGCGAGACCGCCGGGCCGGAGCTCTACGGCTGAAAGGAGTGCACCCATGCGCCTGCGAGTTTCCCTGGGGGTGTTGACGCT
>CAYQEB010000131.1:4139-9086 GCA_964416395.1 uncultured Caldilineaceae bacterium | reverse complement strand
GACTGGCGCTCCACCATGATGGCCAACGCGGCCAGGGATCCCTTCTGGCAGGCCAAGGTCAGCGCGGAGGCAGCCCGGCATCCCGCGCTCCAGGCCACCATCGAGGAGAAGTGCGCCACCTGCCACATGCCCATGGCCCGCACCCAGGCCCTGGTGGACGGCCGTCCGGTGGCCATCCTGGGCGACGGCTTCCTGTCCGCCACCAATCCCCTGCACCAGGCGGCCATGGACGGGGTCTCCTGCACCCTCTGCCACCAGATCCAGGACCAGGATCTGGGCCAGCCGGCCACCTTCAGCGGCCACTACCCCATCGACACCAGCACCGACCCCCCGGATCGCCCGATCTTCGGCCCCTTCCCGGACCCGTTCCAGCAGGCCATGCGCAGCCTGGTGGGCTTCACCCCGGTGCAGGGCGCCCAGGTGACCAAGTCCGGGCTGTGCGCCACCTGCCACACCCTCTACACCCCCTACGTGGACGGGGACGGCAACGTGGTGGGCCAATTCCCGGAACAGACCCCCTACCTGGAGTGGGAGGCCAGCGATTTCCGGGATGGGGGCAGCCAGGCCCAGAGCTGCCAGGGCTGTCACATGCCCCAGGCGGAGGGCGGCGTGGTCATCGCCAACCGGCCCCCCAACCTGCCTGCCCGCAGCCCTTTCTTCAAGCACTTCTTCGTGGGGGGCAACAGCTTCATGCTCCAGATCTTCCGGGACAACGTGACGGACCTGGGCCTCACCGCCTCGTCCCAGCAGTTTGAGACCACCCGAACCCGCACCCTGGAGCAGCTCCAGCGGCGCACGGCCCAGCTGGCCTTCACCGCCCTGGAGCGGGAAGGCGACGTCCTCACCGCCACCCTCCAGATCACCAACACCGTGGGCCACAAGTTCCCCTCGGGCTATCCCTCCCGCCGGGCCTGGCTCCACGTGACCGTGCGGGACGGCCAGGGGCAGGTGCTCTTCGAGTCCGGTCGTCCCCTGGCGGACGGGCGCATCCAGGGGAACGACGGGGACCAGGACCCGACCACCTACGAGCCCCACTACGACCGCATCACCCAGGCGGGCCAGGTGCAGATCTACGAGCCGGTCATGCAGGACACGGACGGCCAGGTGACCTACACCCTGCTGCGGGCGGCCCGCTACGTGAAGGACAACCGTCTGCTGCCGGCCGGCTTCGACAAAACGGCCGTGGGCCCGGACATCCAGGTCCGGGGGCAGGCGGCCCAGGACGCCAACTTCCTCGGGGGCGGCGACCGGGTCACCTACGTGGTGGGGCTGGGCAGGCAGGGTGGCCCCTTCACCGTCCAGGCGGAGCTGCTCTACCAGAGCCTGGCCTACACCCATGCCCAGGACCTCTTCCAGGAGAGCACATCCCTGGTGGAGCGCTTCCAGGCCCTCTATCAGGAGGCAGACAAAACGCCCGTGACCGTGGCCAGCGTCACAGGCGTTTTGCAGTGAACGAAAAAGGGCTTCCGCTCACCCTTTCTGGGCCTGGCGTCTCCTCTCCCGGCGGATCCGGGCCTTGCCGGCGATGAGGTGATAGGCGATGAGGAGCTGGGTCAGGGCCAGGGGATGGCTGCGCCGGCTGGTGGTTCCATCCTGGAAGCGGCCCACCGCCTCGGGCTGGAGCTCCCCCACCAGGGCCAGGTCGTCCACCAGGTGCCGCCAGATGATCTGCTCCAGGCGCTGGGCCGTGGCGTCGTCGATGGTCCCGTCAATGTCGATGAACTCCGCCAGGCGGCCCTGGTCCCGGCCGATCTCCAGACGCACAGGAGGCTGGCTGCCGTTGGCTGCGGCCACCACGTCGCTGAGATCCGGGTGGGCCAGGCTGGAGCGCAGGGTCAGCCGCACGTTCAGGTGGGCGCCGGTCTCCTGGCTGCAGTCGGGCGGGTGGAAGCGGACCACGATGTCCGCGTGGTTGCGTTGGGGGCGGATGAAGGCCGCGGAGTCCTGCTCCCGTTTGCGCAGGCTCTCCATGACCTGCTCCGGCGTGTAGCCCCGCTTGGTGGTGTCCCGCTTGACCTTCCAGGCGTAGCGCAGCTCCTCCGGGGGGTCCAGGTAGACCTTGACGTCGAAGCTCTCCCGCAGGGCCGGGGAGTAGAGCCCCAGCAGCCCTTCCACGATGATGAAGGGGGCTGGCTGGATGTATTCCGGTGGGTCGAAGTCCCCGGTGCTGTGGTTGTAGATGGGCTTGAGGATGGCTTGGTTGTTGCGCAGGGCCTGGATGTGCTGCTCCATGATGTCGATGTAGTTGCACTCCGGGTGCAGCGCGCTGATGCCCAGCTCCTTGCGCTGCTTGCGGTTGTAGCGGTGATAGTCGTCGATGCAGATGGTCACCACCCGGTCCTGACCCAGGAGCTGGGCGATGCCCGCGGTCAGGGTGGTTTTCCCGGCGGCGCTGTCGCCCACCACCGCCAGCATGATTGGACGTGGCATGGGTCAATCCTTTCCTCTTGGCCGATTTTTCCTCGGGTGATTTCCCTTGGCCGATCTCCCTTGGCCGAGGGCGTCACCCTGTTCCTCAGGCCTGCACCTGGAAGGTGACCTCTTTCCAGAGCTCCATGGCCTCTCGCAGGGCCCGGTTGTGCCGGGCCGCGCTCTCCAGATCCTGGCCGGCCACCACCGCTTCCACCGCCACCCGGTTGGCCTCGGCCCCGGCTCGGCTGCCCCGAGGGTGTCCGTGGGTGCCGCCGCCGAAGAGGAAGAAGGCGTCGTTGCCGTAGAGCCGGTAGAGGTCCGGGATGTGATGGACGTGGATGCCGCCGCTGGCCACAGGCCAGACCCCCTTCAGCCCCATCCAGTCCTGCTCGAAGAAGAAGGTGCTGCTGTTCTGGGGCCGGAAGTAGGGCTCCCGCAGCATGGCGGCCCGGTCCTGGGTCTCGCTCCAGGAGCCTTCCAGCTTGCCCACCACCGTGCCTGTGTGCAGGTGATCCCCGCCGGACATGCGCAGCCACTTGGCCAGCACGTTGAAGTTGATCCCATGCCGGGGGTGGCGGTCGATGACCGCGTGCATGGCCCGGTGCACGTGGAGCATGAGCCCCAGCTCCTCCGCCCGGTTGCGCACGCTCATGTGCCCGGCGAAGCCCGCGGTCAGGTAGTCGATCATGATGTAGCGGGAGCCCAGCTCCGCCGCGAACTCGGCCCGGCGCAGCATCTCCTCCGTGGTGGCCGCGGTCACGTTGAGCCAGTGGCCTTTGGCCTCGCCCGTCTCCGCCTCCGCCTTCTTCACCGCGTCCATGACGTAGAGGTAGCGATCTCGCCAGCGGTTGAAGGGCTGGGAGTTCAGGTTCTCGTCGTCCTTGGTGGTGTCCAGGCCGCCCACCAGACACTCGTAGACCACTTTGGCGAAATCCTTGGGCTGGAGGCCCAGCTTGGGCTTCACGGTGCCGCCGATGAGGGGGCGACCCCACTTGTTCAGGCGCACCCGCTCGTCCACCAGGCCCACCGCCGGGCCCGGGAAGGTCTTCATCAAGGCCGGCGGGATGAACATGTCCTCCAGGCGCAGGGCTTCCAGGGCCTTGAAGCCGAAGACGTTGCCCACGATGCTGGACATGATGTTCACCACGCTCCCCTCCTCGAAGAGGTCCAGGGGATAGGCGATGAAGGCGATGTCGCCCTGGATGTCGTAGACCCGGGCCTTGTAGGCCTCCAGGTCCACAAAGGCGTTGGACCAGACCTCGGTCCAGGTGCCCACGGAGCTCTCCGCGGCCACCGCGGCGGAGGCCTCCACCATGTCCACGTCCGGGGCCGGGGTGATGCGGAAGGCGCAGAGCACATCCGTGGGGGCGGGGGTGTAGTCCGGCGTGTAGTAGTCGGCCGCGTAGGGGCGCACGCCGGCCT
The DNA here is from genome assembly GCA_964416395.1 of uncultured Caldilineaceae bacterium. Classification (GTDB taxonomy): domain Bacteria; phylum Chloroflexota; class Anaerolineae; order Caldilineales; family Caldilineaceae; genus S144-5. The sequence continues at coordinate 5,252 of CAYQEB010000131.1, read as the reverse complement.
GGAATTGGACGCTGTTGTTGCTGCTCATGTCTGGGTCTCTCCTTTTAGGGTTCAGAAAAATCCGCTCGAAAATGGCGCACAGGAAAATCACACGGGGCCGAGGGGGAAGGGCGTGGAGCTCAGGGGACGGCGGCGGCCAGGGCCTCCCGCACCTGGGGCAGCCAGCCGGCGCAGCCCAGTTTGCGGCTCTTGTGGGCGATGAAGTCCGCGTACTCGTCGATGTAGCGGCGGCCGGGCTTGCGGAAGTCGAAGTTCTCCGGGTGATCTCGGAAGTGCTCCCGGTGGACCCGGTACCAGACCAGGCGGCCGTCGGTGTCGATGTTCACCTTGGTGACGCCCAGGGGCACGGCCCGGACGAACTCGTCCTCGTCCACACCCCGGGCCGAGGGATCCAGGGCGCCCCCGGCCTGGTTGATGCGAGCCACCTCCGAGGCGGGCACTGAGGAAGAGCCGTGCATGACCAGGGGGAAGCCGGGCAGCCGCTCCTGGATGGCGGCCAGGCGGTCGAAGTGGAGGCCCTGCTTGCCCTGGAACTTGTAGGCCCCGTGGCTGGTGCCGATGGCCACGGCCAGGGAGTCGCAGCCGGTGCGCTCCACGAACTCCCGGGCCTCGTCCGGATCCGTGAGCATGGCGTGCTTCTCGTCCACCTGGATGTCCTCCTCCACGCCCCCCAGCATGCCCAGCTCCGCTTCCACGCTGACGCCGGCGGCATGGGCCCGTTCCACCACCCGGCGGGTGATGGCGATGTTCTCCTCGAAGGGTTCGTGGGAGGCGTCGATCATCACCGAGCTGTAGAAGCCCGAGTCGATGGCGTCGTAGCAGGTGGCCTCGTCCCCGTGGTCCAGGTGGACGGCGAAGACCACCTCCGGGTGCATCTCCGCCGCGGCCCGGATGATGGCCTCCAGCATGCGGGTCCCCGCGTAGCGGCGGGCGCCCCTGGAGAGCTGGATGATGAGCGGGGCCTGGGCTTTCCGGGCCCCTTCAAAGAGGCCCAGGGCCTGCTCCATGTTGTTGATGTTGTAGGCGCCGATGGCGAACTTGCCGTAGGCGATGCGGAAGAGGTCATCGGTTGTGACCAGCATGGCTTCCTCCTTGGGTGCTCAGGTCGAAGGA
>CAYQEB010000131.1:0-4039 GCA_964416395.1 uncultured Caldilineaceae bacterium | reverse complement strand
TCAGGTCGAAGGACGGTCAGGTTGAAGGACGGTCAGGTTGAAGGATCAGCTCGAAGACCCGTGGTTCAGGGATCGAAGGCGGCAGACGGTGGTCGGTGGAGGGGCGTCCACCTGGCGTCCTCCTGGCGCCGCACCGTCAGCAGGTGATAGGCGATGAGGAGCTGGGTCAGGGCCAGGGGCAGGGAGTGGCGGGCCCGGCTGCCCTCCCGGAAGCCGCCCAGCTCCTGGGGCTGCAGGTGACGGGCGAAGGGCATCTGCTCCCAGAGGATGGTCTCCAGCTCCGCCGCCTTCTCCGGCGCGATGTCCCCGTCGATGTCCAGGATGTCCACGGGCTGGCCGTCCAGCCAGACGTCCTTCTTCAAGCGGAGGGCCGGCCGGTGACCGTTGCCCGCCTGTTCCAGGACCGGCCGCAGGTCTGGCCGGGGGAGGTTGTGGCGCTGGAAGATGCGCACGTTGAGCTGGGCGTTGTCCACGGAGCGCTCGAAGTAGCCGTAGGGAGGCCAGAAGCGTACGATGATGTCCGCGGCCTTGCGCTGGGGCCAGATGTAGCGCTCGCTGTCGGGCATGCGCCGGGCCAGGGCGTCCACCACCTCCTGCTCCGTGTAGCCTCGGGTGGCCGTGTCCCGCTGGATCTTCCAGCGGCGACGCAGGCGCTCGTCCGGCTCCAGGTAGACGGTGATGTCGTAGCACTTCTGCAGGGCCGGGGTGAGGAGGCTCAGCAGCCCTTCCACCACCACCAGTCGATGCGGCTGCACGTACTCGGGACGGCCCAGGGCGCCCTGGCTGTGGTCGTAGACCGGCTTCAGGATGGGCTGGCCCAGGCGCAGGAGGTTGACCTGCTGCTCCATGATGTCCACGTAGTTGGCGTCCGGATGCAGGGCGGAGATCCCCTGCTGGCGGCGCTCCTGCCGGTCGTAGCGGTGGTAGTCGTCCAGGCAGACGGTGGTGGACTCCTCCGGGCCGATGATGCGGGCGATGCCCCGGGTCAGGGTGGTCTTGCCCGCTGCGCTGTCCCCCACCACCCCCAGCATCAGGGGGCGAACCGGCTGGATCACAGGCTCCCCTCCCCCTGGCTCACCCGCTGGGCGATGCTGGCCGGCGTCTCGGAGCGGTCCGGGCGGCGGGTGTAGTCCACCTCGCTGATGGCCATGAGCCGCTCGAACTGGTGGATGGCCTTGATGTAGCGCACGGTGCCCGTCTTGGCCCGCATGACCATGCTGTGGGTGGTGACGCCTGCCTCCCGGTCGTAGTGGACCCCCTCCAGCAGGGGGCCGTCGGTGATGCCCGTGGCCGCGAAGAAGGCGTCGTTCGAGCGGATCAGGTCGTCCTGGGTCAAGATCTCCGTCCACTCCTCCCCCAGGGCCGCCCGAACCCGCTCCCTCTCCTCCTGGCTCTGGGGCGCTCGCCGGGCCTGCATGCCTCCATCCAGGGCCTTGACCGCGGCCGCGGCGATGACCCCCTCCGGGGTGCCGCCGATGCCCATGAGCACGTCGATCCCCGTGCCCGGCGTGGCCGCCAGGAGCGCGCCCACCACGTCCCCGTCCGTCTGCAAGGAGATGCGGGCCCCGGCTCTCCGGATGGCCTGGATGAGCTCCTGGTGCCGGGGCTTGTCCAGGATGAAGACGGTGAGCTCGTTCACCGGCCGGTTCAGGGCCTCGGCGATGCGCTCCAGGTTCTCCTGGGGGGAGGAGGTGATATCGATGGCGTCCCGGGCTCGCCGCTCCACCACCAGCTTCTCCATGTAGAGGGCTGGCCCGGGGTTCCACATGGCCCAGCGCTCGGCCAGGGCGATGACGGAGATGGCATTGGGCCGGCCCAGGGCCAGGAGCCGGGTCCCCTCCACGGGGTCCACGGCCACGTCCACGGCCGGGGGGCGGCCGTCCCCCACCAGCTCGCCGTTGTAGAGCATGGGGGCCTCGTCCTTCTCTCCCTCGCCGATGACCACCACGCCGTTCATCTCCAGGGTGCCCAGCATCAGGCGCATGGCATCCACGGCGGCCTGATCCCCGGCCTTCTTGTCCCCGGTGCCCATGTGCAGGGCCGCGGCCAGGGCGGCGGCTTCGGTGACCCGGACCAGCTCCAGGGCCAGGTTGCGTTGCGGACGTTCGCTCATGGTTGGCTACTCCTTGTGGCCGACGGGTTTGTGGCCGACGGGTGTGGGCGCGTAGCGCATGCCCTTCTTCTGGCTGCTGTGGCCGGGGAAGACCCGGGACTTGGGGTAGATGAACTTGTTGGCCATGTTGATGGCCATGGTGGCCTGGCCGAAACCGTTGGCGATGAGGTTCATCTTGGGGGCGCCCTCCGGATAGGTGATGTCCCCGGCGGCGTAGACGCCGGGCAGGTTGGTCTCCATGGCGCAGTTGACCCGGATGGAGCGCCGCTCCAGCTCCAGCCCCCACTCCTTGATGGGGCCGATATTGGCCCGGAAGCCGATGCAGACCAGCACGTCGTCCACCCGCAGGGTGTGCTCCGCCTCGGTGCGGCTGTGGACGATGGTGGCCTCCTCCACCTGGCCGTTCCCCTCGATGGCCTGGAGCTCGTGTTCGGTCAGGACGTGGACCTTGCTCTGGTGCAGGGCCAGGACGCTGCGCTCGTGGGCCTCGAAGTAGTCGTAGCGGTGGATCAGGGTGATGGAGCGGGCCCACTGCTGGAGCTCCAGGGCCCAGTCCACGGCCGTGTCCCCGCCCCCCACCACCAGCACCCGCCGTCCCAGGAAGGCCTCCTTGTTCCGCACCACGTAGTGGACGCCCTTGCCCTCCATCTCTCGGGCGCCGGGCACAGGCAGCCGGTTGGGTTCGAAGGCCCCCACCCCAGCGGCGATCACCACGGTCTTGGCCCGGTAGCGCCCCTCGGGCGTGGTCAGGACGTTGTGGCCCGGCTCCAGCTGCTCCAGTTTCTCCACCGGCTCGCTGAAGCGAAAGTGGGCCCCGAACTGGTTGCCCTGCTTCCACAGCTCCTGGACCAGGTCCCGGGCCAGGATGGCGGGGAAGCCACCCACGTCGTAGATGTACTTCTCCGGGTAGAGGGCGGTGAGCTGTCCGCCGGGCCGGGGCAGGGCCTCCAGGACGATGGTCTTCAGGTCGCGCATGCCGGCGTAGAAGGCGGCGAAGAGGCCGGCAGGCCCCGCGCCCACGATGGCCACGTCGTAGAGTTCATCCGTCATGGGAAACTTCCCTCCCCTCTGCTCCCAGATCCAGGGGATGGCCTGGGGTGCGCTCTCCTCTCAGATGGCGTCAGATGGCGGGCATCCGATTGAGGAGCAGTATCGCGCAGCGGAGGAGGGAGCGGCAGGGGCGTTCGGGCGGTTCTGGACAGGCGAACGGGCGGGGAGGGCCGGCGCCGAATGGGTGGGGAACCCGCCCGTTCGGGTGGGGTGTGGGGAGGTCAAGGGGGAGGGCGCGGATCCCTGGGAGGAGACCTGGGGCAGATAGGGCTTGTGCTGTGTGGGCGCGGGCGCGGACGACGGCGCGCAGCGGGGCGTGGGTTGATGGATTTTTGCCCGCTTTTTCGGGACATTATGTCCTGAAGCCATGTCCCAATTTCGGGATCTGGCCCCGAAATCCCCGGAAATGGGCCCTGTGTAATGCCTCTGTAATATGAAAATGGCCATTTCCTGTTGACAAACAGATGTGGCCATTCTACCCTTACAGCAAGAATAGTACCCTCGTACTAGCCCGTCGTTATCGGGGCTGGGCAGCCGGCGCCGAACGATGGCTTCCTCGTGGACGCAACCCCGCTGAGTTGCGTTCGAACATCTCACCCAGTCAAGGCAATAGCGAACCGTTGCAAGGATGGAACGATCCCCTGTTGCAAGGATCGCGGTTGCCTTTATTTCCCTGGTTCGGCTCTCTGTTCCATCCCGAGATCCGCCTGAGATCCACCAGCCCAAGATTTGTCCACTCTTCGATCCACGCGGCAGCTTGCACAACGGAGCGCCTGTTCGGCGTCTCCCCATCGAAGCCGACCGTTGATCCCAACCGTGTAACGCCTGGCCCAATCGAATGGAACTTCATCGCTATTTCCGGGTCCTGGCCCAACG
>CAYQEB010000130.1:0-10936 GCA_964416395.1 uncultured Caldilineaceae bacterium | reverse complement strand
CACGCCATGACTCAGCCCTCCCAGGAGTAGGGGCGACCTGGCAGGTCGCCCCTACATGGCAGGTCGCCCCTGCGTGGCTGGACGGCCAGACGGATCACGACCAGGCGAGGTCGAACCGATCCAGGTTCATCACCTTGTTCCAGGCAGCCACGAAGTCGCGCACGAACTTCTCCTGGTTGTCGTCCTGGGCGTAGAACTCCGACTGGGCCCGGAGCTGGGAGTTGGCCCCGAAGACCAGGTCCACTCGGGTGCCGGTCCACTTGCGTTCCCCGGTCCCTCGGTCGTACCCCTCGTAGACCTGGGGGTCGTCCGGGCTGGGTCGCCACTCGGTGCCCATGTCCAGGAGATTGACGAAGAAGTCGTTGGTGAGCGTGCCCGGCCGTTCGGTGAAGACGCCGTGGGAAGCGCCGCCGAAGTTGGCCCCTAGGGCCCGCATCCCGCCCACCAGGACGGTCATCTCCGGCACGGTGAGGGTGAGGAGCTGGGCCCGGTCGATGAGCATCTGCTCGGCGGGCAGGGTCTCGCAGCCGGGTTTCACGTAGTTGCGGAAGCCGTCCGCCAGCGGCTCCAGGTACCCGAAGGACTCCACGTCGGTCTGCTCCTGGCTGGCGTCCGTGCGGCCGGGGGCGAAGGGCACGTCCACGTGGAAGCCAGCCTGCCTCGCGGCCTCTTCCACGGCCGCGACGCCTCCCAGGACGATCAGGTCGGCCAGAGAGACCCGCTTGTTGCCGCTCTGCTCCCCGTTGAACCCGGCCTGGATGCCTTCCAACACCTCCAACACCTTGGCCAGCTGGGCCGGCTGGTTGACCTCCCAATCCTTCTGGGGAGCCAGGCGGATGCGCGCCCCGTTGGCGCCACCCCGCTTGTCGGAGCCCCGGAAGGTCGCGGCCGAGGACCAGGCGGTGTAGACCAGCTCGGGGATGGAGAGCCCGGAGGCCAGGATCCGCCGCTTCAGCTCGGCGATGTCCTGGTCGTCGATGAGCTCGTGATCCACCGGGGGAACCGGGTCCTGCCAGATGAGGTCCTCGTCGGGCACCTCGGGCCCCAGGTAGCGGGACTTGGGCCCCATGTCCCGGTGGGTGAGCTTGAACCAGGCCCGGGCGAAGGCGTCGGCCAGCTCCTCCGGGTGCTCCAGGAAGCGGCGGGAGATGGGTTCGTAGATGGGATCCATGCGCAGGGCCAGGTCGGTGGTGAGCATGACGGGCCGGTGTTTCTTGTTCGGGTCAAAGGCGTCGGGGACCATGTCCTCGGGGTCGGGGTTCACGGCCACCCACTGCCAGGCGCCGGCCGGGCTCTTCTCCAGGTTCCACTCGTACTTGAAGAGGAGCTCCAGGAAACTGTTGTCCCACTGGGTGGGCGTGTAGGTCCAGGCCCCCTCCAGCCCGCTGGTGATGGTGTCGGGCCCCTTGCCGGTGCGGAAGCTGTTCTTCCAGCCCAGGCCCTGCTCTTCCAGAGGGGCCGCTTCGGGCTCGGGGCCCAGGTACTTGTCCACCTCGGCGGCCCCATGGGTCTTCCCGAAGGTGTGGCCGCCGGCGATGAGCGCCACCGTCTCCACATCGTCCATGGCCATGCGCTTGAAGCTCTCGCGGATGTGCTTCGCGGCCTCCAACACATTGGGTTCGCCGCCCGGGCCCTCCGGGTTCACGTAGATCAGGCCCATGTGGTCCGCGGCCAGGGGCTTTTCCAGTTGGCCGCCGGGGTGTCGCTCGTCGCCCAGCCACTCGGACTCGGGCCCCCAGTAGACGTCCTCTTCCGGCTCCCAGATGTCCACGCGCCCGCCGCCGAAGCCGAAGGTTTTGAAACCCATGTCCTCCAGGGCCACGTTGCCGGCCAGAATGATCAGATCCGCCCAGGAGATCTTGTCACCGTACTTCTTCTTGATGGGCCAGAGCAGGCGACGGGCCTTGTCCAGGTTCACGTTGTCGGGCCAGCTGTTCACCGGGGCGAAGCGCTGGTTGCCCGTGCCGCCGCCGCCCCGGCCGTCGAAGACCCGATAGGTGCCCGCGCTGTGCCAGGCCATGCGGATGAAGAGGGGGCCGTAGTGGCCGTAGTCCGCGGGCCACCACTCCTGGGACTCGGTCATCAGGCGGCGGAGGTCCTCCTTCAGCGCCTGGTAGTCCAGCGTCGCGAAGGCCTCGGCATAGTTGAAATCCTCGCCCGTGGGCTTGAGGGTGGGCGGGTTTTGGTAGAGGATCTTGAGGTTCAGTTGGTTCGGCCACCAATCCCGGATCATGTTTCCACCCAGGGTGGTGTGCTTGTAGGCGTCGCCCGTCACCGGGCACTTGCTTCCTCCGTCCATTTGGTTCTCCTTCCTGTAGTGGTTTGGGGTTCGTCCTCGCAGGCAGCGTGCAGGCAAAGTATAGCACAAACCCTTTCACCAGCGCGAAGTTCTACGAATTCGCGTTCACTCCGTTCGAGCCGTCTCCGCCCTGCCCACGTAGATGGGATTGCTCAACGCCCAGCGCCACTCCCGCAGATCCAGGCCGGACGGCGCTTCCACAGGCAGCTTCTCGGCAGGCATGTCCCCCACCAGCTCGGCCCGGACGTAGCGGGTCGCCGCCACCTCCGGATGGAGCGTCTCCTCGTCCCCGGTGACGGGATGCCGATAGATCGTTCGCCCATCCGCCACCAGTCGCAGCTCCAGCCCCGCCCCACCCAGGACCCGCACGGTCCACGCCGTCGGCTCCTGGGGTCCCAGGGCGATGACGTCCCCCATCATGGCCCGCTGGCCGGCCGCCTCCGCCCACAGCTCCAGCCGGGGGCCCGCCGGCCCCGCGCTGATGCAGACATGCCCCTGGACGATGGCGGCCAGGATGCCCGCAGCCGACGCCTCCTCGGCCCAGACCCAGGTGGTGGGCATGGCCAGGGAGCGGATGCCCGTGTAGCTGGGCAGCTGGCAGTGGTAGTCGCTGCCCCCCACGCCCCGCACCCGTCGCCCCTGGCTCAGGAGGCTGTCCCACAGGGCGGAGATGGTGGGGTTGGAGAAGGGCCAGGGCGTGTGCCAGACCTCCATCACGTCCACCGGCAGGTCGAAACCGTACTCCCAGGGAGGGCCGCCGGGCTTGGGGTGGTTCAAGGAACAGACCCCGCCGATCCTGTGGGCCAATTGGATCACCTGGGCCATCTCCTCGGGAGTGCGGCAGCGGAAGTCGCACCAGCGAGTGGCGCCCCAGACGTTCATGTGACCGTAGTAGGTGGTCACCTCCTGGCCGGGAATGGCGATCAGATCCGGGCTGGCCAGCCGGGCCAGCTCCCGGTGGTGGCTGACCGTGTTGTGGTCAGTGACGGCCAGGAAATCCAGTCCCAGGGCCCGGGCTTCGGCCAGAAGGGTCTGGAGAGAGCCGGGCGCGTCGCTGTGCCAGGTGTGGCTGTGGAGATCTCCCCGCAGCCAGCCCGGCTGGAGCGCTGGCCTTGGGGGCGTCGGGATGGGGATGTCGACCGGCTCCTCCTCTTGGACAGGCTCAACCTCGCGGGGGACAGGCTCCACGTGGATGGTCACCTGCACGTCCACGCCCTCGGGGTGGATCTGGTAGAGCCCCAGGATCACGTGGTAGAGGCCGGCCGGCAAAGGTCCTGGCAGGTAGCCCGGGGTGGCCTGGTCCGGGGCCAGAGTGAACTCCCGCCGGGCGGAGCCGCTCCAGCCCCGAAAGCCCCGCCCTCCAGGGAACTCCATCCCTCGCGGGTCGAAGAGACCGATATCCACGATGCTCTGGGCGGGGGCCCCTGGGGCACGGCCGGCGGGCTGGGCGTCCGCGTAGCGGTAGCGAACGGTGAGCTGCTGGGCTGGGGCAGCCAGCTCGAAAGGGACGTAGGCGTAGTCGCTGCGGGCCTTGTCCTCCGGGGTGAAGCGGCCTTCCCAGGTGATGGTGGGCATGGCGTACGCGCCTTTGGAATGGCTGATGCAGAGGGGCCTTGTCTGTCCGTGTCCGTCTGTGCGAAGACGGGCGCCTCGCTTCGACCCACGGTTTTGGGACGGTTTTGGAGGCGATCACTCTACGCCCCGCAAGGCCAGCTCCTCCGCGAAGTGACAGCTGACGAAATGCTCCGGCGTGATCTCCCGCAGGGCCGGCTCCTCCTGGGCGCAGATCGCCTTGGCGTAGCGGCAGCGGGGATGGAAATAGCAGCCCCTGGGCGGATTGGCCGGGCTGGGCACATCCCCCTCCAGGACGATCCGCTCTCGCTTCACTCGAGGGTCCGGCTTGGGGATGGCCGAGAGCAGGGCCTCGGTGTAGGGGTGGCGGGGCTGGGCGAAGAGCTCCTCGGTTTCGGCCATCTCCACCAGCTTGCCCACGTACATGACCGCCACGTGGTGGCACATCCAACGGATGACGCTCATGTTGTGGGCGATGAAGAGGTAGGTGAGCTGGAACTGCTCCTGCAGGTCCTCCATCAGGTTGAGCACCTGGGCCTGGACCGAGACGTCCAGCGCGGAGACGGGCTCGTCGGCCACGATGAACTCCGGGTTCAGGGCCAGGGCCCGGGCCAGGCTGATGCGCTGGCGCTGTCCGCCGCTGAAGGCGTGGGGGTAGCGGTTCATGTGCTCCGGGCTCAGCCCCACAGCCCGCAGCAGCTCCGCCACCCGGTCCTCCAGCTCCTTGCCCCGGCAGACCTTGTTGATCACCAGGGGTTCACCCACGATCTGCTTCAGGGTGAGCCGCGGATTCAGGCTGGAGTAGGGGTCCTGAAAGACGATCTGGAGGTTGCGCCGGTACTTGCGCATCTGATCCGGGTCCAGCCGTTCCATGTGGACGGGCCCATCCTGGGCATCGTGGTAGATGATCTGGCCGCCGGTGGGATCCAGCAGGCGGACGATGCAGCGGCCAGTGGTGCTCTTGCCGCAGCCGCTCTCCCCCACCAGGCCGAAAGTGTCCCCCTTGGGCACATAGAAGGAGACACCGTCCACGGCCTTCACGTAGCCCACGGTGCGGCGCAGAAAGCCCTTGCGGATGGGGAAGTGCATCTTCAGATCCCGGACCTCCAGCAGCACCGGCCGCTGGGAGCGAGGGGTGACCTGGGGAGCGGTGGCGGAGAGGGCGTCGCTCATGAGGAGACCTCCGCGCTCTGGGCAGCAGGGGTGGGGATCGTGTCGGTGAAGAGGACGCAGCGCACTTCCCGGCCGTCAGGCAAGGTGACCATGGGAGGCTCCTGCACGTCACAGACGCCGGGGATGAACTCTGGGCAACGGGGATGGAAGGGACAGCCCGGCGGCATGACGGACGGATCCGGCACGCTGCCCCGGATGACGGCCAGCCGCCGTTGCTTGCGCTTCTCCAGCCGGGGAATGGAGCGCAGGAGGCTCTTGGTGTAGGGGTGCTGGGGGTCGTAGAAGATGGCGTCCACGTCCGCCCGCTCCACCACCTTGCCCAGGTACATGACCGCCACCTGGTCGCACATCTCGGCCACCACCCCCAGGTCGTGGGTGATGAAAATGATGCTCATGCCCGTCTCCGCCTGGAGGCTCTGCATCAGGTCCAGGATCTGGGCCTGGGTGGTCACATCCAGGGCGGTGGTGGGCTCGTCCGCGATGAGGAGGGCCGGGTTGCAGCTCAGGGCGATGGCGATCATCACCCGCTGGCGCATGCCTCCGCTGAGTTGATGGGGGTAGCTGTCGAAGATCCGGGCCGGCTCGGGCAGGCGCACCTTGCGCAGAGCCTCCACGCCGATCTTGCGGCCCTCCCGTTTGTTCACATTCTGGTGCAGGGTGATGGCCTCCAGCAGGTGATCCCCCACGGTGTAGAGAGGGTCCAGGGAGGTCATGGGCTCCTGGAAGATCATGGCGATCTCGTTGCCTCGGATGCTGCGCATGGCCTTGCCTCGGGGATCCAGCTGGGTGATGTGCACCTCCTCCACGGCCTGGGAGCCGTCTGAGGGTTGCCGGCTGCCGGGCGACAGGGAGCGGTAGTAGACGATCTCTCCCTGCACGATGCGACCGGGCTTGGGCAGGATGTTCATGATGCACTGGGCGGTGACGCTTTTACCGCAACCGCTCTCCCCCACCAGGCCCACCACCTGGCCCCGGCCCACGTCCACATCCACGCCGGAGAGGGCCCGGACGATGCCGGCCTCGGTGCGAAAGTGGACGTGCAGGTCGCGGATGCGCAGGATGGGGTCGTGGATGGCGTTCATGGGCGGGTTGGGCACGCTCAGCTGGATGATGAAGTCGGATGATAAAGTCGGGTAATGAAGTCGGACAACGAAAAACGGATGATCAGATGGCGTAGGGATCCACCGCGTCCCGGATGCCGTCGCCGATGAAGTTGTAGCAGAGTACGGCCAAGATGACGAAGATGCCCGGGATCATGATCCAGGGATGCTTCACCACCACGCTGACCGTCTGCGCGTCCTGGAGCAGGGTGCCCCAGCTCACCGCGGGGGGCAGGATGCCCAGGCCCAGGAAGCTCAGCGCGGTCTCCGCCAGGATCATACCCGGAATGGCCAGGGTGGCCACCACGATGATGTGGCTCAGGGCATTGGGCAGCATGTGGACCAGGATGATCCGAGCGTGGGAGGCGCCCGCGGCTTTGGCCGCGGCGGTGTAGTCCATCTCCCGGTAGGCCAGCACCTTGGCCCGCACCTGCCGGGCTAGGCTGGTCCAGCCGATGAGGGAGAGGATGATGGAGATGGCGAAGAAACGCTTCACCGTGGACCAGTCCGGGGGCAGGGCGGCAGCGAAAGCGGCCCAGAGGGCCACGTCCGGGAAGGACATGAGCAGCTCCACCAGGCGTTGGATGAGCAGATCCACCAGACCGCCGAAGTAGCCAGAAATGGTGCCCATGACCGAACCCAGGAGGATGGTCAAAGTGACGCCCACCAGGCCGATGGAGAGGGAGACCCGGCCGCCAAAGAGGATGCGGGCCACCATGTCCCGGCCCAGGCGGTCCGTGCCCAGAAGGAAGATGGTGCCCGGCTCGTCCACCCCGTAGAGATGGATGTTCGTCTCGAAAAGGCCCAGGAGCTTGTAGGGCCGTCCTCGAACGAAGAAGCGCACCGGGTAGATCTGGTTGGGGTCGTCCTCGTGGAGCCAGATCAGGTTCTCTGTGTCCAGCACGGTCTGGGTGCCGTAGACGAAGGGGCGCAGGTGAAAGTTGCCCTCCGAGTCCACGAAGCGCAGCCGCTGGGGCGGGCGCAGGACGAAGTCCTCGTTCACCCGCAGGTGATCGTAGGGGGTGATGAAGTCGGCGAAGATGACCAGGAGATAGAGGAAGCCGAGGACCAGGGCGCCCCCCACCGCCAGGCGGTTGCGCAGGAAGCGGCGCCAGATCAGGTACCAGACCGACCAACGCCCCACGTCCATGGCCGCCAGGGTGGCCTGGCTGGGCGCTTCCCCGGAGGGCAGGTCCCGGTCAGCGAAGGGCACAGGGATGGGTTTTTGGGCCATGCTCTCCTCACTCGTAACGAATACGGGGATCGATCCAGGCCAGGAGCAGATCGGCCAGGAAATTGCCCACCACCAGGGCCGTGGCCAGGAACATGAGGAAAGTCCCGGCCAGGAACATGTCCTGGTTGCGCAGGGCGTCGAAGTAGAGAGGGCCGGTGGTGGGCAGGCTCAGGACCACGCTGACCACCAGGGAGCCGGAGATGATGGAGGGCAGACTCATGCCCAGAAGCATGATCAGCGGGTGGATGGCGTTGCGCACTGCATGCTTCCAGATCACCACCGCCTCGGCCAGGCCCCGGGCCCGGGCCGCCTGGACATACTGCATGTTGAGCACGTCCAACAGGTTGCCCCGCATCATGCGCATGAGCCCGGCCGTGCCCGCGGTCCCCACCACCACGACCGGCAGCCAGAGATGTTTGAGCAGATCCCAGAACTTGGCCAGACTCCAAGGCGCGTCGATGTATTCGCCGGAGAAGAGCCCACCCACGGACTGGCCAAAGTAGCGCTGGGCGATGACCATGAGGACCAGGGCCAGCATGAAGTTGGGAATGGAGAGACCGGCCATCCCGACGACTGCGGCCAGGTTGTCTCCCCACTGGTACTGGTGGGTGGCCGCGTAGACCCCCAGGGGAATGGCCACCAGCCAGGTGAAGAGCAGGGTGGAGATGGAGATGACGATGGTGAAGCCCAGCCGCTCCCAGATGAGGTCCTTGACCTCCCGGTTGTACTGGAAGGAGCGCCCGAAGTCCCCCTGCACGAAGCCCGTGACCCACTTCCAGTACTGGACGTAGATGGGCTGATCCAGGGCGAAGCGCTTGCGCAGGGTTTCGATCTCGCTCTGGGCGGTGCTGGTGCCCTGGATCTGCCGTTGGGCGATGTAGACGTCCAGGTAGCTGCCTGGAGGCAGGTTGATCACAGCAAAGCCCACCACGGAGATGAGGATCAGGGTGGAGATCATGTAGATCAGACGACGCACAATGAAAGAGAGCATAGCCTCACCTCCACAGGCAGGAAGGCGATGAGATGGGGCGGGTGGGGGCGCCCAGATGAGCGCTCCCACCCGCAGCCGAACGCCTACTGGGCGTCCTTGTAGTAGAACTGTTCTGGGAAGACCGCACCGAAGTAGACCATGATCCAGGGATTGGTGAAGCCGCCGGTGCCCAGCTGCTCCTTCGTCTTGGGCACGTTGCCCACGTTCTTCTTGGCCACCACGATGGTGGGGATGTTGGCCACCGTGCCGATGAAGAAGGGCCCATCCTCGATGTGGATCTTCATGATCTCGAAGACAAGCTGCTCCCGCTTCTCGTCATCCGGCTCGATCTTGGCCTGGTTGTAGACCTCCCACAGGCGGACGATGGGGCTGTCCGCGGGTGGCTCCTCCCGGGGCGGATTGCGGTCCATGGGGTCCTTGTCCAGCTCCGTGCCCTCTTTGGGCGTGCCCAGGGTGGCGTACCAGGCGCCATAGAGGGGCGCCCAGCGCTGGTTGCCGATGGGCACCACCCACTGCGGGAAGACCAGGTGATTCGGACCGTCACCCACTTCCCAGCCGCCTCGGATGTCGATCTGGTTCCCTTCCTGCATGACCGAGATCTGCTCGCTGGGCACAGGGTTGATGGTGGTCTTCAGCCCCACAGCCTCCCAGTTCTCCTTGATGATCTCGTCGGTCAGGGTGTGCTCCCGGGAGGCGTTGGCCGCGATGTCGATGCGCAGGACCAGCTCCTTGCCGCTGGGCATATCCCGCCAACCGTCGCCATCCTTGTCCACCACCCCGGCCTCGTCCAGCAGAGCCATGGCCTTCTCCGGGTCGTAGTCCACGGCCAGATCCCGCCACTGCTCGAAGAGCTTGCGGCCCTCCTCGGTGCGGTTGTACTCGATGGCCTTGGGGCTCATGGTTCCGGTGGTCTTGAAGCCTGTGCCGAAGTAGACCACCTTCTGGATCTTGTCCCGATCGATGGCGTGGGAGAGGGCCCGGCGGAAGCGCTTGTCCTGGTAGATGGCCCGCTTCTCCGGGTCCGGGTGGGTGTAGTTGGGGTAGACCAGGGAGCCCGTGCCGGAGCCGCCATCCCAGAGCATGACCTCCAGGTTGGCCCGCTCCTCCGCGTCCTTGAAGACGGAGAGCTCGCTCAGGGGCTGGTACTTGCAGGGCCGACCGCAGAACTCCTGCTCGCCGTTGATCACCTTGAGCTTGGAGACCTCCAGGTCCTCCACGAAGGTCACCTCCACCCGATCCCAGTAGGGAAGCTGGTTGCCCTCCGGGTCCACCGCGTAGTAGTAGGGATTCCGCTCCAGGACCATCCGGGTGCCCGGTTCGTAGAGGACAGGCATCCAGGCATTCAGGACCGGGCGCTCCGGGTTGATCTGCCAGAGCCGCTTCTCGTCAAAGACCTCGTAAGTGTCGTACTCGTCCGAGTACTTGGGATGGAACTGTTTCAGATAGTGGCTGGGGACCACGAAGGTCTCGCTGTTGTCCGGCACACCGCTGTTGGGCCACATGGCCAGACGGTCGGGGAAGAGGGGGGCCGGCGCCGCGAACTTGAACTTCAGGGTGTAGTCGTCGATCTTCTCCAGCTCCGCGGTCTTGCCCCCGGCGATCATCCAGTCCGGCGGACTCTCAGGGAAGTCCGGGTTCAGGGCCATGTCTTCCCACCAGAAGATGATGTCGTCCACGGTGAAGGGGGCGCCGTCGGACCACTTGGTCCCCTCCCGGAAATAGAGGGTCCACTCCGTCTTGTCCTCGTTGGACTCCCAGCCCTTGGCCAGGCCCGGGCGCTTGTCCAGGCCGTCCTTCACCCAGTGGACCGGGGAGTGGCCGTACATGGCCATGGCCAGGTGGTTGCCGTTCTTGTCCGTGTCGAAGCGGCGCCAGGTGCCGCCGTACTTGCCGATGCCCTCGTAGACCGGGATCACGTAGGGCTCTTTGGGGATGCGTTCCTCCAGGGGTGGAAGTTCACCGGCCAGCACCTTCTCGTGAAGCATGGGGGCTTCGTGAAGCTCTTCCGGGGGCGCGGCTTCCTCGGCGGCGGGGGCTTCTGCCGCCGGCGCCTCTGCCCCGGGCGCCTCCGCAGCTGGGGGAGGGGCTGGCTGGCAGGCTCCCAGGATCATGCTCACGACCACGAGCAGCGAAAACCACCAGAGTCCTGACCGTCTGCGGTGCATGGTGTTCCTCCTTTATTTCATTGTGTGATCGGACGTGTGTGATCGGAAGTGTGTGATCGAAGAGCGGGGGAAAAGGCACGTGTGGTAAGGACACAGCACGAACAACACAGGGGTGACGGAGCTCTGTGGAGGAGCGCTGTCACCTGAAAGGGGATCACACGGGAAGCACGCTATGGCCCGAAGGTTGGCCGTGGGCAAACACGTGATGGAGGAGAGGTCAGTGGTTCCCAGCGGTTAGGGTAAACCGGATAAGAACCATACAAACACAAACGACTCGGTCTGTGGGGGCAAGCGCCTTGAAAAGGGTGTTACGATGGATTTGAACCGTGGATTCAAGCTGTGGAGGGGATGCTAGTAACCTGACACAAATTCAGGTGAAGTAAGGGATGGTTGGTAGAGAAG
>CAYQEB010000129.1:0-11033 GCA_964416395.1 uncultured Caldilineaceae bacterium | reverse complement strand
CCCCCCGCATCACTTGCCCCCCAGCTCCCTCCCCAGGCCCAGGGAACGGGCCCGGCGGTAGACCTCGGGCAGGATGGCCGCGTACTCTCCCCAAATGCCCAGGGCCACGTAGACGATGATCTCCTCCGGCGACTCCCGGCCCGGGAGCTTGCCCGCCACGATGTCCGGCCACTCCCCGTGGATCTGCTCCGGGCCGAAGCGCCCCTGCTCTGCCAGCATCCGGAGCTCGGGGATGCGGGGCGCCACGTACTTCCAGCGATCCACCACCACCTTGTCCGCCCGGGTGAGGACATCCAGGGCCACCTCCTGGTAGGAGCCCAACTTGGCCACGAAGGCTCCAGGTTTCAGCCAGCCATACTCCACCAGCGGCTGGTTGCCCGTGGTCACGGTGATCACCAGGTCCGCGGCCTTCACGGCCTGCTCCCGCTGGGCCAGGGGCAGCGGCGTGACGGGGAAACCCAGCTCTGGGGCCAGATCTTGGGCGAAGGCCTGGGCGGCCTCCGGCTGCACGTCCAGGACCCAGGCCTGGGTCAGGGGGAAGCGCTGGGCCAGGGCCCGCAGGTGCATGCGCCCCTGCATCCCTGCGCCGAAGATGGCCACGGTGGAGGCCTCCGGGTGGGCCAGCCAACGGGCGGTGATGGTGGTGGAGGCCCCGGTCTTCAGCCCGGTGACCCAGCCGGCCTCCATGAGGCAGACGGGCTGGCCGGTCTGGGCATGGAAGAGGAGCACCAGGGAGGAGGTGGTGGGCAGGCCGTAGCGCTCTGGGTTTGCGGGGAAGAAGTTGAAGGTCTTCACGTAGGCGAACTCCTCCCCGGCCATGTAGCCGGAGAAGGGCTTGATGAAGCCGGCGTCCCCCACGTTCATGTAGAACTTGTCCCCGGCCACACGGCCCTGGCCGTCGGCCAGGATGCCCTGCTCGGCCAGGTCCACGGCCTCGGCCACGGAGAGGGTGCGCTGCACGTCCTCTTCGCTCAGGTAGAGAAAGGGAAGGTCGGGTGGGTTCATGGGCGTCCTCGATGGCTGGGTGCTTGGACGGGTGGGCGATTGGGGTCAGATGAGCAGGCTGCCGTCGTCTCCGCCCTGGCGGCGCAGGCGCTCGGCCAGGTAGATGAGCAGCATCTCCAGAACCACGATGACGCTGGAGACCGCGTTGATCACGGGCAGGTTCTTGGGAAACTTCAGCGCGGACCAGACCCAGATGGGGAAGGTCACCTGGGAGCCGATGACGAAATGGGTGATGACGAAGGCGTCGAAGGACCAGTTGAAGGCCAGGATGCCCGCGGCGATGATGGCCGGCGCGATGATGGGCAGGGTCACCAGGCGGAAGGCCTGGATGGGCCCGCAGCCCAGGTCCCGGGCCGCGGCCTCCAGGTTCGGGTCAAAATGGTGCAGGCGGGAGGCCACCAGCACGGCCACCAGGGGAGCGTCGAAGCTGATGTGGGCCAGGATCACCGTGAACATGGAGAGCTGGACGCCCATGCGGCTGAAGAAAATGAGCAGGGCGATGCCCAGGATGAGCCAGGGCATGACGAAGGGGATGGTCACGTAGCCGGTGAAGAAGATGCGGCCGGGATAGCGATACCAGGCCATGGCGTAGGCGGCCATCACCCCCAGGACCAGGCTGAAGGCCGTCACCACCACGGCCACCCAGAGGGAGTTCCAGAGGGCCTCCAGCAGATCCGGCCGCTCCAGGACCCGCTGGTACCACTTCAGGGTGAAGCCGCTCCAGGGCAGGCTCATGATGGTGGAATCGTTGAAGGAGAAGGCGATGAGGATGACGATGGGCAGGTAGATGAGCAGCCCCATCACCGCGTAGGTGTAGAAGCCCAGCCAGAAACGAGAGGTGCGCAGTCGGTCCATGGATCACCTACATGAGCTCTTCCACCCCGGCCACCTTGATGACCAGGGCCACCAGGACCAGGGTCACGGCCAGGAGGATGAAGCCGATGGCCGAGCCCAGCCCCCAGTTGCCGGCGGACAGGAACTGGTTCTCGATGACGTTGCCCAGCATGTAGCCCGAGGGGCCGCCCACCAACCCCGGCACCGCGAACTCCCCCAGCATGGGGATGTAGACCAGGACAAAGGAGGCGAAGAGGCCGGGCACGCTCAGGGGCAGGAGGATGTGGCGGAAGATGCTCAGCCGGTTGGAGCCCAGATCCCGGGCCGCCTCGATGACCTCCTGGGGGATGCCCCGCAGGGAGAGGTAGATGGGGATGACCACGTAGGGCAGCCACTCGTGGATGAGCACGATCATCACCGCGGTCTTGCTGTAGAGGAGAAAGCCCAGGGGCTCCTGGATCAGGCCCAGCTGCATCAGGGCGCTGTTGATCACCCCGCTGGGGCCCAGGGCGATCTTCCAGGCGAAAATGCGCACCAGGAAGTTGATCTCCACCGGGATGATGAGCAGGTAGAGGACGAGGTAGGAGTTCCCCGGCGCCACCCGGGCCAGGAAGTAGGCGATGGGGTAGCCGATGAGCACCAGCAGGGCCATGGAGCCGGTGGCGATGAGGAAGGTGTTCCAGAGGGCCCGCAGGTAGATGGGCGTGGTGAGGAAGACCCGGTAGTTCTCCAGGGTGAAGATGGGCTCCAGGGTCATGAAGCCCGACTTCCAGAAGCTGATCACCAGCAGGATCCCCATGGGGACGTAGAAGAAGAGCAGCAGGTAGAGGAAGGGCGGAAAGATGTTCAGGGTCAGCCCCAGGTAGCGGCGGAAGGTCCGCTGCCACTGGCTGGCTCGGCCCAGGGACGGTGCAGCCGCGGCGCTCATCAGGCCACTCCTTTGCCGTGCTTCCGGGAGACCACCGCGATGCTCTCCTCGATGATGTCACAGGCCTTGCGGAAGAGGGGCTCGGGCATGTTCAAGGCGGGGAGCAGGCGCAGCCACCAGATGCCCTCCTCGTCGATGAGCACCAGGCCCCGTCGGATGCACTCCCTGTGGATCTCTCGGGTGATGGCCGGCGCTGGCTGCTTGCTCTCCTTGTCCTCCACGAACTCCAGGGCGATGTAGAGTCCCTTGATGCGCACGTCCCCCAGGATCTCGTACCTGTCCACCAGGGAGCCCAGCCGCTCCAGGGCCACCTGCTCCAGCCGGGCCACGTTCTCCAGGGCTTTCTCCCGCTCCAGGGCCTCGATCCCGGCCACCGCGCCGGCGCAGGCCGCGGGCTGCCAGGCGAAGGTCCCGCCCAGGTAGATCTCATCCGAGGCGGTCATGGCCTCCTCCGTGCCCATCACCGCGGCGATGGGCAGCGCGCCCCCGGTGATGGCCTTGGCCAGGGGCATGAGCTGGGCCTCCACGCCGGGCCAGTGCTCGATGGCGAACATCTTGCCCGTGCGGCCGAAACCCGTCTGCACCTCGTCGTTGATCATGACCCAGCCGTACTTCTTGCCCAGCTCGTGCAGTCCCTCCATCCAGCCCTCCGGCGGGATGTAGACGCCGTTTTCCCCCTGGATGGGCTCGTAGAGCACCCCGGCGATCTGCTCCGGCCCGGTCTCGTAGCGCAGGATCACGTCCTCGATCCAGGCCAGGCAGGCCAGGCCGCACTCCGGGTAGGTCTGCTTCAGGGGGCAGCGGTAGCAGGTGGGGTAGGGGGCATGGATGAAGCCGTGGATGTACTCCTTGATGCCTCGGGTCACGTCCGGGGAGGTGGGGCCCGCCCCGGCCGCGCCGTAGTTGCCCCCGTGGAAGGAGCCGTGGAAAGTGATGATGAAGTAGCGGCCGGTCTGCTCCCGGGCCAGGCGCAGGGCCGCCTCCACCGCCTCGGTGCCGGTGGTGTCCGGGGCCACCCGGGTCAGGTTGGGCGGGGTGATCTCCACCAGCTTCTCCGCCAGCTCGAAGAGGTGGATGTCGGTGACGTAGTCGGTGCACTCGATGCCCCCGCTCTCCCACAGGACGTCCACCGCCCGCTGGAGCACCGGCTCGTAGCCCGCGCCCAGGGGAGTGGAGGCCCAGCCGGTCACCATGTCGATGTAGCGGTTGCCGTCCACGTCCTCGATGGTCCAGCCCTTCTTGCGACGCATGATGAAGGGCACGTCCTTGTCCGCGTACCAGGCGGCGAAGAAGAGCTGGCGCTCCTTGGCCATGTACTCCTGGCTCTTGGGGCCCGGCGGTGGGGTGACGATGTGGGGGGTGTGGGCGGTGAGATCCCCCGTGTCAGAGGCAGCTTGATCGCTTGTCTGACCGGTTGCCTGTCCGGTCGATCTCTCGCGCATGTCCTCGCTCATGGAACCTCCAGGAAAGGCTAGTGGGCCTGGGCAGGGGCTTCCCAGGGGATGGATCAATCCGGCAGGGCCAGGCTCCGCTCCGGCAGCCAGTAGACCCAGACCGGGTCGTCCCAGGTGATGGACCAGAGCTCGTCCTCCCGGCTGATGTTCTGGGCGAAGATGCGCACCTTCTGGCCGTTGGGCAGGGCCACGATGAACTCGGTGCTCACCCCCAGGTAGATCAGATCCTCCACCACGCCGTGGACCATGTTGAAGCCATCTTTGCCGGGCTTCTCCCGGGCGATGCGCATCTTCTCCGGCCGCACGGAGACGGCCACCGGATCCCCCGGGGAGATGGACGCCCCATCCGTGAGGACGCCCCAGATGGTGGCCAGGCCGGGCACGTCCACCTGGACGCTGGAACCCTGGCGGGCTGCCACCTTGCCCTGGAAGAGGTTCGTGTTGCCGATGAACTGGGCCACGAACCGGTTGGCGGGCTGTTCGTAGATGGTCTTGGGCTCGGCGATCTGGAGGATGCGCCCCTTGTTCATCACCCCGATGCGGTCGGCCATGGTCAGGGCCTCGGACTGGTCGTGGGTGACGTAGATGAAGGTGATGCCCACCTCGTACTGGATGTTCACCAGCTCCAGCTGCAGCTGCTGGCGGATCTTCAGGTCCAGCGCGCCCAGGGGCTCGTCCAGCAGGAGGACCTTGGGACGCAGGACCAGGGCCCGGATCAGGGCCACCCGCTGCTTCTCCCCGCCGGAGAGCTGCCGGGGGTACTTGCGCTCGTAGCCGCTCAGGTGGACCATCTCCAGCAGCTTGCCCACTTCCTGCCGGATCCGCTCCTCGGGCCAGCCCCTGCGCCGGGGGCCGAAGGCCACGTTGTCGAAGACGTTCAGGTGGGGGAAGAGGGCGTAGTTCTGGAAGACGATGTTCACATCCCGCTTCTCTGGGGGGCGGAAGGTGATGTCCTCCCCGGCCAGGAAGATCCGGCCTTCATCCGGCACCTCCAGCCCGCCGATCATGCGCAGGATGGTGGTCTTGCCGCTGCCGCTGGGCCCCAGCAAGGAGAAGAACTCCCCCGGGGCGATCTGGAAGGAGACGTGGTCCACCGCGGTCAAGGAGCCGAAGCGTTTGGTCAGGTTTTGGACGGCCAGGCCCGGCGGTTGTTCGGTCATGGAATCGATGGCTCAATGGCGGAAGAGAGTGGGCTTGGAGATTGGGAGATTGGTTGGGAGATCGACTCCAAATCTCCCAATCTCCTCTTTTTACTGGACTACTGATTTTTACCGGACTACTGTGATTTTTACCGGACTACTGGGCGGCCAGGACCTCTTCCCAGGCCCGCAGCCACTGGTCGTAGTTCTCCGGCGTGATCTCCGCGTGGGCCTTCTGCACATCCTCCGGATGGTCCAGGCCCACCAGGGCGATCTCCTCCTCGTCCAGCAGATCCAGCACCTTCTGGTTGGCCACGAAGTACTCGAAGTCCGTGGCCTCGATGTACTGGAGCTCCGGATCCAGATAGTGGTTCAGCAGGGCGTGGGCCGCCATGGGGACCTTGGTGCCCTTCAGGATGCTGTAGCCACAGATCCAGGAGAGCGCGCCCTCCTGAGGGGAGACGTACTTCACGGGCAGCCCCTCTTCCTCCGCGAGGGTGCGGGCGTCCGCGGTCCAGCCGAAGGAGATCCAGGCATCCCCGGACTTGAAGAGCTCTTGCACCTCCGTGTCCGCATCGAAGTAGGTGAGGAGGAGGGGCTTCTGCTCGATGAGTTTCTGTTTGGCCTGCTCCAGCTGCTCCGGCGTCAGGTTGAAGGGATCCTCGAAGCCCAGGGCCAGGGCCGCCACCGCGATGGCGTTGCGGGCGTAGTCCTGCATGACGATGTGGCCGGCGTACTCCGGGTTCCACAGGTCGTTCCAGGAAGTGGGGGGCGGGTCGATCTTGTCCGTCCGGTACATGATGCCCTCCAGCCCGGCGTCCACCGGCACCATCCAGACCTTGCCCTCGCCAGCCTGGATCTCCGGCAGATCCCGGAAGAAGGGGAAGAGGTCTTTCCAACGAGGGATGTTGGCCGTGTCGGCCGGCTCCAGCAGGTCCAGGCTGCGCAGGGTGGGGATGTAGTCCACGCAGGGGTTCAGGACGTCCGCCTTGAAGCCGCCTCGCAGCTTGGCCACCGCTTCGTCCAGCTCCCCGTAGACCGCCGGCTTCAGCTCCACCTGGGGGTAGAGCGCCCGGTAGCCGTCCAGGAACTCGTCAGTCACCGTCTCCTCGTAGCTGTAGACCACCAGCTCCCCGGCCTCCACCTGGTCCGGCGGCACCACGTCCGGTGGGACCTCCACGGACGGGGCCTCCTTTGCCGTGGTTTCCTCTGCCGGGGCCTTCTCCCCGGCGGGTTGAGCCGGGGCCGGGGGTGCGGCGCAGCCGGCCATCACCAGCAACGCCGCCAGCATCACAGCCAGGAGCAGGGCGCTCCCACGGAGTCCGAAACGAATTCGACCCATGTTGACCTCCTTTTGGGTTGGGCTCGGTGGGGGAAGAGAGACGAGTAGGGATGAGCAGGGGAAGACCGGAGGGCCTTCCCGCGTCACGGCAGGGTGTAGGATTCCTTGAGAATTTTCAGGTACATGAACGTCTCCGTCTCTCGGATGCCCTCGATGGCGTGGAGACGGCGGGTGAGGAACTCCAGCAGGTGATCGTTGTCCCGGCAGATCACCTCCAGGAGCAGGTCGTAGGAGCCAGTGGCGTAGACCAGGTAGATGACCTCGGGGAACTGGGCCAGCTGCTCGGCCACCTGATCGAAGAGGCCGCTCTCCACCTTCAGCCCGATGAGAGCCATGGTGGAGTAGCCCAGGAGCATGGGATTGGTGATGGCAGCCACCTGGAGCACCCCCTCTTTCACCAGCCGCTGATAGCGTTGTCGCACCATTCCGGTGGAGACCCCCAGCCGCTGGGCGATCTGGGCGAAAGGGGTGCGCCCATCCTCCTTCAGCGCGGCGATGATGGCTTGGTCCGTGGCGTCGATCTTCACAGCGCCGTCCTGTCCGTTGTCCGTGAACGAGGTCGCGAATCGCATGGGGGAGCCACCGTTTGTGGGTGTGGGGCAAGTTTCGCGTTGCAGCAGTTTGGCGGGGGATATCGTGCAAAACCAGCACGAATTTGCCCGATTTTATCACAATCCAGCACGCAAATCAACCCCAAAATAACATTTATGCATCCCCACGCCGCCCGGATCGCTAACAAATCACTAGCGCGACGATAACATTCTTCAAACCCTTCGCCGCTACAATGATAGAAGGAGAAGTGGCTGTACTCGCTCCACATAGTGCACCCATCCCAGGTGATGGAAGGTTGAGCGTGGAGAGCCAAAGGAGGTGCAGGTATGAACTTCGAGAAGTATGTGGCCAAAGGCAACCTCTTCGTGAAGGAAGTGGCCGAGGAGCTGGGCCATCCCGACGACCGGCACCGGGCGGCCCGGGTGATGCGGGCAGTGCTGCACGCCATGCGCCGACGCCTGACCCTGGAGGAGTCCTTTGACCTCCTGGCCCAACTGCCCATGTGCATCAAGGCGGTCTACGTGGACGGCTGGAAGCCCTCCCTGCAGCCGGAGAAGATCCGCCACATCGATGACTTCATCGACACGGTGATGGAGGAGGACGGGCGCACCGCAGCCAAGGATTTCGCCACCCGAGAGGAGGCCATCCAGGCCGCCAAGGCGGTCTTCCGGGTGATCAAGCGCCACGTCTCGGACGGCGAGATCCAGGACGTGACCAGCAGCCTGCCCAAGCAGCTCCGGGCCCTCTGGGAGGAGGAGACGCCGGTCGCCTGAGCCTCAAACTCCCGGCAACAGGCCTGTTGACAGGTGGGAAGTGGCTTTCCACACGAATTTCCGTGGCCGAAATCCCCGCGGAAGAAATCCCCGCGGAAAAGGTGTGGAAACTACTTCCCATTTGTCGTTTTTGTGATATGATGGAAAACAACAGGCAGGCCTGGAGGCTCGGCCTGGGATCCCAGAGCGACGCCTGGTCCCAGCCCCGTGAAACTTCTTCCCGCCTCGCTGCGTTATAAGTAGCAGAACAGACAGCAGAGAGACATAAGTGGTGGAGTGACTCAAGCGAAAGGAACAGTCCGATTTTTCCCAAACAGACCATGAAGGAGGTGCTTCTGGACAGTCAAGCTCTGGCTCGAGAGATCTTCGACATCGTCGAGGAGAAGAAGGCCACAGACGTGGTCCTGCTGGACGTGCGTGAGCAGACCACCATCGCCGACTACTTCATCGTTGCCACAGTGGAGACGGAGCGTCAGGCCAAGGCCGTGGAGGAAGATCTCTGGCGACAGCTCCAGGTGGAGAAGCAGATCCGCCCCCTGGGCAAAGAGGGAGCCAGCGGTGAAAGCGGCTGGGTGCTGCTGGACTACGGCGACGTGATCCTGCACATGTTCACCCCGGAAGCCCGGGCCTACTACCAGCTGGAAGAGCTGTGGAACCAGGCCAACGTGGTGGTGAAGGCCATCTAGGCCAGCTCCCTCCCTGCTCCAGCACCGCACGCGAAACGGCTCCCCTCCGCGGAGGGGAGCCGTTTTTGCGCGTCTGGGATCAGTGAGTCGGGCCTGGGGACCGGCCTGCTACTCGAAGATCCAGGGATCCGTGCTGCGCTGCCAGCTGACCAGATCCTCCCCGAACCAGAGGGCGATCTCCGTGGCTGCGGTCTCCGGCCCGTCGCTGCCGTGGACCAGGTTGCGGCCGATCTCCAGGCCGAAGTCCCCCCGGATGGTGCCGGGCGCGGCCTCCGCGGGCCGGGTGGCGCCCATGCTGGTGCGCACCGCCGCGATGGCGTCCGTCCCTTCCAGGACCATGGCCACCACCGGCGCGCTGGTGATGTACTGGATCAGCCCCTCGAAGAAGGGCTTGCCCTGGTGGACCGCGTAGTGCTGCCGGGCCAGCTCCTCGCTCACCTGCATGAACTTCATCCCCACGATCTTCAGCCCCCGCCGCTCGAAGCGAGCCACGATCTCGCCGATGAGGCCTCGCTGGACGGCGTCGGGCTTGATGATGACAAATGTGCGTTCCATCGGGTGCGCCTCTCCTCGTTGATGCTGGGTACAGGTATTGGGTGCAGATGCTGGATGCCAGATCACCGGATGCCGAAGCGCCGGCCCTGGCAAAACAGGCTGGGATGACCCTTGCGGTCACCCGGGCCTACCTTAGCGAAGATCGGGGAAATAGTCCAATCCCAGAGGGGGCGGGCAGCAGGAGAGGCATCAGCCCAGGAGAGGCATCAGGCAGAGTCGGCCGGTCCTTGGAGGAGGGCCGCATCCTCCGGGGAGACGCGCAGGGAGCGGCTGACAGCCAGGGGAGCAAGCTCGTAGCGCAGGCTGGCGTAGGCGTAGCCAGCGTCCAGGGCGTTCAGGGGCGCCTGGGCCAGGGCCTGGTCCGTCTCGTCCCCCACCTCCCGGAGGACGATCCAGGCCAGGAGCAGCTCCGGATGGGTCTGGCTCAGATTCCGGGCCAGAGCCACCGCGGCCCCAGCCTCCCCGGACATCCACAGGCTCTCCAGCAGGCCGCACTGGAGGTCCAGCCGCTCCGGTCGCTGGGCGACCAGCTCCTGGTAGAGGCTCGCCGCCCGCCGCCAGCGCCGCCCCCGGCGATAGAGGCAGCCCAGGCCGGCCGGGGTGATGGCCAGGCGATCGGCCTGATCGATGGCTGTGCGGTTGATCCCGGCCCGGATGGTGGGGTCGTAGGGGGAGTGGTCGAAGGCTCGGGCCCAGTAGAGGCGAGCCTGGGCGAGCACCCCTCGTTGCTCCTCAGCCATGGCCAGCACAGACCAGGCCAGCTCGCTGGTGGGGTCCGCCTTCAGGAGACGCCGAGCCCACTCCTCCCCCTCCTCCCAGCTTCGCTCCATCCACAGGGCCTGGAGCAGGTGGAAGTAGGCGGCCAGGTGGCGGGGGACCCGTCTCAGCACCACCCGGGCCAGGGCCATGACTCGGGGAATGTCCCGGGTGGTCAGGGCGGCCTCCAGGGCCTGATCCCAGAGGGCCAGCTCGGTTTTCACCGTCGTCTCTGTGGGGGACACCGTGAACCGTCCTCCTGGCTTTCTCAGGCCAGCCCGTGGGCCGCCTTCACCTGGGCGATGCGCTGGGAGATGTCCCGCTCCTGGGTGGGCGCCGGCCCGAAGGGATCGCTGACCCCGGCCGGATCCTGGCTGAGGAGGCGGAGGCTGGTGAGGATGCAGTGGGGCAGCGCGTCCAGGTTGTAGCCGCCCTCCAGGGTGCAGACCAGGCGGCCGTCGCAGAGGTCCTGGGCCAGGGCCATGAGCTCCTGGATCAGCTGGCCGAAGCCGGTGACGCTGACCAGTTGGTTGGCCAGGGGGTCCATCCAGTGGGGGTCGTACCCCGCGGAGACCAGGATCAGCTGAGGGCGGAAGCGTTGAGCCATGGGCGCCAGGATCTCCCGGAAGGTGGCCAGGTAACCCTGGTCCCCGGTGCCGGCTGGAAGTGGTGCGTTCACGGTGAAGCCCTTGCCCGGCCCCTCGCCCACCTCATCCACCCCGCCGCTGCCCGGCCAGAACGGGTGCTGGTGGGTGCTGAAGAAGAGCACCGAGGGATCCTGGTAGAACATCTCTTGAGTGCCGTTGCCGTGGTGCACGTCGAAGTCCACGATGAGCACCCGCTCCAGGCCGTGCTGTTCTTGGGCGTGCCGGGCGGCGATGGCCACGTTGCCGAAGATGCAGAACCCCATGCCCCGGCTGTGGAGGGCGTGATGTCCGGGCGGGCGAACCAGGGCGAAGCCGTTCTGGGCCAGGCCCTCCAGGACCGCGTCCACCAGGTTCAGGAGCCC
>CAYQEB010000128.1:9909-11150 GCA_964416395.1 uncultured Caldilineaceae bacterium | reverse complement strand
TAGATGATCGTGGCCTACAGAATCGTGGCCCGAAAGAGAAAGGCGATGGAACCTGAGAGGTCAGGGCCATCGCCTTTCTGTGATTTCACTCTGTGATTTCGCTCTGTGGTTTCACTCCCGTCAAGGACAGGGTGCGTCGGGGCAGGGCTTGGGGCTAGGCCGTCTCGCTCTCCCCCACCTGCTGCTTGAGCCAGGCCTGGATGAACATGTCGATGTCTCCGTCCAGCACGGCCTGGGGATTGCCCGTCTCCACGCCCGTGCGCAGGTCCTTGACCATCTGGTACGGGTGCAGGACGTAGCTGCGGATCTGGGTGCCGAAGTCCGCCTGGATGTTCTCGCCCTTGAGTCGGGCCTTCTCCTGGGCCAGCTTCTCCTGCTCCAGTTCGTAGAGCTTGCCCCGCAGGATCTTCAGGGCCATCTCCCGGTTCTGGGTCTGACTGCGTTCGTTCTGACAGGTGACCACAATGCCCGTGGGCTTGTGGTAGAGGCGCACCGCGGTGGCGTTCTTCTGGACGTTCTGGCCGCCGGCTCCGCTGCTCAGGAAGACATCGATGCGGATGTCGTTGGGGTTGACCTCAATCTCGATGTCCTCGTCGATGACCGGCATCACCTCCACCTTGGCGAAGCTGGTGTGGCGGCGCTTGCTGGCGTCGAAGGGGCTGATGCGCACCAGGCGATGGGTCCCTTTCTCGGCCTTGAGATAGCCGTAGGCGTAGGGGCCGTCGACCTCCACGGTGACGCTCTTGATGCCCGCCTCTTCCCCGGGCGTCAGGTCGGTGATGGTGGTCTTGTAGCCCTTCTTCTCGGCCCATCGCAGGTACATGCGCAGGAGCATGGCCGCCCAGTCCTGGGCCTCCGTGCCCCCGGCCCCTGCGTGGATGCTGAGGATGGCCGAGCCGGCGTCGTACTTGCCGCTCAAGGCCAGGGTGAACTCCCGCTCTTCCAGCTCCTGCTCCAGGGCCGTCACCTCCTGCTCTAGCTCGGTGAGCATGGCCGGATCGTCTTCGGCCATCTCGTAGAGCTCCAGGATGTCCTGGGCCCGCTGGCGCAGTTCGTCCCAGGTCTTCACCCGCTCCTGGAGGGTGTTCAACTCCTGCATCTTCTTCTGGGCCGCCTTGGGGTCGTCCCAGAAATCTGGGGCTGTGGTTTCCTTCTCCAGGGCTGCGATGCGTTCGCGCTTGCCTGGGATGTCAAAGACGCCCCCTGATGGCGTCGATGCGTTCGATCAGTTTGTGAATGCG
>CAYQEB010000128.1:6411-9809 GCA_964416395.1 uncultured Caldilineaceae bacterium | reverse complement strand
CCGGTGCCCACAAAGCGGACCGGCACCCCCAGGATCTTCTGGATGCTCAGGACCGCGCCGCCCTTGCTGGTGCCGTCCAGCTTGGTGAGGACGATGCCTGTCACCCCGGCCGTCTCCTTGAAGGCCTTGGCCTGGAGGATGGCGTTCTGGCCGGTGGAGGCGTCCAGGACCAGGAGCACCTCGTGGGGGGCTTTGTGGACCTGCTTGGCCGCCACCCGCTTCATCTTCTCCAGCTCCTGCATCAGGTTGTACTTGGTCTGCAGGCGGCCGGCAGTGTCCACCAGGAGCAGATCCGCCTGGCGGCTCTCCTGGCTGGCCCGAATGGCGTCGAAGAGCACCGCGGCCGGGTCCGAGCCAGGGGTCTGGGCGATGATGTCCACGCCGGCCCGCTCGGCCCAGACGCGCAGCTGATCGATGGCCGCGGCCCGGAAGGTGTCCCCGGCGCAGAGGACCACCTTGCGCCCCCGTTGCTTGTAGCGGTAGGCCAGCTTGCCCAGGGTGGTGGTCTTGCCCGAGCCGTTCACCCCCACCACGAAGACCACGGTCAGGATCCGGGGCTCGTCGATGTGCAGGGGCTCCGTGGGCTCCAGCATGCGCACCATCTCCTGCTTCAGGATCAGGTAGGCGTCCTGGGTGGACTTGATGCCCTCCCGGCGCACCCGCTCCTGGGTCCGCTGCACCAGCTCCATGGTGGTCTCCATGCCCACGTCCCCCAGGATGAGCAGCTCCTCCAGCTCCTCCCAGAGCTCGTCGGTGATCTCGTTGGCCTGGAAGAGGGTGCCGATGCGTCCGAAAAGCCCAGAGCGAGTCTTTTGGAGGCTCTCTTCCAGCCGCACCTCGTCCTGGGTTTTCTCTTCTTTCCTGCCAAATAGCCGTCTGAACAAGGTCGTTTCCCTTTGTGATTCTCTCTGTAGATCCAGGTGAAAATAGATCCAGGTGAAACCCCGTGCAACGGCTGGGTTTCCATCCAGCCGGCCACAGGGTGTCAACAAAAGACTTTCCCGTCGGCCAAGGAGCCGCCCGGGAAAGGCAATCCATCCACCACAATTATACCATGTCGAACATAAGTTTTACAAAGTTGCCTCCCGGTTTTGGACCTTACGTCAGCTTCGGCGTTTGATTTCCGCCCGGATCTTTTGTAAACTGGGCGTTGCAGGCCATGGAACATCAGGTGGGCGGAGATTCCTGAGGACTTCTGGGCTGGGCGCATCAGCGCCCAGGTGTTTGCGCCCCGGAAAGGGGTTGATGTATGCTGGGGGCTCGGTTTCCGCCCCCCCAGGCCCGGCTGATCCCTGGACGAGCGGATTCCCGCCGCCGAGGAAAGGATGCCTTCGTGATTGCCTACTGCCCGAGCAGCAATTTCAGCGCCCCCGCTGAGGCCAGCCCCCTGCGTTGCCCCATCACCGGTGAGCCCCTGGAGTATCGGGGCGTCCCCCCCTTCGATCCCCACCTCATCGATCCCAGCCAGCCCGGCCACTGGCGCTACCAGGCCATGTTGCCTGTGCTTCAACCCGGTCAGGAGCTCATCACCCTGGGGGAAGGGTGGACCCCTCTGATCCACGATGTCTGGGCCGGGGTTCCGGTCCACTGGAAGTTCGACGCCCTCATGCCCTCGGGCAGCTACAAGGACCGGGGCGTCAGCGTCATGATCAACTGGCTGGTGGGCCAGGGGGTGCAGGAGGTGATGGACGATTCCAGCGGCAACGCGGGGGCCAGCATCGCCTGCTACGCGGCCCGAGCCGGGATCAAGGCCCGGATCTTCGTCCCCGCCAGCGCCCCGGAGCCCAAGAAGGCCCAGATCGCAGTCTACGGCGCGGAGCTGGTGGAGGTGCCCGGGCCGCGCCGGGCCGCCACCCAGGCGGTGGAGGCCAGCCAGCACGCCGGCGCCGTCTACGCCTCCCACGCCTGGCACCCGGCCTGCCTCCTGGGCTTCCTGACCAACGCCTGGGAACTCTGGGAGCAGCTGGGCGGTCGAGCGCCGGACTGGTTCGTCACCCCCTGCGGCTACGGCGGCCTCTTCCTGGGGGCCTGGCGGGGCTTCCAGCACCTCTACGAGAGCGGGCTGATCCAGCACCTGCCCCGGATGGTGGCTGTCCAGGCCGAGCCCATCACCCCCATCGTGGACGCCTTCCACGCCGGCGCGGACCGGGTGGCCCTGCGCCCCCACGCGGCGGTCTCCACCCTCACCGATGGCATCGCGGTGGAGAATCCGGTGCGCGGCCGGGCCATTCTCTCCGCCCTGCGGCGTTCCGGCGGCACGGCCATCGCGGTGACAGAGGAGGAAGTGGCCCGGGCCCACGCCACCATGGCCACGCGAGGCATCTTCGTGGAGCCCACCAGCGCCACCGTGGCCGTCGCCCTGGAGAAGCTGAAGCCGTCCATCGCCCCCGACGACCTGGTCGTGGCCGCCCTCACGGGCCATGGCCTGAAAAAGCCCCCCGTTATCTGATCGGTCAATCTGAATCTGTTAATCTGTGCTGTAATCTTGGCTGGCTACCCTGGCTTGGGTGTGCGCGGCCGAGGGCCAGACACCGGCTCCCCGGCGCAACAGCCTGACTCGAAACCCGGCCCGGTCCATCCCCAGCCAGGGCCGATCCGCTCAGCCCAGATCTCCCGATCCAGCCCCAACGAGGTGGCCCATGAACGCTCGTCCTATCGAAGAACTGGAGTCGATCCTCAACCTGCACTTCAACGACAAGCGACTGCTCCAGCAGGCCTTCGTCCATCGCAGCTACCTGAACGAGGCCGAGCCCGACTTTCCCCTCCAGGACAACGAGCGCCTGGAATTCCTGGGGGACGCGGTGCTGGGCTTCGTGGCCAGCGAGCTCCTCTACAACCGCTACACGGACAAGCAAGAGGGGGAGCTGACCAACCTGCGGGCCGCCCTGGTCCGCCGGGAGACGTTGGCCCGGTTCGCTCGTCAGTTCCAGCTGGGGGATTTCCTGCTGTTGGGGCACGGAGAAGAGGAGAGCGGCGGCCGCACCCGTCCGGCCACCCTCTGCGCCACCTTCGAGGCCCTGGTGGGGGTGATCTACCTGGATCTGGGCCTGGACACGGTGCGGGAGTTCCTGGTGCCCATCCTCATGGCCGAGCTGGAGCGGGTGGAGGAGAAGGCCCTGGCCAAGGATCCCAAGAGCCGCCTTCAGGAGTGGGCCCAGAGCGCGGTGGGCAAGACGCCCCGCTACAAGACGGTGGCCACCAGCGGGCCGGACCACGCCCGGGAGTTCACCATGCAGGTCTCCATCGACCGCATCCCCTACGGCGTGGGGCGCGGACGCAGCAAACAGGAGGCGGCCCAGGCCGCCGCAGCCATGGCGTTGCACCGCCTGGGCCTGCCCGCTCCAGAGTACCAGCCGGACGAAGAGCTGGAGTCCCAGTGGCCCCTGCCCCCCATCCCT
>CAYQEB010000128.1:0-6311 GCA_964416395.1 uncultured Caldilineaceae bacterium | reverse complement strand
CTGGACCATCTCGTTCCCGTCCAGTTTCAGGCTGATGACCCGGCTCACCCCGTCGTCTCCCATGGTGATGCCGTAGATGGCGTTGCTCGCCTCCAGGGTGCGCCGGTTGTGGGTGATGAGGATGAACTGGGTCTGGTCCCCCAGGCCCTCCAGCACCTCCCGGAAACGATCCACGTTGGCCTCGTCCAGGGCCGCGTCCACCTCGTCCAGGATGCAGAAGGGGGTGGGGCTGACCCGCAGGATGGCGAAGATGAGGGCCAGGGCCGTCAGGGAGCGCTCCCCACCGGAGAGGAGGGCCAGGCTCTGAGGGCGTTTGCCCGGCGGCCGGGCCAGGATCTCCACCCCTGTGTTGATGATGTGTTCCGGGTCCGTGAGGGTGAGCTTGGCCGTGCCGCCGTTGAAAAGGGCCTGGAAGAAGCCCACGAACTCCTGGGAGACGGCCTGGAAGGTGCGCCGCAGCTCCACCTCCATGCGCTTGTCCAGCTCCCGGATGATCTGGCGCAGGTCCGCGGCCGCGGCCTCCAGGTCCTCGGACTGGGTGATGAGGAACTGGTGCCGGCTGGCCGCCTCCTCGTACTCCCGGGGCGCGTCCGGGTTCACGTTGCCCAGCCGCCGCAGCCGGGCCCGCATCTCCCGCACCTCCTCATCCAGGCCCGGGGGCAGCTCGGTGAGCACCGGCAGCTGGGCCACCACCGCGCTCAGGGGCAGGGGCGGCTGGTAGGCCAGGCTCTCGCTGGCCTCCATCTCGGCCAGGCCGAAGTCGTGGGCGATCTCCCGGCGCAGGTTGGCCAGGCTGTCCTCGGTGCGCTGGAGCTGAAGCCGGGCCTCGTTCCAGGCCACTTCGTCCTGGCGCAGCAGGTGCTGCAGGTGACGTTCCTCCGCCTCCGCCTCTTTCTGGGCCTCCTCCAGCCCCTGGAGCTCCTGGGCCAGGGGATCGATCTGGGCCTGAAGGCTCCGCAGCTCCTGGCTCAGCCGGGCCTCGGCCTGGCTCAGCTCCTGGATGCTCCCGGCCAGCTCCTGGGCCTCTCGCTCCAGGTTGGCCAGCCGCTGCTCCTTGGACTGGATCTGGTCCTGGACGTTGCGCAGAGCCCGGCGTTGGCTCTCCAGCAGGGCCTCCTGGCTGCGCAGATGGCCCAGGGCCTGGGCCGCGGCGGCCCGCAGATCCGCCATCTGTTGCAGGAGCTGGTCCACGCTCTGGTCCGTGACGCCGCTCTCCGCCTGGATCACCGCCTCCTGGGCCTGGGCCTCCTGGGCCAGGAGCTCCGTGAGCTCCTGCTGCCACCGATGCTCCTGCTCGTCCAGTCGGGCCAGGGCCTGCTGGATGCTCTCCATGCGCTCCCGTTGCCAGCCGGCCCGCTGCTGGACCTGGGCCAGGGCCAGGCGCTGCTCCTCCAGGGCCCGTTGCTGCTGCTGACGCTGCCGGGCCATCTCTTCCAGACTTAGCTGAAGGCGATCCCGCTCCCCGGTGCGCTGGGCCACGCGCTCCAGGATCTGGCGGCTGGCCTCCTGGGCCTGGGCTACCCGGGCTTTGGCCGCCTGGATCTGGGCCGGCAGCTCCCGGAACTCCCGCTCCCGGGCCAGGATGGACTCGTCCCGGCGGCGGCTGTCGCTGCCCCCGGTGATGGCCCCGCCCGGCCGCACGATCTCCCCCTCCAGGGTCACCACCGTGGGCCGCGGGCCTCGGGAGAGGGTGTCCAGAGCCCGGCGAGCTGCAGCGAGATCCTTCGCCACCCAGACTCGGTTCAGGAGCTGCTGGGCGGCCCGGGCCACCGCCGGGTCGTAGCCCACCAGATCCGCCGCGTTGCCCAGGATGCCGGGCAGCTTGGGCGCGGGGATGGCCGGGGCCACGTGCAGCCGGTCCAGGGGCAGGAAGGTGGCCCGGCCCTGGCGGCTGCGCTTGAGGAACTCCACAGCCTGCTGGGCCTCTTCCCAGCCCGCCACGATCACATGCTGAAAGGCCCCACCCAGCGCGGTCTCCAGGGCCCGGTCCAGCTCTGGCGGCACCTGGAGCTGGGAGGCCACCGTGCCGATGACGCCGGTGAGCTCCTGGGCCTGGAGCACCGCGCGCACGCCGCTGGCGTAGCCAGCTCCCTCGTTGCGGAGGCGCTCCAGCAGGTTGAAGCGGGTCAGCAGCCGGTCCGCGGCCCGCTCCGCCTCCTGCCGGGCCGCCTCCGCCGCCTCCTGCTCCTGGCGCAGTTGGGCCAGCTCCTCCTCCAGGGCCGTCACCTCCGCCCGCCGGGCCTGGATGGCGGCCTCCGTCTCCTGGAGTCGGGCCTGGCTCTGGTTCAGCTCTGCCTGGAGCTCCTCCTGCTGGCGCTGGATTCGGTCCAGGGCCTGTTCGTGCTCGGCTCGTTCCTGCTGCAGGGCGTGGCGCTGCTCCGCCAGCTGCTCCAGGCGGCTGCGCCGGTCCCCGGCCTGTTCCTGGATGCGCCGCAGCCGCTGTTGGGCCTGCTCCAGCTCTCGGACCAGGGCGTTGCGCTCCTGCTGGCGCTGATCCAGTCGGCTCTGCAGGGCCCGCACCGCGTTCTGCCGCTCCTGGTGCTGGGCCTGGGCTGCCACTACGCTGGCCCGGAGCTCCGCCACCCGGGCGGCCACCGTCTCCTGCTGGAGCTGAAGCTCGGCCCGCTCCCGTTGCAGCTCCTCCTGGCGGGCCTGGAGCTGCCGGTGACGTTCCTGGGCCACGGCCAGTTTGCGGCCCACCTCCTCCGCGGCCTGGTGTTGCCGGCTGCTGGTCCGGTGCAGCTCGTTGAGCCGCTCTCGCAGGGTGACCTGGGCCTCCCGTAGCTGTTCGATGCGGGCGCCGACGGCCTCCAGCCGGGCCTGGCGGGCGGTCACCGTCCCCTGGAGCCTGGCCTCGGTCTTGCGGTGCTCCTCCAGCTCCTCCAGGGTGCGGTGCCAGCGGTAGCCGTACCACTGGCGCAGGAGCCCGTGGAGGTCCGCTTCGATCTGGGCTCGCTCCTTGGCCCGTTCGGCCTGGCGCTTCAGGTAGCGGAGCCGGGGGCTGATCTCGGCGATGATGTCCTGGACCCGCTCCAGGTTCTGTTCCGTGGCGTCCAGGCGGCGCAGGGCGGTGGCCCGTTTGGACTGGTAGCCGGTGATGCCCGCGGCCTCCTCGAAGAGGGCCCGGCGCTCCTCGGGCTTCAGGCTCAGGACCCGGTCGATGAGCCCCTGGCCGATGACCGCGTAGGTGCGCTTGCCCAGGCCGCTAGGGGCCAGGAGCTCGGTGATGTCCTGGAGGCGGACCCGTTGGCCGTTGAGCAGATACTCGTTCTCCCCGTCCCGGTAGGCCCGGCGGGTGATCTCCACCTCGCTGAAGTCGATGGGCAGCTCGCCCTGGCTGTTGTCCAGGGTGATGCTGACCGTGGCCATGTTGAGCCGGGCCCGTTTGTCGCTGCCGGAGAAGATCACGTCCGCGGTCTTCTTGGAGCGGATCAGGCCGAAGCTCTGCTCGCCCAGGCACCAGCGGACCGCGTCGGCCACGTTGCTCTTTCCGCTGCCGTTGGGCCCCACGATGGCGGTGACCCCCGGGTCGAAGACGAACTCCGTGCGGCGGGCGAAGGTCTTGAAACCTTGGATGACGACTTTTTTGATGCGCATGTTTCACTCGATGGCCAGGGGATGGTGGGTGAACCGAAGAGCGCGTCGGAAGACGCTGAGCCGGAAATCAGGGTTGGAAATCAGGGTTGGAAATCAGGGCCGAAAAGTGCGGCTCCAGGCCCCGGGCAGGGTCAGCTCCAGGAGCAGGCCGGCCAGGAGCAGGAGCAGGGAGATCAGCAGCAGGCGGCGACGTTTGCCCAGGAAGTGGCCCACGTCCCAGATGTTGTTGACGATGGGCTCGGCCAGGAGCACGAAGAGCCCCGTGTACCCGGCCAGGGTGAGGATGCTCCAGGGAGTGAGCCCGGCGATGATCCCCACGCCGCCCAGCTCCTGGGCCAGGACGGCCACGGAGAAGGCGAACTGGTTCACCGCCTTGGCCAGGAACCAGGCCCCCACCAGGCCGCCGGTGAGCAGGCTGCCCAGGAGGATCCCGGCCAGCTGGGCCAGGCGTCCCAGAGGCTCCGCGGTGAGGGCGTGGGGCAGGCCCTGGCCGGTGAAGAACCACTGGACGTAGCTGGCCCGGTAGGCGAAACCATCTCCCACGGCCAGCTCCGCGGCAGCAGGCTTCGCCAGGGCGACCACCAGCAGGGTCAAGAACTGGATGCCCAGCCAGAGGGCCGCCAGGTTGAGGGCCGTGCGGGGGCCTTCCTGGCGCAGAGCCACGCCGGTGAAGATGGTCAGGCCCAGGGCCTGGAGCACGGGCAGCAGGGTGGATTGTCCCAGGAAGCTGGGCAGGCTGGTGGTCAGGAGGGCGAAGAGGGCGGCGGTGACGTAGAAGAGCGGGTCCTGGGTGAGCCGGTAGGAAGAGGTCATGGACACGGGGGCATGGGAACAGGGTTCGGAAAACGGGCTGGCAGGGTTGTGGATGGCGCCAGGGTCTGTCTGGCGAGATCCAGTCGCGGATTATATCACCGAGGCCGAAGATTTCCCAACCAGGGAGGTTCCTGCCGGTTCTTGGCCGCGCATCCCTGGCATGGGCGCAACCGGCAGGCCTCCTCGTGGAAGCCTCAAGGCCTCCGGGAGGATGGCGCTTCTTCCGAGTCGGCAAAGAGCCGCCCCCGGGGATCTGGTCGGCATCCTCGGGGGCGAACTCCTTTGCTCCCGAGGCCAAGGGGTGCTATAGTAGGCCCAATTGATGCAGGCTTAATTTGACGTTTCCGGGGCTGCGGTTCTTCCTGGGATCTCTCGTCCCGGAGATCTCCCATCCCGGAGCTGTCGTCTGCCCCGCCTTCCTTGACCGACCCAGCGCAACCCCAAACTGCCATGTCCTTTCTGAGACGTCAGAGCCCCAAGACCATTCTCCTGGAAGTGGCCTTCGCCCTGCTCATTCTCCTGGCCTTCTGGTTCACCGGGGGGCGGCGCATGCTCACCCGCCAGGAGCCTGGCGAGCCCTCCCAGCCCGCCCAGCTCAACGCGCTGACCCGCACCGGCGGGGTCCAGGGCGCGGTGGCGGTGCAGGGCTGCCAGCAGCTGGTGGTGAACGGCGACTTCGAGCAGGCCGGCGGTTGGACCATTCCCCTCACGCCTCGACCTGGGCTCTACACCGACGAGCGGGCCTTCACCGGCCAGCGCAGCCTGCGCCTGGGCATCCCCGAGGGCGGGAGCAATGTCCAGAGTGACAGCACCGCCTACCAGGTGATCGACCTGCCCGCCGACGCGGAGAGCATCACCCTCCAGGCCCAGGTCTGGCGCGTCCTGGAGCCGGCCGACAGCCAGGATGGGGACTTCCAGTACCTCTGGATCACCGCCCAGGGACGCACCCTGCGGGTCTTCCAAGAGGTCCACCACGCCTCGGGGTGGGAGACGGTCACCTTCGATCTGCGCCAGTTCCGGGGGCAGCGCGTGCGCCTCCTGTTCGGCGTCTTCAACAACGGAGCTGCAGGGAAGGCGGCCATGTACGTGGACGCGGTCTCGGTGGAGGCCTGCGGCGCCCCCGGCGGGGACCAGGGCCAGGCGGGGCACGCTATCTACATGCCCTGGATCTCCCGTCAGCAGCCGGCATCCACGCCGGTCACACCCCCGACGCCGGTCGCGTCCCCCACGCCGGCCCCGACCCCGACCCCATCGCTGATAGCATCACCGATCCCATCGCCGACGGCTGCCCCGCCATCTCCCACGCCCCAAGCCCCCACCGCGACATGCCAGGAGCTACTGGTCAACGGGGATTTCGAGGAGGACGGGGGCTGGGCCATGCCGCTGACCCTGCGGCCAGCCCGCTACAGCACGGAGCAGGTCCTGGCAGGGCGGCGCAGCCTGCGCCTGGGCATCCCTGGGGGGCTGGGCAACGTGAACAGCGACAGCACCGCCTATCAGTGGATCACCCTGCCCAGGGACGCAGCCCGCATCACCCTCCAGGGATGGGTCTGGCGGGCCAGCACAGGGGTGGACGCGGACTTCCAGTACCTCTGGATCACCGCGGGAGGACGGCTGCACCAGGTTTTCAAGGGGCGGAGCGACCGGCGCATCTGGGAGCGGGTGGAGTACGACCTGACCCCCTGGCGCGGACGGCGGGTGCGGGTGCTCCTGGGCGCCTTCAACGATGGGGTGGCTGGCAAGGCGGTCATGTACGCGGACAGCATGTCCGTCCTGGCCTGCCCAGAGGACGCCGCGCCGCCCACCCCCACGCCGAGCCCCACCCCGGGAAACCACGCGCCCACCGCCTCCATGAGCAGCCCGGACTATGGCGCCCAGGCCTTCCTCTGGTGGCGGCCGGA
>CAYQEB010000127.1:5703-11170 GCA_964416395.1 uncultured Caldilineaceae bacterium | reverse complement strand
ACGTGAGTGGCTGGGGAGGGGTGAGGGTGATTTCCGTCTGCATTTCCTTGGAGGAGAGACGTTCATGAGCCGTCTTGGGACTCGGTTGCGCAGTTGGGAGGGCCTGCTGCTGGCCCTGGTGGTGGCGGTGATGGCCATCAACGCCCTGCAGACACCCTTCTACCTGCGCCTCTCCAACCAGATCAATCTCTTCACCCTCTCCATCGAGAAGATCATCGTGGCCCTGATCATGGCCCTGATCATCATCAACGCGGAGATCGACCTCTCCGTGGCCTCCATCATGGGGCTGGCCGCCTGCGTGGTGGCCTACCTCCATGCCCAGGGCGTGCCTGTGGCGGTGGGCGTCCTGGCCGGGCTGGCGGTGGGGGCCCTGGCCGGGGCCTTCAACGGCTACTGGATCGCCTACGTGGGCCTGCCCTCCCTGGCCGTGACCCTGGCCGGGCTCATCGGCTACCGGGGCGCGGCCCGCATCCTCATCGAGGACCGCTCCATCGGCGGCTTCCCCGAGTGGTTCAACCGCCTGGGCCAGGAGCCCCTGCTGGGGCCCTTTCCCCTCTCCTTGATCCTCTTCTTCGCCCTGCTGGCCCTCATGCTAGTGGTGCTGCACCGCTCCGCCTTCGGCCGCTACGTCTACGCCATCGGCAACAGCCGGGACGTGGCCCGCTACTCCGGCGTGGACGTGAACCGGGTGAAGATGATCCTCTTCGTGGCCTCCGGTTTCATCTCGGCCCTGGCAGGCATTCTGCTGGCGGCCCGGCTGGGCTCGGTGCGGGGCAACACCGCGGAGGGCTTCGAGCTGGACATCATCACCATGGTGCTCCTGGGGGGCGTGAGCATCTTCGGCGGCTCTGGCAGCCTCACCGGGGTGGCCCTGGCCATCCTGCTCATCCTGAACCTGCGCAACGGCATGTCCCTGGTCAACATCACCGGGAACACCCAGACCGGCGTCATCGGCGTGCTGCTCATCCTCTCCGTCCTGGCGCCCAACTGGGCGCGCTGGGTCCAGGGGCGGCTGCGGACGCGCCGGGCCCGGCGGGAGAACCTGGGCCCAGCCGCGGGCGAAGGGGCGCAAGGATGAGCAGAGGAGGCCGGGGTTCAGGAGCGAAGGGGCGTGGCGCCCGAACCCCATCCCCCGGTTGACCGCCTTCCGGATCCTCGAGCCTCGTCTTCGCTGGCCGAATCCATCCATTCACCCGTTCAACCTGTTCAATCCGTTCCGTTCAACCCGTTTCACCCATCAACCCATCTGGAAAGGAGCAGTCCCATGAAGAAACTCTGGAAGCCACTCAGCCTGCTGTTGGTCGCCGTCTTCCTGTTGACGGCCTGTGCCGCGCCGGCTCCGCCGGCCGCCGCCCCCGCGGAGCAGCCCGCCCAGGAGGAAGCCGCCCCGGCCGCCAGCGAAGGGGCCATGGAGGAGGGCGTGGACATGGTCCTCCTGCCCAAGTTCCTGGGCATCCTGGTCTTCGATCAGGCCCACCAGGGCGCGCAGGAAGCCCACGAGGAGATCGGCAACCCGGGCAAGCTGGAGTTCCTGGGCCCCACCCCGGAGAACAGCGTCCAGGGCCAGATCGAGATCGTCACCACCGCGGCCACCCAGGGCATGGACGCCATCATGATCTCCAACAACGCCGGGGACCAGATCGTGCCTGCGGCCAAGGCGGCCAAGGAGGCTGGCATGACCGTGGTCACCTGGGATTCGCCCATCCCCTCCGCGGAGGGCGAGGACCTCTTCGTGGCCCAGGTGGACTTCGACGAGACAGGCAAGGTCATGGCCGACATGGCCCTGGACATCCTGGGCGAGGACGGCGGCCAGTTGGCCATCCTCTCCGCCTCCCCGGACGCGGCCAACCAGAACGCCTGGAACGCGGCCTTCCAGGAGGTCCTGGCGAACGACCCCAAGTACGCCAACCTGGAACTGGTGGACCTGGTCTACGGCAACGACCAGTCCGAGGACAGCTACAACCAGGCCCTGGCCCTGGTGGACAAATACCCGGACCTGGAGCTGATCATGGCCCCCACCACCGTGGGCATCGCGGCCGCGGCCAAGGCCATGCAGGACGAGGGGCTCTGTGACAAGGTCAAGGTGAGCGGCCTGGGTCTGCCCGCGGAGATGGTGAGCTACACCCTGAACGGCTGCGCGCCGGAGTTCGCCCTCTGGAGCTTCAAGGACCTGGGCTACCTGACCTACTACGTCACCTATCTGCTGGCCACGGGCCAGATCGAGGCCAAGGAGGGCCAGACCTTCGAGGCCGGCCGCATGGGCTCCTACACCATCGAGAAAGATCCCACCCGGGAGAAGGGGCTGCGGGTGCTCATGGGGCCCTTCACCATCTACACCGCGGAGAACGTGGAGGAAGCGGCGAAATAAAGGGTGAGAGAGTAAGGAGCAAGAAGTAAGGAGTAAGAAGTAAGGAGTAAGAAGTAAGGAATGAAGAGTAAGGAGTGAGGAGTGTGGAGTGAAGGGTAGGCCGGTGCTTTGGCTGTTACACTCCTTACTCCTTACTCCCTTTGCCCCTCTGGTTTCCCTCGTTTTGGTTTCCCACATTCTGGTCTCCCCGTTCCAGGAGGCGCCCATGCCCCATCCGCCCGACTCCATCATCCACGTCAGCCGAGATTTTTTCCACCAGGTGATCAAGCCCATCCTGGAGGAGCACTTCCCGGAGGAGACGGCCCAGACCGCGTTCGGCGTCTTCGGCTACGGCTCCGACGCCCTGGGGCTGGACGACGAGCTCTCCCGGGACCATCACTGGGGCCTGCGCATCGACGCCCTCATGCCCGAGGCGATCTTCCAGGAGAAGCGGGATGCCATCCTGGAGACGGTCCAGGCCCATCTGCCCGACTCCTACCGGGGCTACTCCCTGCGCAAGGGACACGTGGCCGGGGCGGGCCTGGCCCCGGACAGCCTGCCCGCCTTCCTCTCCCGCACCATCGGCCTGGAGCGGCCACCCCGCACCCACCAGGAGTGGCTGAGCATCCCGGAGGAGGACATCATCCACGTGATCAACGGGGAGGTCTGGCACGATCCCCGGGGCGAGTTCACCGCCATCCGGGAACACCTGCAGGGCTACTACCCAGAGCCGGTGCGCCTGCGCCGCATTGCCCACTGGTGCCGCTACTACTCGGGCATGGGAACCTACGCGCTGAAGCGGGCCCTCCTGCGCCAGGACGAGCTCTACGCCACCACCCGCTTCAGCAACGCCATCCGCCTGGGCATCCAGCTGGCTTTTCTCCTGGACCGGCGCTACTTCCCTTACGACAAGTGGCTCATGGCCTTCTTCCGCCGCCTGCCTCGCATGTACGAACGTCTGGCCCCCCTGGTGGAGGAGGCCCTGCCCCTGTCCACCCCCTGGGAGCGCAAGCTGGCCCTCCTGGACCGCATCTCCGACATCCTGGACCAGACCATGGTGGAGGACGGCATCATCGACCCCCATCCCCGCTTCCGAGGCTCGCCCACCTCGGGCTACCGCCTGCTGGAGCACGCCTACGCGGTGATCTTGCGCAAGCTGCCGCCGGAACTTCGGGGTGTGGTGCCTGTCTGGGACC
Source organism: uncultured Caldilineaceae bacterium (assembly GCA_964416395.1). Classification (GTDB taxonomy): domain Bacteria; phylum Chloroflexota; class Anaerolineae; order Caldilineales; family Caldilineaceae; genus S144-5. The sequence goes on along the minus strand of CAYQEB010000127.1, from coordinate 7,627 downwards.
AGATCTACCTGGAGCGCTTCCACAGCGGCTACGTGGCCGGGGTGGATCTGGAGGAGTGGGATCGGATCCTGAACCTGACGCCGGAGGGGTGACCAGCGGTGATTGCGAATCAGCGAGGCGAGGAGCAGGGAGCGCGGTGGCGGAGAAGGGGCAGATCAGGGTGGCAAGAAGGATCACCCCGGTCTCCAGTTTCCAATCTCCAATCTCCAATCTTACACCCTCTGTCTCCGGAATCCGGCCCCCAATCACCCATCCCCGAAAGGAGCTCTCTTGGACGCCAAGGAACGAGTACGCGCGACCCTGGAACGACAACCCACAGACCGCACCCCCGTGGACTGCTGGCTCTACGAACGGCGCTTCCTGGACCGGCTGGAGGCGGAGTACGGCCCCCGGGAGCAGTTCCTGGACGAGTTCGGCATCGACATCTTCGTGGGCTTCGTGCCCTACCCCAACCAGCTGGGCCGTCACGTGGACGTGACCGAGCTGGCCGAGCTGCCCCTGCCCGACCCCAAGGACCCCAGCTGGCTCACCTTCACCGCCTGGGACGAGATCTTCGGCGGCGTCAACGTGACCCAGGCCCTGGAACAGCAGGGAGACAAACGCTGGATCATCGCCCACCTGTGGGGCATCGTGGAGGGGACCAGCACCTTCCTGGGCATCGAGAACTGCTGGCTCAACCTGGGCATGAACCCAGCGCTCATGACGGCCTGGTTCGACCGCTACGCGGACTGGCTCTGCGGCCTGGTGGAGAGCGTGGCCCAGGCCGGGGTGGACATGGTCACCCTCTCCGACGACTGGGGCAGCAACCGCACCATGCTCTTCTCCCCTCGCATGTGGCGGCGCATGATCGGCCCCTACGCCAAGCGGGTGGTGGAGCACGCCTGCTCCCTGGGCCTCTACGTGAACCTGCACAGCGACGGCTACATCCTGGACGTGCTGCCCGACATCATCGAGACCGGTTACCACAGCATGCACCCAGTCCAGGAGAGCGCGGGCATGGATCCCCGCACCATCAAGGCCGAGTACGGGGACCAGATCGTCGTCTACGGCTCCCTGGACGTGGTGGACGGCCTCCTGGCCCACGACGGCGAGGCCCTGGACCGCTACATCACCGAGCGTTTCCAGATCTACGCGCCTGGGGGCGGCTTCATCTTCAACACCGGCCACTTCGTCCAGCCGGACATCCCGCCCCAGCGCCTGCTCCGGGCCTATGGCCTGGTCAAAGAGCTGGCCGCCCAGGGCTGGGGGAGCGAGGCATAGGCCGCACAACCTGCTGGACCGCTGGAAGCAAGGGGTGACGGGTCAAGGCCCCGGGCGAGGTGTAGACAGCCCACCCCCTGGACCTTGCCTCTCGTTCGCGCCCCGCTCTTCATCGCCCCCACTCCCCATTTTGACCCTGCCATGTCCCCGACCACCCACGCCCCACCCCTCAATCCACCCCCAGGCGCCTTCTGGATCGGCTCGGACCACCCTTTCGACCTCCACGAGGCCTACCTGCGCTTCCGTTCCCCGCCGGGATGGACCCTGCCCCGTCCCCCTGCCACCGCCCAGCTCTTCATCACCGGGGACAGCCGCTACAAGCTCTGGATCAACGGCCGCTTCGTCGCTCGGGGACCGGCCCGCTCCTGGCCCTGGGCCCAGCAGGTGGACGTGCTGGACGTCAGCGAGCAACTGCAGGCTGGGCCCAACCACCTGGCTGTCCAGATCTACCAGCCCGGCTACTCCCACTTCGCCTACCTGCACCGGGGCGCGGCCGGCCTCCTGGCCTGGCTCCAGGTGGACGGCTGTCCGGCTCTGGTCACGGATGGGCGCTGGCGCACCCGCCGGGATCCCTCCTTCCAGGAACGGGTGCATCGGGTCTCCATCTACGGCAGCGGCGTGGAGGAGCGGGACCTCTCCCTGGAGGAGCCCTGGACGGACCCCA
>CAYQEB010000127.1:2752-5603 GCA_964416395.1 uncultured Caldilineaceae bacterium | reverse complement strand
ACAGCCCTTCCGCCTGGTGACCCTCCGCGCAGGACCGGCCGCGGGGGATCCCCGGGACCCTCACGCGCTGCTGCGGGAGAGCTGGCGGGCTGGCCGACCAGTGGCGGCTCCCGTCCCGGATGGGGAGGGCTGGTGGACGCCCCGGCTGGCGGCGGGGGAGAGCCTGACCTGGCTCTTCGACCTGGGCCGGGCCTTCACCTGCCAGGGATGGGCCGAGGTGCGCGGGGCTGGGGGCCAGGAGCAGCTCCTGGTCAGCTATGCGGACAAGGAGACGGGCGGGGAGGTGGCGCTTTCGGACCCAGACACCTACTGCCGGGTGCGCATGACCGACCGCTTCCGTCTGCGGCCCGGGGCGCAACGAGCCCAGGGCTTCTCTCTGCGGGGCGGGCGCTTCCTCCTCTTCCAGCTCCAGGGCCCCACCGGTCGAAACCTGGGCCTGCGCTTCCACGTGACCACCGCCGCCTATCCCCTGGCCGTGACCAAACCCCTGAACCTGGAGGATCCCCTGCTGGACGGGGTGGCGCGTCTGTGCGAGACCACGGCCCGGGCCTGCCTCCAGGAGACCTTCGTGGACTGTGTCTGGCGGGAGGCCAGCCAGTGGCTGGGGGACGCCCTGCCCCAGGCCCTGACCCTGGCCGCCATGGGCGACGACCTGCGTCCCCTGGGCCTGGTCATCCAGATGGCGGCGGAGGGGGCGTACCCGGACGGGCTGCTGCCCAGCGTCCTGCCTGGGGAAGTCCACGCCTACGCGGTGTTGGACTACAACTTCACCTGGGTGGAGCTCCTGCGCCTCCACCACCAGCTCAGCGGGGACGGGGCCTTCCTGGCTCGCATGTGGCCCGTCCTGGCCCGGATGCTGGCCCGCTTCCGCCAGGACCGAGCCCGGGACGGCCTCCTGCGCAGCCAGCCGGGCCGTCGCCTCTTCCTGGACTGGGCGCCTCTCTCCCGAGGCGAGCCCAGCGCGGTCTACAACCTGCGCTACCTGCGGGCCCTGCAGCTGGCCGCCCAGGAGTGGGAGGGAGTGGATCCCGAGTGGGGGGCTTCCGTCGCGGGGCAGCGCCGGGCCTGGCAGGAGGAGGCCCAGGCCCTGGGGCAGGCCATTCGGGCGGCCTTCTGGCAGGACGGCGTCTGGTGGGACGACCGGGAGCGCTCCACCTTCTCCCAGCTGGCGGCTGCCCTGGCCCTGCTCACCGACCTGGTGCGCCCGGAGGAAGCGGACGCGGTCCTGGACGCGCTGGCGGCCCGCTCCCTGGATCCGCGGGACGAGCACCGGCCGGGGGAGATGGTCCTGGCCAGCCCTTTCATGCACCACTACGTGTTGGAGGCGCTCTTCCAGGCCGGGCGCCACCAGGAGGTGGTGGCCGTCATCCGGGCCCGGTGGGGGCGCTGGGTGGAGGGGGGCTATCCCACCACCTGGGAGAACTGGAACGTGGACTTCCCGGACGGCTCCCAGTGCCATGCCTTCTCCGCCCATCCCCGCTACCACCTGGCCCGCCTGGTCCAGGAAGTGGGCTGGCCTCTGCCTGGGTGAGGGAAGTCACTGCTTGGGGAAGATCTGGGGCAGCAGGCTGGGTGCGTAGCGTTCCACCAGGGCGGGGGTGATGCTGTTGCCCTGGGCGATCTCCCGGTAGAGCCCTGCGCTGGGACGGGGCGTGCGCTCCTGGGTCTTCGGGTCCAGCCGGAAGAGGCCGAAGCGCAGGCCCCAGCCTTCGGCCCACTCGAAGTTGTCCACCAGGGTCCAGTGGAAGTAGCCCTGGACGTCCACGCCGCTCTGGATGGCCCGGTGCAGCTGGTGGAGGTGGGCCAGGAGCCAGCGGGGGCGCTGGTCGTCGTCCTGGTCGGGCAGGCCGTTCTCGGTGATGATCACCGGCTTGTGGAACTGGCGCACCTCCTGGCAGATCTGGTAGAGACCGTCCGGGCGGAACTCGGCGAAGGGGCCATCCCGGCCGGCGTCGGAAAGCTCCCCGCCGGGGGTGAACTGCTCCTGGCCGAAGAGGGTGAAAGGGTTGGGGACGAAGCGGGTGCGGTCCACGGTGTAGTAGTTGATGCCCATGAAGTCGAAGGTGTCGATGAGGGAAGCGTGGCAGGTGTTCAGCCCCAGGGGAGGGCGCAGCCTGCCGTCGTCTGTGGCCACCACCCAGACATGCTCGAAGAGCCAGCGCTTCAGGCCAGCGGCGTAGCGGTCCAGGCGGTTGCCCGGGCGCAGGCCCTGGAAGAGGCGCACGTGCTTCGCATAGCCAACCTGGGCGCGGGGCTGGAGGCGGTGGATGGTGTGGTAGGCCTCGCCGTGGGCGAAGAGCAGGTGGCGGGTCACCTGCATGGCGGTCCGGAAATCGGACTTGCCTGGGGGCCAGATGCCCTTGAACCAGCCCTGGGCCACGTAGACCATGGGTTCGTTGATGGTCACCCAACGTTGGCAGAGATCCCCCAGGGCCTGGACGGTCCGCTCCACGAAGCGCTGGAACCGGGCCACGCTCTCCCGGTTCTCCCAACCGCCCTTCTCCTCGAACCAGAGGGGGTTGGTGAAGTGGTGCAGGGTCACCAGGGGGATGATGCCCCGCTCCCGCAGGCCCCCCAGCATGGCCCGGTAGCGGTCCAGGGCCTGGGCGTCGAAGTGGCCGGGGGTGGGCTCGATGCGGCTCCACTCCACGCTCAGGCGGTGGCTGTTCTGGTGGAGCTGGGCCATGCGGTCGAAGTCCTGCTCCGCGTGGCGCCACCAGTCACAGGCCAGGCCGCTGCGGTCCCCATGCCAGATGGCCCCAGGCTGCTGCTCGAAGGCCCACCACTGGTTGTTGAAGTTGTTTCCCTCCACCTGATGGGCCGCGGTGGCTGTGCCCCAGAGGAAACCGGC
>CAYQEB010000127.1:0-2652 GCA_964416395.1 uncultured Caldilineaceae bacterium | reverse complement strand
CGGATGCCCGCGTTGATGATCATCTTGGCGCAGGTCAGGCAGGGCTGGTGGGTGACGTAGATGGTGCTGTCGGCGATGGCCACGCCGTAGAGCGCAGCCTGGATGATGGCGTTCTGCTCGGCGTGCAGGGCGCGGACACAGTGGCCGCCCACCATGAGATGGCCCACATCATCGCAGTGGGGCAGGCCCCGAGGCGCGCCGTTGTAGCCCGTGGTGAGGATGCGCCGGTCCCGCACCACCACCGCACCCACGTGAGCCCGGTCGCAGGTGCTGCGCTCGGCCACGGTGAAGGCGATCTTCATGAAGTACTCATCCCAGGAGGGGCGTTGTGTGTGGGTCACGTGGGGTGGCTCATTTCTCTCGGGTTTGGGCCTGGCGCACTCGCCCGTTGAGGCGCTCGGGTCTCGTTCCGGCCGTTGGGGGCATGGCTGGGGGCGGGGTCAGCTCGTAGAGCAGGTTGGCCAGGATGCGCCGGGCGTCCTCCTCTGTGTGGCAGGCCAGGAAGACCGTCTCGTCCAGGGTGCGGGCCCGGGAGAGGCGACTCCGCTTGGGGATGGTCAGCCGGTACTCCACCGCCAGGCCGACCATGGGCTTGGCGCCGAAGTCGATGACGCCCCATCGCACCTGCTGGATGTCCCCGGGCATGAAGAACTGGTACCAGAGCCCGGTCTCCCGCTCCGGCCACTGGCCCAGGAGGAAGCGCCGGGGCGGCACGTGGCAGATGACCGCGTGTTCCCGGGTGGCGAAGGTGCGGAAGAAGCCCTGGAGCCAGGTGAAGCGCCGGTACTTGCCCTCCACGCTGAAGTGGCCTGTGGCGAAGATGGGGATCTTGTCGCTGGGATCCAGGCGGGCCGGGATCAGCTCTGGGGCCGGAGCCTCCTGGAAGCGCACGAAGTCCCGGCGTCGCCAGTAGACCATCATTCCCAGGAGGGTCAGGAAGGCCAGCAGCCAGAGGGCCGCGACAGGCCAGCCCCCGGGCAGCCAGCCTATCCCGGTGACCAGCCCGCCCAGGAGCAGCAGAAAGGCCAGCCAGCGGCTCAAGGGCGCGCCGGACCAGTGGTGTCGGGTGAGGTTGTAGAGAAGTTGGCGCATGGTGGATCCTGGAGAACAGGGCTTGCCCCAAGAGCGCTGGGGCAAGCAAAAGCCCCGCTCATGGGAGGGGGCTTGGGGCACAACGTCTGAGGGCGGCTCTCTGGCCTGGGATCAGGCCGGCGCGGGAAGGGTGCCGCCCAGGTCCAGCCCCTTGTCCGAGCGATCTTCCTCTTCGCGTCGGCTGCCCTCCTCCGAGTCGGGGGAGTCGGGCTGGGGTTGGCGCACTTTTTCCTGGAGGGGCGGCTGGGTTTCGGGCGGTTGCTCCCCCCGCATGAGGGCCTGGAACTCCTCCGCCTGGATGGTCTCCACCTCCAGCAGACGGGCGGCCACCAGGTCCAGCTTGTCCCGGTGGGTGGCCAGGATCTGGTGGGTGCGCTGATGGGCCTCGTCCACCAGCTTGCGCACCTCCTCGTCGATCTCCTGGGCCACCTTGTCGCTGTAGTTGCGGTTCTCGTAGATCCCCCGACCCAGGAAGACCATCTCCTCCCGTTCCCCGTACTGGATGGGCCCCAGGCGCTCGCTCATGCCCCACTGGGTGATCATGGTCCGGGCCATCTCCGTGACCCGGCGCAGATCGTCGCTGGCACCGGTGGTCACGTCCCCGAAACGGATCTCCTCGGCCACCCGGCCACCCAGCAACGCGGCCAGCTCGTCCCGGAATTTGTCCCGGGTCTTGAGCTGGCTCTCCTCATCCGGGAGGCTCATGGTGTAGCCGCCAGCCATGCCTCGGGGGACGATGGTCACTTTGTGGACCGGGTCGTGGTTGGGCAGGAAGTGCATGGTCACCGCGTGGCCGGCTTCGTGGTAGGCCACGATCTCCTTTTCCTTGGGCGTGATGATGCGACTGCGCCGCTCCGGCCCGGCGATGACCCGTTCGATGGCCTCCTGGAACTCGGCCATGCCGATGGAGCGCCGGTTGCGTCGGGCCGCCAGGATGGCCGCCTCGTTGACCAGGTTCTCGATGTCCGCGCCCACGAAGCCGGGGGTCTGCTTGGCCACGACGTCCAGGTCCACGTCCGCGGCCAGAGGCTTGCCCCGCACGTGGACGTCCAGGATCTGGCGACGGCCCTGGACGTCCGGCGCGTCCATGGTGACCCGGCGGTCGAAGCGGCCGGGGCGCAGCAGGGCCGGGTCCAGGATGTCCGGCCGGTTGGTGGCGGCGATGATGATCACGTTGGTGTCCGAGTCGAAGCCGTCCATCTCCACCAGGATCTGGTTCAGGGTCTGCTCCCGCTCGTCGTGGGAGCCGCCCAGGCCCGCGCCCCGGTGCCGGCCCACCGCGTCGATCTCGTCGATGAAGATGATGCAGGGCGAGTTCTTCTTGGCCTGCTCGAAGAGGTCCCGCACCCGGCTGGCCCCCACGCCCACGAACATCTCCACGAACTCCGAGCCGGAGATGCTGAAGAAGGGCACGCCGGCCTCGCCGGAGACGGCCTTGGCCACCAGGGTCTTGCCCGTCCCTGGAGGGCCCACCAGGAGCACGCCCTTGGGGATGCGGGCCCCCAGGGCGGCGAACTTCTGGGGCTCCTTGAGGAACTCCACCACCTCCTGGAGCTCCTG
>CAYQEB010000126.1:9403-11188 GCA_964416395.1 uncultured Caldilineaceae bacterium | reverse complement strand
AATCCCCCAATCCACACCTTGTCACCCCCTTCACCCTTTCACCCCTTCACCTCACGGCACCTGGACCGTCACCACGCTGATCTCCGACTTGACGCTCTGGCCGGAGTTGCCGCTGGCCGCCTGCAGCTGATACTGGAACGCCTGGCCGGAAGCCCCCTCAGGGATGGTGACCTGCAGCCGGATGGGCAGGCTGTCCCCAGGGCCGATGCCGATGGAGACCACCGTCTCCCCGCAGATGCCGTCGGGACGGCAGAGCTGGGCCGGAGTAGGGTTGCTGTGGGCCATGTTGATGAACATCTCGTCGGGCAGATCCCCGGTGTTGGTCACCTGCAGGACGTACTCGCAGCGCTGGCCCGGGCCGCAGCTCTTCTGGTTGCCCCCGTCCACCGCCAGGGTCACGCCGTAGCGGTGGGCCACAGGGGTCGCGGTGGAGGGGGCCGCCGGCGTCCAGGTGGGCGTGGGCGTGAAGACCGGCGTGAAGGTGGGGGTGAAGGTGGGCGTGGCTGTGGGCAGCACCACGTCCACCCGGGCCGTGTAGGTCTGCTGGCTGCCGTCCAGCAGGAGGACTGACAGGGTGAAGACCACCGGCTTGTCCTCGATGCACTTCCGGGCCTCCCCCTGGCCGTTGACCCCCTGGTTCTCGAAGAAGACCGCCCGCACGTTCTGCACGTCCCAGGAGAGGATGGTGCAGCCACCGGGGGGCAGCTCCTGGTGCGCGGCCCGGAAAGAGACCACCGGGGTGGGCAGGGGTTCCGTGGGCGTGGCGGTGACCACGATCACCACAGGCGCCTCTGGCGTGCCGGCCAGGGGAAAGCTGGGCGTGGGCCGGCGGGTGGGCGTGGCCACGATCACCGGGCGGGAGACGGCCGTGGCCAGGCTGGGCGCGGGCTCCGGCTCACCTGGCCCGGACGTGGGCGTGGTGATGACCACCGGTTGATCATTGGGGGTGACCACGATGGGCGGCGGCGTGGGGGTCACCGCTGGGGGAAAGGCGAAGGTAGGGGTGGGCGTCCAGGTGGGGGGCGGGGTGGCCACAGGCGAGTCCACCGCACCGGGTGGGGGGGTGGCCGTCACCAGGATGAAGATGGGCTCCTGGGGCGGCGCGCCGGCCTCCCCGGCCCCCTGGAAGCGGGAGGAGATGTCGATGGCCCCTCGGCTCACCAGCTGCCAGCCCGCGTAGAGGGCGAAGGATCCGCTGCAGAAGAGGAAGACCGCGATGAAGGCCGCCACCCAGGCCCAGGGCCCCACCAGCCGAGCGGGTCCCGGCTCCTGGGCCAGCATCTCCTGGAGGGCCGGATCCAGCTGCACCCCTTCCGGGAAGGTGGCCGGCTCCTGGCCGGGGACGGGCTCTTCCTGGGGCAGGGGCGCGGAGGGATAGGCCGGGGGCGGTCCGTGCAGGCGCTGGTAGCGGGGGCAGATGCGGTGGCTGCTGCCCAGGCAGAAGGTGGCCTGGTCGGGAAGCAGCAAGGGCTCTTGGCCCTCCGGGCTCCCCGGTGGGATGGCGAAACAGCTGTTTTCGAAGCTGGGGTAATCCTGGGCCTCCCCCTGGGAGCCGTCAGGGCGACGGATGCCCAGGTAGGGGCAGATGCGTTTGTCCATGGACGTGTCCGGCCGGCGGGCGTGAGGGGATGGCTGGGGGCAGGAGGTAGGGTGTGGGCGGGTGGATGTTTATGAGTCGATTGGATGATTGGGCGATTAGTTGATTCGGACCGGGAGGCAGCAGTCTCCAATCTCTAATTTCCAATCTCAATTCCCCCAATCTCCAATCTCAGTTCCCCAATCTCA
>CAYQEB010000126.1:5851-9303 GCA_964416395.1 uncultured Caldilineaceae bacterium | reverse complement strand
CCAATCTCAGTTCCCCAATCTCAATCCTCCCCTTTTCGCACCCACCTTTCCGCCAGAGCCAAAGCCTCCTCGGGTGTGCGGATCTCCTGGGCTGCCTGGGCCTCCAGCAGCTTTCCCAGGAGCTTACCAACTTCCGGCCCTTCCTGCAAATTCAGGCGAGCCATCAGCGTGCGCCCGTCCACCAGAGGACGGGCCTGGACCGTCTGCAGCCCGCCCTCCTGGAAGGCGAAGGCCAGCATCTGCCCCACGTGGGCCAGGAACTCCGGCCAGTCCGACTCCTCCAGGCGGGGGTAGGTGGCCTGGAAGTCGGCCAGGGAGAGGAGCAGCACGTCCACCCCGGTCAGGGGGCCCAGGAGCTTGCTCCCGGTGTCCCTGAAGAAGCGGAAGAGGCTGCGTCGGCTCAGAGGCTTCCCGGGGGCCCGGTTGTGGAGGAGCAGGGGGCGCATGTGGTGGCGCACCACCGTCTGGCCCAGGAACACCTCCCGCCGGCTGAACTGGAGGGCCCGCAGACGCTGGGCCGTCAAGGCCGCGCCCCGCCTGTCGTGGCCCAGGAAGCGATGGCGCACCGCGCCGTCCTCCCGGACCTGCAGGGTGTGGGTCTGGGCCTTGCCCACGTCGTGGAAGAGGGCGTGCCAGACCAGCCAGAAGGCCCGGCGTCGCCCCCCGGCCACGTTCTCGTCGAAGTGCCGCTGGAGCGAGGCCTGCCAGGGGGCCAGGGTCTCGGCCAGCCCCGGGGCCAGGCGCTGGGCCGTCCGGGCATTGGGTTTGCGCAGCCAGTGGCGCAGCTGCTCCGCGTACTGGACCGTCCCCAGGGTGTGGCGGTAGACGTCCAGGTAGTGGGGCGGAGACTGGGGCACCTCCAGCGTGGCGGCCAACTCGGGCAGCAGGTAGCGCAGGAGCACCAGATGACGCAGCTCCTCCAGGGTGTCGGCCGGGCCGGGCGCGGCCAGGGCCTTCCACAGCTCGTCCCGCACCCGCTCCGGGCTGCCCTTGGTCACCGTAGCCGCTAGCTGCCGGATCTGGAAGCGGGTCTCCGGCTCGATCTGGAAACCCAGCTGGGCCTTCAGGCGCACGGCCCGCACCAGGCGCAGGGGATCCGCCACCAGGCTGCGGGGCGTCACCCGACGCAGGAGCCCGGCCTCCAGGTCCGCCACCCCCTGGCAGACGTCCAGGAGCTCCGGCGGCCGCTCCCGCTCCAGGACCAGGGCCAGGGCGTTGACCGTGAAGTCTCGGCCCAGCAGATCCGCCTGGATGCTGCCACCCCGGATGCGGGCCATGTCGCAGACCAGGACTGGGCCGTTCTCCTGGTTGCCCAGGCGACGCACCAGCCGGGCCACGTCCCGCTCCTTGTCCAGGGGATAGAAGGCCCAGCCGCAGCGGTCGGCCAGTTTCCGGGCCAGGGGCAGCACCGGCCCCTCCAGGGCCAGGTCCAGGTCCGTCAGCCACTGGTCCCGGCCCAGGAGATAGTCCCGGACCGCGCCGCCCACCACGTAGACCGGCGAGCGCTGCTCCAGCAGGCCCATGAGCAGGGGCTGAAAGCGGGGGGCGTGCCATTTTTCCACAGCGGCGAGGCGTTCTTGGATGGACATGGGGTTTCAAGGGGTTGGGAGTTGGGAGTTGACGAACAGAGAACGAAGGACGGTGGATGTCTTTTTGTCTTTCGCCACTTTGCCGTCTTTCGTCACTTTACTCCATTATATCAGTTTGCCCGGCAAAGGGGAACAGGCAGACGAAATTTGTTTATCGGCGGGCGATCGCCCTTTCCCGCCCAACGAACGTCGAAAAGGACCCAGCGGACAGGTCAGCGTCCCGTCCCTACAGGGCGCGGCTGCGGCGCGGCGTCCTCCTACCCCTCCAGCACCACTTCGATCAGCCTGGGACCAGGCTCCTGGATGCCCTGGCGTAGCTGGGCCACGAACTCCTCCGCGGTGGCGGGCCGGGCCCCGGGGATGCCCATGCCTCGGGCCAGGGCCACGAAGTCCAGGGGTGGCTGGTCCAGGCGCATCATGGCGCCAGCCCGGGGGCCCGGACGGTCGCCCCCCACCCGGCGCAGCTCCCCCTGCAGGATGCGGTAGGCCCGGTTGGCGAAGAGCACGGTGACCACGTTCAGCCCCTCCCGGGCCTGGGTCCACAGGGCCTGAAGGGTGTACATGGCCGAGCCATCCGCCTCCATGGCGAAGACCGGGCGATCCGGGCAGGCCAGGGCCGCACCGGTGGCCACGGGCAACCCCTGGCCGATGGCCCCGCCGGTGACGTGGAGCCAGTCGTGGGGCGGCGCGCCCTGGGTCAGGGCGTAGGCGTCCCGGCTGGCGGTCACCGACTCGTCGGAGACGATGGCCCCCTCGGGCATGAGTCCGGTGAGGGCCGTCCAGACGGCCTCCCGGGTCAAGGGGCCGGTGGGCAGGGCCGGCCGCGCCAGCCGGTGGACGGGTCCCAGCTCCGGCCCGGCCTGCACGGCTTCGGCCAGGGCGGCCAGGGCGCCAGGGATGTCCTGGTCCGCCTGGGCCAGGGTGTGGATGCGGCACTCGGGCGGGGCCAGGAGGCTGGGCTTGCCTGGGTAGGCGAAGAAGGCCACCGGCGGCCCGCTTCCCACCAGGACCAGGTGGCGGATGGGGGCCAGGAGGGCCACGGCCTGGTCCACCGGGTAGGGGATGCGCTCGATGACCGGCCGACCCGCGCCCCGCTGCACCCGCGCCGCCACCCAGCCGGCCCGCAGCTGCGCGCCGGTGCGCCGGGCGATGCGGCTGGCCAGCTTCAGGGGCCCCTCCCGCAGGGCAGTGTGGCCCAGGAGGAGCATGGCCGGATCCGGGCCCAGGAGGGCCTGGGCGATGGCCTCCACCTGCCGGGGATCCACCGGGCCAGGCGACGGGGGCTCCGGGGGATCCACCGGGCCGGGCGCCGGGTTCCAGGCCGCGTCCCCGGGGAGGACCAGGGTGGCGATCTGTCCCGGCGGGGTGCGGGCGGCCTGGATGGCCTGGGCGGCCAGGGTCGCCACCTGAGAGGCGTCCTGGGCCTTGCCCACCCAGGCGGAGACGGTCCCGGCCAAGGACTCGATCTCCATGGTCAGGGGGGCGTCGTAGGGGCGGTGGTAGGTGGCGTGGTCCCCCACGATGTTCACCAGGGGGCTGTGGGCCCGCCGGGCGTTGTGCAGGTTGGCCAGGCCGTTGCCCAGGCCCGGCCCCAGGTGGAGGAGGGTGGCTGCAGGGCGGTCGGCCATGCGGGCGTAGCCGTCCGCGGCGCCGGTGGCCACCCCTTCGAAGAGGCAGAGCACCGGCCGCATCTCCGGGACGCTGTCCAGGGCGGCCACGAAGTGCATCTCCGAGGTGCCTGGGTTCATGAAACAGGTGTCCACACCGCCGTTGACCAGGGTGCGGATGAGAGCTTGGGCGCCGTTGGGTTGGGTCATTGGTCCTTGGGATGGTTGGGTTTGGGACGATGGGCGATCGGAGATC
>CAYQEB010000126.1:1730-5751 GCA_964416395.1 uncultured Caldilineaceae bacterium | reverse complement strand
CCTCACCAGCGGGGACGCCGCAGCCGCTCCAGGATGGGCTCCACGGGCAGCGCGTAGCGGACATGCCCATCCCGGCCGGTCATGGTCTCCGCGGTGAAGAGGGAGTTGAGGATGGCCTCCTCCACAGCCTCCACCACGGCGACGAAGAGGGCGTCCAGGACCCGGGGCTCGTGGGTCAGGGCGGGGAGCGGCGCGGTGAGCTCCTGGGGCCAGTGGCGGATGCGGTGGGCGGTGCTGAAGGCGATGACGAAGTCCCCGGAGCCGTGGCCGAAGTGGCTGCCGGTGCGGGCGATGCCGGCCCCTGCCCGGACGCAGAGCCGGCCCAGCTGGCGGGCGGTCAGGGGCGCGTCCGTGGCCAGGACCACCATGATGGAGCCTCGCTCCGGCTGGGGGCGGTAGCCGGGTGGACGCAGGAAGCGGCCCACAGGCAAGCCGTCCACCACCAGCTGCTCTGGTCGGCCGAAGTTGGACTGGACCAGCGCGCCCACGGTCCAATCCCCGGCCTCCTGGGGGAGCCGTCGGCTGGCTGTGCCTATGCCCCCCTTCCAGCCGAAGCAGCTGGTGCCTGTGCCTGCGCCCACGTTCCCCTCCCGCACGGGCAGGCCCGCCTGGCCGGAGAGGGCGTCCTCCAGGGCGGCGGTCACCTGCGCCGCCCCCACGTGACGGCCCTGGATGTCGTTGAGGTAGCCGTCGTTGCACTCCCCCACCACCGGGTTGACGCTGCTGGTGCTCACGCCGATCTCCGGGTTGTGGGCCAGGGCGTGGGTGGCCAGGGCGTCCGCCACCCGGAAGACGTTCAGGGTGTTGGTCAGGGCGATGGGCGTCTCCACCACCCCCAGCTCCCGCAGCTCCTCCAGGCCGCAGGGCTTGCCGAAGCCGTTGAGGGTCCGCACCCCGGCCCGCACCTTCTCCCGGAAGAGGTTGCCGGCGTGGGGCAGGATCAGGGTGACGCCGGTGCGCACCGGCCCTTCCCCTGGCCGCAGAGGGCCCTCCCCCTGGATGAGGGTGGCGTGGCCCACCCGGACGCCCCGCACGTCGGTGATGGCGTTCCGGGGGCCTGGGGGCAGCTGGCCGATGGCGATCCCGTAGTCGCGCAGGCGGGGGCGGCTCATGGCAGGGGCGGGCCGTCCAGGTCCAGGACGAAGCGGCGGAACTGTTCGATGGCCTGGTTCATCTTGGGGTGGCGCTCCCGGAGGATGCGCTGGGGATCCATGCCAGAGCGGAAGAGCTCCAGCAGGGCCAGGGCCTGCTCGTCGCTCTCCATGTCCAGATAGCTGGTGGAGAGGCGCAGGGACATCTCCGGCGCGGGGGCGCCGAAGGCCTCGCCAGGCAGGGTGGCCAGCCGGTAGTGCTCCAGCAGGTGCTCGGCCAGCTGGGTGGAGGTGCGGATGCCCCGGGCGGCCAGCTGGGGCTCCCAGCGGTCCAGGTTGATGAAGAGGTAGAAGCCGCCCTGGGGTCGGCTGCAGCGGATGCCCAGGGCCGTCAGCTGCTCCCAGAGGTAGCGGGTGCGCAGGGCATGGATCTGGGTGCATTCCTGGATGTAGGCCAGGATCTCCGGGTCGTCCCCGTAGGCGGTGACCGCCGCGTACTGGATGGGAGCGGCCACGCAGGACCAGATCTCCCCGGCCACCATGCGCATGGCCTGGATCAGCTGCTGGCCGGCGCGGCCTTCGGGAACCACGGCCACGCCCAGGCGCCATCCCCCCAGGGAGAGGTGCTTGCTCAGGCTGCCCAGGACCACCGTCCCCTCGGGGAAGGCCCGGGCCATGGAGTGATGGAGGACCTCTCCGTGGCCGGCCAGGCCGTAGATCTCGTCGCTGATGACCGTCACCCGCTCCTGGCGGCAGAAGCGGGCCAGCTCGTTGACCAGCTCTGGGCCCATCATCTGGCCGGTGGGGTTGTTGGGGCTGTTGAGCAGGAGGATGTGCTGCTCCTGCTCCGAGGTGGCCACGGTGTGGGCCAGGGCCTGGATCTTCAGGGCGTGGCCTTCCTGGGGAGAGGAGGGGATCCGGCGCACGGGCTTGCCCAGGATCCGGGCCTGGGGCTCGTAGCTCACCCAGGAGGGGGTGGGCAGGAGGAGATCCCCTTGCAGGACCGTGAGCAGGGTGTAGAGGAGGGCCTTGCTGCCCGGCCCCACCATGACCCGGTCCGGGCTGGTGGGCAGGTGGAAGTGCTTCGTGTAGAAAGCAGCGACGGCCTCCCGCAGCTCGGGGATGCCCTGGGCCGCCACGTAGCTCTTGCGGTGGACGTTCTCCCGCAGGGCCTGGGCCAGCTTGGGGTGCACCGGGAAGCGGGACTCGCCGAAGCCCAGGTGGTAGACCTCCTGGCCGTCGGCCCACATGGCCCGCACCTTCTCGTTGATGCGCAAGGTGGGGGAGAGCTCTGTGCGCCGTTCGATGTGGGGGGCCAGGAGCATGGCCCAGTCCGCGGTTCTGTTCATGGTGACTTCCTTTGGGCGGCGATCGTTTTGGCTGCAAAAGTTTGGCCCTGACAGATCCGGCGATCTATCAGGGCGGCGCGAGGCTGGTTTTGAGGAGACCAATCGGGGTTTGGCGAGTCGGTCCTAGCGTTGGTAGACCCCCATGAGCTCGGCCTGGGCCAGGACGCGCCCTTCCATGGCGGCCAGCACGTCGGCCTTGGTGGCGGTGGAGTCCAGGCCCAGGGTGCTGTCCAGGGCGTAGAGCTTGAAGAAGTAGCGGTGGGTTCCTCGGGGGGGACAGGGGCCGCCGTAGCCCACTCGGCCCCAGCTGTTCGTCCCCTGGACGCTGCCGTCCTCCAGGACTGGGTCCGGGGGCACGCCTTCCGGCAGCTCCCGGGCGTCCGGCGGGATGTCGAAGATGACCCAGTGGACCCAGATGCCCGCCGGCGCGTCTGGGTCGTCCATGATCAGGGCCAGGCTGGCCGTCTCTCCGGGCGGGTCGGTCCAGGTGAGGGGCGGGGAGATGTCCATGCCGTCGCAGGTGTACTTCGTCGGGATGGTCTGGCCCGGTTGGAAGGCCGGGCTACTCAGGCGGAAGTCGCGGTCCGGTTGGGTGGTCATGGCAGCCTCCTGTGCGTTGGCGGGTTCCTGGGCGGGCGCCGGTGTGGACGGCCGATCCCGGCACCCTGCGGCCAGGAAGAGCAGGGAGAGGGCGGTCAACAGGGCCAGGATCCTTTCTTTCATGGTCGGTCCCTCATGGACAGCCCCTTGTAGCTCGGTCCCTCAAGAGTCCATCTTCCACGATCTGCCTTCCTCCCCATTGTACACCCGCGGCGCCGGTTCGACAACGGTTTACGCGTCTTGCAGCCCTGCTGCCCGCCGGGCTCACCCCACCCAGAAGGCCTTCTCCAGGTCGGTGAACTCGCTGGCCGGGCCTTCGAACTTGTTCCGCCCCAGCTCCAGGACGTAGACGTAGTCGGCGATCTTCAGCGCGGCCCGGATCTCCTGGTCCACCAGGAGGATGGTCAGCCCCTCCTTGTCCCGCAGGTCCACCAGCATCTGGTAGACCTCCTCGGAGAGGAGCTTGGCCAGGCCGGCGGTGGGCTCGTCCACCAGGATGACCTTGGGATCGGTCATGAGAGTGCGGCCGATCTCCACCATGCGCTGCATGCCGCCGGAGAGGTCCCCGGCGTTGGAGCGGCGCCGCTCCTTGAGGATGGGGAAGCGTTCGTAGTTCTCCTCCAGCTTGCGTTTGAGCCGGGCTTTGTCCTTGCGGAAGGTCCAGGCGCCCAGCTCCAGGTTCTCCTCCACGGACATCCAGCGGAAGACGCCGGGCTGCTGGGGGATGTAGGCGATGCCCATGTCGATGCGTTGGTGGGTGGGCACGCCGATGAGGCTCTGGCCGTCCAGGAGGATCTCCCCCGCGTTGGGGCGCAGGAAGCCGTAGATGGCCTTGAGCAAGGTGGATTTGCCCACGCCGTTGGCCCCCAGGACGGTGGTGATCTTGGCCTTCTGCGCGGTCAGGTTCACCCCCTGGAGGATGTTCAGGTCCCGGTAGTAGCCCACGTAGAGGTCTTTGACTTCGAGCATGGCGTTTCCTAA
>CAYQEB010000126.1:0-1630 GCA_964416395.1 uncultured Caldilineaceae bacterium | reverse complement strand
GTTTCCTAATGGTGTTTCTTAGGTGACTGGGTGGTGGGTGGATTCGCTGGTTGGGGCCAGGATTGGGGCCAAAGGGGCCAAGAAAACGATTGGGCTCCCTACTTCCTACTCCTTACTTCCTACTCCTTCCCACTCCGGCTCCTCCTCTTCCTCTCCCAGATAGGCCTGCTTCACCCGGGGATCCTCCCGCACCACCGCCGGGTCCCCGTCCGCGATGAGGTCGCCGTAGTCCAGCACCAGGAGCCGCTTGCTCAGGGTGAAGATGGTGTCCATGTCGTGGCTGATGATGATGAAGGCCTTGCCCTGGGCGTTGATCTCGGTGATGTAGCGGTAGATGATCTCCATGAGCCGGGGATGGACGCCGGCGAAGGGCTCGTCCAGGATGATGATGTCCGGGTCCAGCATGAGGAGCCGGCCCAGCTCCAGGAGCTTCTGCTGGCCGCCGGAGAGGGCCCGGGCGTACTCGTTGCGCAGGTGCTCCATGGTCAGGAACCTGAGCACCTCCATGGCCTTCTCCTCGAAGTCCTTCTGCCGGGCGGTGGTGTGCTTGGCCATGGCCGGGACCAGCAGGTTCTCCATCACCGTCATGCGCCGGAAGGCCCGGGTCACCTGGAAGGTGCGGCCCAGACCGGCCCGGGCCACGCCGTAGGGAGGCAGGGTGTCGATGCGCCTCCCGTTCAGGTAGACGGTGCCGCTGCTGGGCTTGATCACCCCGTCCAGGATGTTGGTGAGGGTGGTCTTCCCCGCGCCGTTGGGGCCGATGAGCCCGATGAGCTCCGGCCCGTTCACCTGGAAGGTCACCCCTTTCAGAACCTGGAGGCCGCCGAAGTTCTTCCAGACGTTGTTCACCCGCAGTTCGATCATGGCGCTCCCTCCCCGGGGGTTTCCCCTGCAGGGTTGATGGGCCCACCGGCCCGGGCCGCGGCGTCCGCGGCTGCGTAGGCCAGATCCTCCTCCGCCTGGCGCTCCCGGATGGCCACCACCTCCTTGGCCACGTCCCCCCGCATGAAGCGCTGGATGAGGGGGGCCAGCAGCCCGTTGCGCTGGAAACGCAGGGTGACCATGAGCAGGGCGCCGAAGAAGACCAGCCGCCAGACGGTCATGTCCACGGTGACCGGGCCGACGGTGAAGCTGGTGCGCAGCAGCTCCAGCATGAACTGGATGATGATGGCCCCGATGGCCGCCGCGTAGATGTTCTCCAGCCCGCCGATGACCGCCATGGCGATGACCAGGCTCATCTGCAGGATGATGAGGATGTTGGGGGTGATGATGCCGATGTAGTGGGCCTGGACGGCCCCGGCCGCCGCGGCCAGGGTGCTGGTGATCACGAAGATCAGCACCTTGTAGCGGACGGTGTTCACCCCCAGGGCCGCGGCCGCCTCCTCGTCCTCCCGCAGGGCCCGGACGAAGAGGCCGAAGCGGGAGCCGGCCAGCCAGGTCATGAGCAGGATGGCGAAGATGAGGAGCAGGAGCATGACGTAGTAGGGGGGGATCTTGCTGGTGGAGCTGAACTGCTGGCCGAAGAAGGAGACCCCCTTGGGGAAGAGGGGCAGCAGCTCCAGGCCGCTCTGGCCCTCGGTGATGGGGATCTCCGCGCTGATGGCCGCCCGCAGGATCTCCGAGAAGCCGA
>CAYQEB010000125.1:4508-11264 GCA_964416395.1 uncultured Caldilineaceae bacterium | reverse complement strand
CGAGTCGCCCCTACGCTCGCCGAGTCGCCCCTACGCCTGTCAACATGCCCTCAACACTCACTGTAGCCGCAGATATAGCACTTGCGGCAGCCCTCGGTGTTCAGGAAGCCGGCCTCGCCGCAGTCCGGGCAGATGTCCCCGATGGGCTGCTGGACGATGGGCAGGGCCAACTGTTCGCTGGAGACCATCTCCTTGACCGGGGGCAGCTCGCTCAGGTGATGGGCCAGGACCTGGGCCACGCCGTCGGGCAGGCTGCGCACCCGGTTGGCGCCGAAGCCCAGGGAGCGTCCGCCGCCGATGCCGGCCAGCTCGTCCATGACCCAGCGCAGCCGCTCTGTGGGGGGCAGGGAAGCGGGCATGCGCAGGATCAGGCTGATGAGCCGTCCGATGGCCTCGCTCACCGCGCTGACGTCGCTGCCAGCCTTGCCCACGTTCAGGAAGACCTCGAAGGGCTCCCCGTTCTCGTCGCTGTTCACAGTCACGTAGGCCGTGCCCAGGGGGGTCTCCTTGCGGTAGGTGTTGCCCTGGAGCAGGCTAGGCCGAGGCCGCTTGGTCACCGCGGGGGGCACGTCCGCCACCCCTTCGCCCAGGGAGGCCACGTGGCCGTTCTGATAGCCGTTCTGGTGTCCGTTGGTGTGGGCCGCGATGCCCTCGCCGCTCTTCTTCTGCTTGGTGGCCTTGGTCTCCAGCACCACCTCCTCTCGGCTGCCGGTGACGTAGACGGTCAGCCCCTTGCAGCCCAGCTCCCAGGCCAGCATGTAGGCCTTGGCCACATCCTCTTCTGTGGCGCCCTCGGGGAAGTTGATGGTCTTGGAGATGCTGTTGTCCACGAAGGCCTGGATGGCGGCCTGCATGCGCACGTGCTCCTCCGCGGTGATGTCGCTGCTGACCACGAAGGTGTGGCGGATGTGCTCGGGCAGCCCCTCGATGTCCTGGCAGGAGCCGAAGGTGGCCACGTGTTCCTTGATGGCCTGCTTCTGCTCCTCGCTCAGGCTTGTCTGGTCCAGGGCCTGCTGGAAGAGGGGGCTGGTGTACATGAGCTCCACGTCCTCGTCCCCGTCCTTGAAGTGGCGGATGTAGCCCAGGGCGAAGACCGGCTCGCAGCCGTAGCCCTCGCAGCCGCTGACCGTGGCGATGGTCCCGGTGGGGGCCACGGTGGTCTGGGCCGCGTTGCGGATGCCGTGCTCCTGGATGCCCTGGACGATCTGCTCCCAGTCCAGGGCCGGCCGCTTCCAGTCCCGCTGGTAGGGGAAGAGGGGCTGGGGGGGCTGCCAGGCCATGCCGCCGGGCTGGTTGGGGTCGTAGATGCTGCCCTGGAAGGCCAGGAAGGGCCCCCGCTCCCGGGCCAGCTCGATGCTCTTCTGCATGGTGTGGTAGCGGACGAACTCCATGACCTGGGCCGCGAACTCCTGCCCCTCCTCGCTGCCGTAGCGGATGCCCAGCTTGTACATCAGGTCTCCCAGGCCCATGATGCCCAGGCCGATGCGCCGGGCTCGATAGGCGGCTTCCGCCACCTGGGGCACCGCGGGCACGTAGGCGTTGACGCTCACCACGTTGTCCAGGAAGTGGGTGGCCTGGCGCACCGTGCGGCGCAGACCTTCCCAGTCCACCTGGGGCTGGCCCTCCTCGTCGGTGGTCACGTGCACGCCCAGGTTGACGGAGCCCAGGCAGCAGTTCTCGTAGGGGCCTAGCCACTGCTCGCCGCAGGGGTTGGTGGCCTCCAGGTCGTAGAGGTGGGGGACGGGGTTGGTGCGGTTGGCCGCGTCGATGAAGAGGGCGCCGGGCTCGCCGTTGTGATGGGCGTGGCGGACGATCTTCTCGAAGAGATCCCGGGCCCGCACGGTGCGCCAGACCTGGCCGTCCCGGGGGTTGCGCAGCTCGAAGTCCGTGTCGTCCCGCACCGCGGCCATGAACTCATCGGTGATGGCCACGGAGATGTTGAAGTTGGTGATGGCGCCTTCCTCGGTCTTGGACTCGATGAACTCCTCGATGTCCGGGTGGTCCACCCGCAGGACGCCCATGTTGGCCCCCCGCCGGGTGCCTCCCTGGGCGATCTCTCCGAAGGCCTGGTCGTAGACGCGCAGGAAGCCCACCGGTCCTGTGGCCCGCCCCGCGGAGGTGTGGACCACGTCCCCCTTGGGGCGCAGGCGGCTGAAGGAGAAGCCGTTGCCGCCGCCGGTCTGCTGGATCAGGGCGGCCACCCGCAGGGTGCTGAAGATGCCGTCGCTGTCCCGGCCCATATCGTCCTCGATGGGCAGGACGAAGCAGGCGGCCAGTTGGCCCAAGGGGGTGCCTGCACCGGTGAAGGTGGGGCTGTTGGGGAAGAAGCGCAGCTCGGTGAGCATCTCGTAGAAGAGCCGGGTGGTGGCCTCTACGTCCCCGCCGTGCTGCTCCTCCGCGCCGGCCACGTGCCGGGCCACCCGGTAGAACATGCCCGCGGGCGTCTCCAGCAGGGCGCCGTCCAGGTCCCGGCGCAGGTAGCGGCGCTCCAGCACCTTCAAGCTGTTCTCGCTGAGCTGGATCGCCTCGTCCCGCACGTAGTCTGGGGGTACGACGAATTCTCTCTGGCCTTTAACCGTCTCGAACACCGTGTAGGCGGTGGTGGCTTCTGGGGCAGGCGTGACGCCGTTGGCTGTGGTCTGGGTCGTTGTCTTGGGCATGTGGGGCTCCTCCCTTGTGGAACTGACTTGGCTGGGCCAGGCGCGGGGACGCGCATGGCCGGTTGGCCGAAAAACGATGATGGCGAACCTTCTGGTCCAGGTGATGTGCCCGGTGAGATGCTGTCCCCAAGTTTTCCGGGGCCGCGCCCTGGCGGGGCGGTTGGTTCGGACGGGACAGGGCCTGGGCGGGGTGGTCAGGTGTGGAGTGAAACGGTGACCGGCGCAGCCCAGGCGAACCCGGGCCGAGTTAGGCCGGAAGGTTTTGCTGCTGCCGACCCATCAGACGGTCGATCTCCGAGCGGACATCGGCCAGGTCGTGCAGATCCAGGTAGACGCTGGCGAAGCGGATGTAGGCCACCTGGTCGATGTGGGCCAGGTGGTCCAGCACCATGTTGCCGATGAGCTCGCTCTTGACCTCCGAGCGGTTCAAGGCCAGCAGGTTGTTCTCCACCTGCTGGACGATGTTGTCGATGGTGTCCGTGCTGATGGGGCGTTTGACCGCGGCGATGCGAATGCCCATGGAGAGCTTCTGCCGGTCGAAGGGCTCCCGACGGCCATCCCGTTTGATCACCTGGAGGCTGGGGGCCACGTGCTCGTAGGTGGTGAAGCGTTGGCCGCACCGCTGGCACTGGCGCCGTCGGCGGATGGCGTCACCGGCATCCCGGGTGTCGATCACTTTGTGTCGGTCGTGGCCACAGTGGGGGCAATGCATGGTGTACCTTTCGCTGGCCTTGGGTGCAGGATCTGGCCTAGGGGGATCTCCGCGCCCTGTCCGCCACTCCAGCGAGATCAAGAGAGGGTGAGATGGCCACAGCTTGGCCTTTTTCCTGGGCCGATCCACCAGGGTTTTCTGGGGCGCCAGGCTCCTTCTCCGGCTTCTCTCTCAGCCTCTCTGAAAATGAAACGCCACCGGCCTTCCTACCACATATTGTGTTATGCAAAGCTAGTTACACAATATGTGGGGATGCTGGGGGCAAAGTATAGCACACTTTCTGCTGGCGTGCAAGTCGAATTTGACAGGGCTTTTTGCGTAATTTGAAGTCGGCTGGGAAAAATGATGCAGCTATATCTTGACGGATTGGGTGGGAAAAAGGTAATCCGCCATTTCACGTATTCGCCGCCTCCCGTGCCAAGGACAGCCTGAAGTGGAATTTCAGGGGAAGGGGAGCCAGGCGCTGGCGGCCTCCGGGGTTGGGGCCAACGAAAATTGGGTCAGGGACGCACGGGGAGGCCCCTGACCCAATTTCCGCCGTTCCGTATTCCTTTCACCAGGCCGCATCGATCACCGCCCAGAGGACGGGATCGGGAGTGTGTGCATGGGAATGTGGCCCGCCATCCGCTGCATCGGCGGAGCCGGAACTGGGAAACCGTGACGCGTGAACTGGGAAGAGAGCGCAGGCGGGGCGAACAGGTGATCTGGGCTAGGAGAGCAGGGGAAGGCTGAAACGAGCCGCCCCATTTGCGCCCTTTGCCCTTTTCGCTGTCTGCTCACCGCTGGTTCACTGCCTCCGTCACTTCCCGGTTACTTCCCGTTCTGGCCCCGGGCCCGGCGCAGGAAGGCGGGGATGTCCAGATCCTCACGGTCGAAGGAGCGGACCGGGAAGTCCACCGGTTCGGTCGCCGCGGAGGGAGCTTCCTCAGCCCGGCCAGTGCGGTGACGGAACTGGGCCTGGCTGAGGGATTCGTTTCCCCGGGGCTTGTCGAACCCGGTGGCGATGACGGTGATCTGGAGCTCTTCGCCCATCTGTTCGTCGATGACCGCACCGAAGATGATGTTGGCCTCCGGGTGGGCGCTGGCCCGGATCATCTCCGCGGCCTCGTTCACCTCGAAGAGGCTCAGGTCGCTGCCGCCCTTGATGTTGAAGAGGATGCCCTGGGCTCCCTCGATGGAGACATCCAGCAGGGCGCTGTGGATGGCCTGCTGCGCGGCCTCCTGGGCCCGGTTCTCGCCGCTGGCCCGACCGATGGCCATGAGCGCGGCCCCACCGTTCATCATGATGGCCTTCACGTCCGCGAAGTCCAGGTTGATCAGGCCAGGGATGGTGATCAGCTCGCTGATGCCCTGGATGCCCTGGCGCAGCACGTCGTCCGCAGCCCGGAAGGCCTCCTGGACGCTGGTCTTCTTGTCCAGAATCTGGAGCAGCCGGTCGTTGGGGATGGCGATGAGGGTGTCCACGCTCTCCTTCAGGCGGGTGAGGGCCGCCTCCGCGATGCGCCGCCTCTGGCTGCCCTCGAAGGCGAAGGGCCGGGTGACCACACCGATGGTCAGCGCGCCGTGCTCCTTGGCCGCAGCCGCCACCACCGGGGCTGCGCCGGAGCCAGTGCCCCCGCCCATCCCCGCGGTGACGAAGACCATGTCGGCCCCCTCCACCAGCTCCTCGATGTCCTCCCGGCTCTCCTCCGCAGAGCGCAGGCCCACCTCGGGATCGCCCCCGGAGCCCAGCCCCTTGGTCAGCTTGTCCCCGATGCGCAGGCGCTGAGGGGCGCTGGAGAGCATGAGGGCCTGGGCGTCGGTGTTGATGGTGATGAATTCCACCCCCTGGATCCCCTCTGCGATCATCCGGTCCACGGCGTTCTGGCCGGCTCCGCCGATCCCGATCACCTTGATCTGGGCGAAGTTGTCCACGAACTGGGATTGATGGCTGCGTTTTGGCATAATGCGGCTCCTCCTGGTGTGAATTGGTTGGTAGAAATACGGAATGGGTTGGTTGTCAGTTCGGGCGCTTCCGAGTCCGGAAGGCGGTACGGCACGGGATAAACAGCCCGGATCCCTGGGCATCCGGGGGATCGTGACAGGATCAGTCGGGCAGCAGGCCCCGGAGCCAGCGTCCCATGCGGTTCAGCCAGACGCTCTCTCCCTGCTCCGTGTAGACCGGGGCGTGGAGGGCTCGCTGGTCCTCCCGCAGGCCCCAGAGCAACAGGCCCACGCTGGTGGCGAAGGTGGGTTTCTGGAGCTGGCGGCTCAGCCCCTGGATGGGCAGTTGGGCTCCTGGGTGACCGATGCGCACAGGCATGTTGAAGCGACGCCGGGCCATCTCCACGAAGCCAGGCAACTGGCTGGAGCCGCCGGTCAGCACCACCCCAGCCGGGACCATCTGGGCGTAGCTGCTCTCCTCCACCTTCGTCTTGATGATGTCGCAGATCTCCTCCCCCCGGGCCTCCAGGATCTGGCTGATGAAGCGCCGGCTGAAGGTGCGCTCGGAGCGGTCCCCGAAGACCTTGGCCCAGACCTGCTCGTCCGCGGCGATGCGTTCCGGGTTCAGGTGCCCGTAGCGGAGCTTCAGGTCCTCCGCCACCTCGAAGGGGGCGCGCAGCCCCACGGCCACGTCGTTGGTCAGGTGGTTGCCCCCCACGTCCAGCACCGTGGTGTGCCAGAGGCCGTGGTTGCGGAAGAGGGCCAGGTCCGTGGTGCCCCCGCCGATGTCGGCCATGATCACGCCCATCTGTTTCTCCTCGGGCGTGAGGACGGCCTCGCCGCTGGCCAGGGGCTCCAGCACGAACTCGTCGATGTCGATGCCGTGGCTCAGGACGCACTGGGCCAGGTTGTTGATGGCCGTCGCCGTGCCGGTGACGATGTGGGCGTCCACCTCCAGGCGGACCGCGCTCATGCCCAGGGGCTGCTGCACCCCATCCTGGTCGTCCACCTTCCAGTTCCGGGCGATGACGTGGATCACCTCCCGGTTCTCCGGCAGACTCACGGCCCGGGCCGCCTCCAGGGCCTGCTGCATGTTCTCCCCGGTGACGCCTCGGCGGCTGTCCACAGGGCTGATGCCCCGGCTGTTCATGGTGGCGATGTGGCTGCCGGCGATGCCCACGTAGGCGCTGGTCATCTGGCGGCCAGCCTCCCGCTCCGCCTCCTCCACCGCCTCGCCGATGGCCGCGGTGACCTCGGGCACGTCCATGACCACGCCCCGGCGGATGCCTCGGCTGGGGGCTATCCCGCTGCCCAGCATCTCCAGGGCCAGGTTGCCCAGGCTGTCGTGGGTGACAGCGGCCATCAAGGCGCAGATCTTTGTGGTTCCCACGTCAATGGCGGCGATGATCTCTCGTGGCACAGTTTTCCTCACGTACGGCAGTGTCAGAACGGCAGTGTCAG
>CAYQEB010000125.1:0-4408 GCA_964416395.1 uncultured Caldilineaceae bacterium | reverse complement strand
CGGCAGTGTCAGGCGGAAATGGCAATAAAGACAAAAAACTTAGGGGGCCGGAAGAGCCCTCACGGCTGCTGGGGCGGTGCGCTGACCCGTCGCAGGGTGGGCCGGTCTGGCGCCACCACGTTCAGCAGCAGGGTCTCCTCCGGGTTGGCGGCCAGCTGGGTGCGCAGGGCCGTCAACGCCTGCCACTTCTCCTCGAAGCGACGCTCGTTGCCCCAGTAGACCCAGGCCTTGCTGCCGGGCAGGCCGAAGCTGAGGCCTTGGGACGGGCTGTACTGGAGCTCGGTGAGCCCGGGCAGGCGTTGGGCCAGGGAGCGGGCCACCTCCACCAGCCCTCGGTTGACCTGACGGCTGCCATCGCCCGTCTCCAGCTGGATGAGCCCTGGGCCGTCGATGATCCGCACCGGCGGCTGTTCCAGGACCGCCCGTTGAGGCAGCGCCCGCCCGTCTTCCAGGACCCAGAACTCGCCCTGGTCGGTGACCCAGAGCGCCGCGGGCTGGGCCTCGGTGATGGTCACCGTCACCCGGGCCGGCCAGCGGATGCTCACCTGGGCGTCGGTCACGTAGGGGTGCTCCAGGATGTCCTGGCGGATCTGTTCTGGATCCAGCCAGAGGATGCTCCAGCTGTCCACGTTGCACTGCTCGTAGAGCTCCTGGACCGGCAGGTAGCTGTTCCCCTGAAAGCGCACGTTCTCCGGGTAGACGAAGAAGCTCTCGTTGCTCTGGAACCAGACCAGCATGGCCACCACCGCGGTCAACAGGGCCAGGCTCAGCAGCTTGCTGGGGTGGAACCCCGTGGCCCCAGGTAGGCTGGGCCGCAGGATCACCGGGCCGGAAGGCAACAGCTCCCGGACAGGCGCCAGGGCGTTGAAACGCCGGATCTGCTGGGCGAACTGCTGGCGACGCCGGGTCCGTTGGCGGCGCCTGGCCTGGCTGGACGAGGGCCGGCGCGGGGATGTGCGCTTCGTCCCGGGCTGTTTCGTCCCGACCCGCTTCGTCCCGGTTCGTTTCGTTCCGGTTCGTTTCGTCGCGGGGTGTTTTGTGGCCGTGCGCTTCGAGCCTGCCCGTTTTGTCGCCGTCCGCTTCGCTCCGGTTGTGGCTGTCGGCATGGTGGTGATGCCCGCTCCTTTGTCCAGGCGTCTACCTCGAAAGATCAGTCATCCCAGATCCAGATGGCCCTGGGCCTTCAACGGGTGACCCGGTTCTCCTGGCGCTCCTGGTGCCGTTCGAAACCCAGCTGCAGCAGCCGGTCCACCAGCTCCGGGTAGGAGAGCCCGGAGGCCTCCCAGAGCTTGGGGAACATGCTGATGCGGGTGAAGCCGGGCATGGTGTTCACCTCGTTCAGGAAGAGCTCCCCCGTCTCGCTCAGGAGGAAATCCACCCGAGCCAGGCCCGCACAGTCCAGGGCCTGAAAGGCTCGCACCGCCAGTTCCTGGACCTGCTGGGTCAACGCCGGCCCGATGGGGGCCGGGATCAGGAGCTGGCTGTTGTCGTCCAGGTACTTGGCCGCGTAGTCGTAGAACTCGTTGCCCGGCACGATCTCCCCAGGAACGCTGGCCGCCGGTTCGTCGTTCCCCAGCACGCTGACCTCGATCTCCCGAGCCCCGGGCACCGCCTCCTCCACCACGATCTTGCGGTCGTACTCGCAGGCCAGCTGGATGGCCTGGACCAGCTCCTCCCGATCGCGCACCTTGCTGATGCCCACGCTGCTGCCCAGGTTGGCCGGCTTCACGAACATGGGGTAGTCCAGGGCCTCTTCCAGCCGCTCCAGGATGCTCTCCGGCTCCTGGCGCCAACGACGGCGGAGGAAGACCTGGTAGGGCGCCTGGGGCAGCCCCACTGCCTGGAAGACCAGCTTGCTCGCCCCCTTGTCCATGCCCAGGGCGCTGGCCAGGACGCCGGAGCCCACGTAGGGCAGGTCCGCCATCTCCAGCAAGCCCTGGACCGTGCCGTCCTCCCCGAAAGGGCCGTGGAGCACCGGGAAGATGATGTCCACCGGCGGCAGGGTGGCCTGCTCCTCCGCCAGGGGCAGGAGGGTGGCCCGGGTTCGGGCGGGCTGGCCGTTCACCGGCTGCTGGCTGGCCTGGGTCAACCGGGCCAGGGGATCGCCCTGGACCAGCCAGCGTCCCGAGCGGTCGATGCCCAGGGGCGCCACCGTGTGGCCAGCCTGGCGCAGGGCCTCCATCACGTTGCGGGCGCTGGCCAGGGAGACCTCGTGTTCGCCGCTTCTGCCGCCGAAGAGCACGCCCACTCGGTAGCGGGCTCGATCTCCGTGCTTGGCTGGTTCGTCCATGGCCGTTCTCACCACTCACCCACGAACTGGATCTCTGGCTCCAGCTCCACGCCGAAGCGCCGCCAGACCACCTCCTGGATGTGTTCCATCAGGGCCCGAGCGTCCTCGGCCCGGGCGCTGCCCACCCCGCCGGGGTTGATGAGGAAGTTGGCATGGGTGCGGCTCACCTCCATGCCCCCGATCCGATGCCCCCGCAGCCCCGCCTCCTGGATCAAGCGCCCCGCGTAGTCCTGGGGCGGGTTCTTGAAGGTGCTGCCCAGGCTGGGCTCCACGGGCTGGGTGTGGCGGCGGTGCTCCAGGAAGGCCCGGGCCCGTTCCTTGATGGCCTGAGGATCGTCTCGGCTCAGGCGGAAGCTGGCGCTGAGCACCACCGGGCCGAAGCCGGCCTGCACCCGGCCCCCTCCCTTCAGGCGGCTGCGGCGGTAGGCGTAGCGGAAATCCTCAGGGGTGAACTCCTGGATGTCTCCCTTCCCGTCCAGGAGCAGGGCCTGTTCCAGGCAGTCCTTCACCTCGCTGCCATGGGCCCCGGCGTTGTTCACCACCGCGCCGCCCACGGTTCCCGGCAGGCTGACGGCCCATTCCAGGCCCTTCAGCGCCTGGTTCACGCTGAAACGGGCCGCCCCGGCCATGGCCGCCCCGCTCTCGGCCACCAGGCTGGGCCGATCGTCCTGGCCGGCCTGGCAGCAGGGGGGCTCGTCCACCCGCACGGCTCGGCAGCGGTTGTGGATCACCAGGCCGGCCACGCCCCGGTCGCTGATGAGCACGTTGCTGCCCCCGCCCAGGATCCAGTAGGGCAGCTCCACGGAGCGGGCCCAGCGCACCAGCTTCAGCAGCTGGTGGGTCTCGGTCACCGTGGCGAAGATCTCCGCGGGGCCGCCGATCTTGGCCGAGGTCAACGGGGCCAGGGGCCTGTCGAACTCCACGGCAATGCCCAGGGCTTCCAGGGGCGAGAAATCGAGACGCGTGGCAGTGGTCATGGCTGGGAAACGTGCTCCTGTGCTTCCTGCATCCGGCCTGGGGTCAGCGAAGCGAGCGGCGATCAAGGTCAAATGTTTGGGGGAAATGGCGCACCAAAAGCATGTAGCAATTTTTGGTTGCGACTACCACTTTACCTCAACAGTGTTGCGTAGAGTATTAAGCAAAAACACATAGAAATTACTGGAAACCCGGCTCGATCACCCTACGCCAAACCGACGACCGACGGAGGGCGGAGTGAAGGGTTAACCTCCAACCGCAACCTGCGAGTCGCGCAGGGCCTCCAGGAGCCATTCCCCCACCCGGTAGCCGTCCCCGGCCCCCAGGGTGATGACCACATCGCCGGTCTCCACCGCCCGGGCCAGGTGACGGGCGGCCTCCTCCAGGCTGGGGATATGGCGGATGGCCGGGTGAGGGCTGGCAGCCACGATCTGCCCCGCGTGGACGCTGCCATCGTCCTGCTCCCGGGCCGGGTAGATGTCGGTGACGATCACCTGGTCCGCCTCCTCCAGGCTGGCGGCCATCTCCTGGAGCAGCTGGCGGGTGCGGCTGAAGGTGTGGGGCTGGAAGACGGCCCAGATGCGCCGGTCCGGGAAACGACGCCGGGCCGCGGCCAGGGTGGCCCGGATCTCCGTGGGGTGGTGGGCGTAGTCGTCGATGACCGTGACGCCGCCGGCCTCCCCCTTCAGCTGGAAGCGGCGGGCGATCCCCGGGAAGCGGCCCAGGCTGGCCAGGGCCTGGGGTGCGTCCACCCCGCAGAAGCGAGCCACGGCCAGGGCCGCCAGGGCGTTGCGCAGGTTGTGGAGGCCAGGCACCTGCAGCCGCAGCTCCCCGATGGGGGCCTGCCACCAGCAGACCTGGGCCCGATAGCCGCCGTTGGTCCCGGCCACAGGCTCCTGGGCCTGGATGTCCACCTCCTCTGTCAGGCCGTAGGTGATCCACTGGCGGCGGCTGGGCCCGAAGAGGCGCAGCTGTTCCGCGCCCGGGTCGTCCCCGCAGGAGATGACCACCCCCTCCCGGTGGACGTTGTCCGTGAACTGGGCGAAGGCCCGGCGGAAGCTGGCCGGGGTGGGGTAGCAGTCGGGGTGGTCCCACTCCACGTTGGTGATCACCGCCACGGTGGGGCGCAGGCCCAGGAACATG
>CAYQEB010000124.1:7113-11438 GCA_964416395.1 uncultured Caldilineaceae bacterium | reverse complement strand
TGCGGGGGCGACGGAGCAGCGGAGCAACGTGGACATCGGGGTGACCAATCCGCTGATCTTCCAGACCACAGAGATGGTGGTCCAGCTCCAGCGCTGTGATGGCAGCGGCGTGGCCGGAGGGCAGGTGAGCTACTATGCGTCGGGCTGGAAGCCCTTCGGCGCGACGGACGCCAGCGGCCAGGCTCGAAGGGAGCTGCTGCCGGTGAAATACAGCTTCCGCATGGCCCTGGCCGGGGCCACGGAGCAGCGGAGCAACGTGGACATCAACGCCGTCAACCCCCTGACCTTCACCGCGGCCCAGGTGACCCTCCACTTCAGCGGCGACATCCGCTTCTACGCCGGTGGTTGGAAGAGCTTCAGCAAGCCGAGCATGGATCTGCTGCCCGGCGCCTACCCCTTCCGCTTCGACGGCCACCAGCAGCAGCTGGCCGTGAACGGCTGTAGCCTGGAGCAGAGCGTGCTCTCCATCTCCCTGAAGGACAGCGCGGGCGCCGGGGTGGAAGGAGGGCGCGCCTATCTGGGCCTGGACAGCTGGCCGTTCATCGGGACGACAGACGCCAACGGCCAGCTCATGTACTTCCACGACGGCGACCTGGGCAGCGTCTCGGTGCGCATGGACGCTCCTTTCTACGGCGGCAGCCAGACCAGCCCAGCCCAGGACCCGTCGGACAACTCCTACTTCGGCTTCCAGACGGTTCGGGCCGTGATCCAGCTCAAGGACTCCCAGGGCAACCTGGTGGACGGCGGAACGGTCCAGGCAGGGGCGAGCGGCTGGCCAACCATCGGCGCCACCGGGGACGATGGGCCGGGTGTCCTCTTCCATGAGCGGTTCCCCGGGGTTTTCCGCTACCGGGTGACCTTCAATGGCGCCAGCGCGGAGCAGGAACACGATGTCAGCGATCCCTTCCTCTTCCAGACCGCCCGGGCGGAGATCCGCCTGCTGGACCACAACGGTGATCCCCTGGACGGTGGCCTGGTGCGCCTGGATGCGGGTGGCTGGCAGGTCATCGGCCACACCGGGGACAGCGGGCCGGGTGTGCTCTATCGAGAGCTCTTCCCAGGCAGCTACCGCTTCCGCATGGAGTACAACTACGCCACCGAAGAGAAGAGCAGCGACCTGAGCGCCCCCCTGGTCTTCCAGACCGGGCTGGTGGATCTCCAGTTCAGCGGCAGCATCCAACACGCGGTCAACGGCTGGCCGGCCTACCTGAGGCCCGCGGAGCTGCTGCCGGTCCCCCAGCGCTTTGGCCTGACCGGCTGCGGCTATCCCCGGCAGGAGATCACCCTCACCCCCACGGCCGGCGGGGTCCTGGCCAAGAGCATCGTCTTCGCCATCTTCCAGGACAGCCAGGGGAACGGCCTGGCCGGCGGCGCCTTCCAGTACCGCCTGGATCAAGGCGGCTACACGGACATGGGCCTCTCTCCTGGGGATGGCCTGATCCTGCAGCTGCTGGACGGCCTGCACGACACCGTCCACTTCCGGGTGAGCTACGCCGGGGGGACCACCCCGGACCGGGCCCAGGACATCGCTGCGGATTCCTGCGTGCGCTTCCACACCGTGCCGGTGACGGCTCGGCTCCTGGCCAGCGACGGCAGCACGGTGATCGACGACGGGGTGCGCTTCGAGTACCGCTACGGCTGGGGCGTCAAACAGCCCTTCGTTGGCCCCCGGGAGCTCCTGCCCATCGAGACCAAGCTCACGGTCCACTACAAAGGCGCTTCCCTGGAGCAGACCCAGGATGCTGGAGTTGATCCGAGCTTTGTCTTCCACACCGTGCCGGTGACAGCCCGGCTCATGGCCAGCGACGGCAGCGCGGCGATCGACGATGGGGTGAGCTTCCAGTTCCGCTACGGCGTGGGGGCCTATCAGCCTTTCACCAGCCCCATGGACCTGCTGCCTGTGACGACCACGGTGCAGGTCCAGTACAAGGGCGCCTCCCAGGAGCAGA
Source organism: uncultured Caldilineaceae bacterium (assembly GCA_964416395.1). Taxonomy (GTDB): domain Bacteria; phylum Chloroflexota; class Anaerolineae; order Caldilineales; family Caldilineaceae; genus S144-5. The sequence goes on along the minus strand of CAYQEB010000124.1, from coordinate 9,489 downwards.
CTCAAGATGTTGGGGTTGAGCCGGACTTCGTCTTCGGCACCGTGGCGGTGACCGCGTCCCTGCTGGACCACAGCGGTGGAGACATCTCGGGCCAGGCCGCCTTCCAGTTCCGCTACGGCTGGGAGGATTTCCAGCCCTTCACCAGCCCCATGGACCTGCTGCCCGTGACGACCAAGATGCGGGTGAGCTATGCCGGGGGCATCATGCCGGAGAAGAGCCAGGATGTGGGCGTCCGGCCGGTCTTCTCCTGGCAGACGGGCGAGGTGACCAGCACCACCTGCACCCAGTATCGCTACGGCTGGGGGCCCTACCATCCCTTCACCAGCCCCATGGAGCTCCTGCCTCTGGAGACCAAGTTCAGCGATGGCGTCAACCCGGATGTGGTGATGACCCCGGTGGCCGGCGCCTCCACCGCCGTGGAGTGCAGCGCCAGCGGCCAGGACAGTGTGGGCGGTGAGAACGGCGGCGATGCCGGTGGGGACGACCAGGGAGCCTCCACCATCTTCCTGCCCCTGGTCACAGCCGAACGGTAGCCGGACTTTCCACGCAGCGAGGGTGGATCAGCCAGGCGGCGTCCCTGATGGGGCGTCGCCTGGGCGCGCCTGGGAAGCGCCTCTCTTCCGGTCCGAGCACGCCGGGCATGAAGCATGACTGTTTCCTTGTGGGGGCTCTGCCCGCGTGCTATACTGCCAGTAGCCTCCGCGATCCAGTGCCACCCTCTTGCCCCATCCACAGGATTGCCTTGACCATGAAACCCTCGGAACAGCCCTCTTTCTGGGTCGAAACCACCTCGTACACCCCCAATCCACCCCTGGACGGAGACCGCAAGGCCGACGTGGTGATCATCGGCGGCGGCTTCGCCGGCCTCTCCACCGCCTATCACATCAAGCGCCAGGACCCCGGAACCGACGTGGTGCTCCTGGAGGCCCGGGAAGTAGGCTACGGCGCCAGCGGACGCAACGGCGGCTTCTCCATGACCATCTTCGGCGCTTCCCTCACCGTCACCCACATGATCCACGGGGAAGGCAAGACCCGAGAGGCCTACAGCTACATGGTGGACGCCGTGGAGTATCTGGACCGCCTGGTCCGGGAGCAGGGCCTGGCGTGCGACTACCAGCGCTCCGGTTTCCTGCGGGTCGCCACCACTCCCGGATACGAGCGCCACATCCAGGAGGAGCTGGCCCTGGCGGCGCGCATCGGGCTGGACGGCGTGGAGTGGTGGGAGCGGGATCAGGTCCAGGACGCCGTGCACTCGCCCCTCTTCTTGGGCGGCTGGTGGGAGCCCCGCTGCGCCCTGGTGCACCCGGCCAAGCTGGCCCGGGAGCTGAAGCGCATCGCGGGGGAGGCCGGCGCGGCGGTCTACGAGAACACGCCAGTGACGGAGGTCCAGGCGGTCTCCGGCGGCGTGCAGGTGAAGACGCCCCGGGGCCAGCTGAGCGCCTCCAAGGTGGTCTTCGCCACCAATGCCTGGACCCATCTCTTCCCCTGGACGCGCCGGGTGCAGGTGCCGGCCTGGACCTACATGGTGGCCACCGAGCCCTTGACGCCGGAGCAGTGGGCGGCCATCGGCTGGGAGCGGCGCATGGGCATCGAAGACGCCCGCAACCTCATCCACTATTTCCGCCCTTCGCCGGACGGGCGGCTGCTCATGGGCGGCGGGCCGGTGATCCTGGGCTTCGGGCGCAACATGCTGCGGGACCGCAACCCCTCCGTGGCGGCCCACCTGGAGGGCTTCATCAAGGCCCTCTTCCCTCAGCTGGAAGGGGTGAAGATCGCCTATCACTGGGGCGGGCCCTTCTCCGCCACCCTGGATCTGGCGCCGGCTATGGGTTACGTGCAGGACCAACGGGGCATCTACAACGCTGGCTGCATCGGCCACGGCGTCTCCCTCATGCCCAGCAACGGCCGCATCCTCGCGGACCTGGTCCTGGAGCGGCGGAGCGCCCTCACCGAGCTCTGGTTCGTGAATCGGCGCATCTGGCCCTGGCCTCCGGAGCCCTTCCGCTTTGTGCTGGGCCATCTGGTGCGGGGGTACATGGAGCTGGAGGATGCCTGGCGAGAACGGAAGGGGCTGGGTCCTGGAGGCGTGTGAGGGGGCGCAGAGTTCAAGGGGGGCGCGATGGAGACTCTCTTTGTGGCGACATTTGAGGCTCGTTTCTTCGTGGCACTATCGCTTGTCGCCACCCTTCTCCTCCTGGGGGCTTGCAGCCCGCCCGATTTGGCGGTCGTGCAGCGGAATTCAGTTGTCTGCTCGGGCTATATCGACCAGCTGAACGAACCTCCCCCTTCGTGGCATCCGGTGTTGGGCGCCGTTGCTTTTCCCATCGATCCGGTGGAGACGGGCCGGGCCGGCGCCCAAGGCACTCCCTACGAGGG
>CAYQEB010000124.1:0-7013 GCA_964416395.1 uncultured Caldilineaceae bacterium | reverse complement strand
GCCACCACCAGCAGGGAGATGGCCCCGCCGATCCAGTAGGGCAACACCGGGTTGACCGCGTAGAAGAGGCCGCTGATCCCCGTGCTGAGGATGGTGGAGAGGCTGACGCTGGACTGGAAGAGCCCCAGGACACCGCCCCGGCTGCGGTCGTCCACTGTGCGGGTGGCCAGGGACTGGAGGGCCGGCATCATGATGCCGATGCCGATGGCGAAGCCGAAGGCCGCCGGCGGCGCCAGCCACGGCGACGTGATCAGCGCGAAGGCGAAGGATCCCACCGCCCGCAGCAGGGTCCCGGCCACCACCAGCCAGGGCTCGCCGACCCACCTGAGCAGCCGGCGCAGCAGCCAGGTCTGGGTGAAGAACTGGCCCACCCCGAAGAACCCCAGAAGCAGCCCCACCCCCAGGTTGATGGCCTGCTCGCTGTAGCCCCGAAAGAGCACATCCTCACCGTAGAGGGCAAAGGTGGCCTGGAGCATCCCCAGAGAGAACTGCCCGGCAAAAGCCAGGAGCAGAATGGTCAGCAGGGGCGTGTTGCGCAGGACCGCGCCCGGGGAGAGGCCCGGTCCGCGCTGCTCCGCCAGGCCGGCCGCCCGCTTCTCCGGCGTCAGGGTCTCGTCCAGGAAGCGCCAGGTCATGAGCACCACGATCCCCGCGGCCCCGGCAGCTAGCAGGAAGGGAAACCGCACCCCCAGGGCCGCGGAGAGGAGGCCACCCAGGGCCGGGCCAAAGATGAAACCCAGGCCGAAAGCGGCGAAGATGTAGCCCAGGGATTCGGTGCGCTTCCCCTCCGGAGTGATGTCCGTGATGTAGGCCTGGGCTACGATGATGTTGCCCCCGGTGATGCCGTCCAGGATGCGGGCGGCGAAGAGCCAGCCGGTGCTGGGCGCGAAGGCCAGCATGACGAAGCTGATCACCGTGCCGATCTGGCTCAGGATGAGCACCGGGATGCGGCCGTAGCGGTCCGAGAGGCGGCCCATCACCGGCCCGGCCAGGAACTGGGCGGCGAAGAAGGAGGTGATGAGCAGGGGGATGGTCTGCTCGGACATCTGGAACTGCCGCTTGGCGTAGAGGGGCAGCAGGGGCAGGATCATGGAGGCGCCCAGGACGTTCACGAAGACGATGAGCAGAATGGTGACCAGGCGCCGGTCCAGTTGTCGAAGTTTCAGGGCCATCCAGGCGTTCTCTTTTCAGGGCATGGGAGTGGACAGCGCGCCGGCTCTCGGCGCGACGCCTCATTATAGCCCAGGCTACCGGGATGTGCACCTGGTGGCCCCCCTCTCAGTCCGCGCCCCTCTGTGATGCCCTGGGAGATCCGCGTCCTGGGCAATCTGCGCTGCCCGTACACCCCTCTCCGGTTTCCGCCAGTTGCCTCCACCCCCTCTCTTCCCGTACAATTGGCCCCCGGGGCTCCTCGTCTGCCCCTTCCTCTGTCCCGTCCCTTTCTCTCCGCACCCGGTGACCTGCCCATGACCGGTTTCTCCACCTCGTCCATCTTCCGCTCCGCCCGGGACCAGGCTCTGGCCGTGATCGCCCTCACCGCGCTGGGCCACTTCGCCCTGGAGCTGGCCCACAGCTTTCTGCCTGTGGTCTATCCCCTGCTCCAGGCCCGGTTGGGGCTGAGCTACACCCAGATCGGGCTGGTGGCCCTGGCCTCGGCCTCGGCCACCACCCTGGCCCAGCCTCTCTTCGGCCATCTGAGCGACCGCTGGGATCCCCGGCGGGTGGCCGCCTGGAGCGTGACCTGGCTGGCCGCCGTCATCGGCCTGGTGGGCCTCCTGGGCAGCTACCCCCTCCTCCTGGGGGTGGTGATCCTGGCCGGGCTGGGCTCTGCCGCCTTTCACCCCGCAGCCGCCACCGTGGCCAGCTACGCCTCCCGAGCCAGCCGGCGCAAGGGCGCGGCCATGTCCATCTTTTCCGTGGGGGGCAACCTGGGCGCGGCTTTGAGCCCATTGCTCATGGCCCTGGCCCTGCATCGTTTTGGCCTGGCTGCCACCCTCCTGGTGATCCCCGTGGGGCTGCTGGTGGGCGGGGCCCTCTGGACCGGCTTCCGCAACGGCCTGGGCGCTCGGCAGGGCCAGGCCAAGGAGGCGGCCGGCCCGATCCAGGCCTCGGCCCTGGGTTTGGCCCTGGTGGTGCTGGCCACCATGAGCCGCTCCTGGTTCCAGGTCACCTTGATGACCTACCTGCCCACCTGGCTGGAGGCCCAGGGGCGGCCCCTCCTCTACGGCGGTCAGATGCTCTTCGCCTTCTCTGTCTCTGTGGGGGGCGGCAGCCTGTTGGGGGGCGCCCTCTCGGACCGGGTGGGGCGCTGGCCGGTGATGCTGGGCTGCCTGGCTCTCCTGGCCCCGGCTTTCGGCCTTTTTCTGGCCGTTTCCGGGCCGGTGCAGATGCTCCTGGCTGGGGCCATGGGGCTGCTGGTGGGAGGCACCTTCCCGGTGGCCGTGGTCATGGCCCAGGAGGTCTGGCCTCGGGGCGCAGGCTTCGCGGCCGGGGTGGTCATGGGGCTGGGCTGGTGGCCCGGGGGCATCGGCGCCTCCCTGACGGGCTGGCTGGCGGACCGCATTGGGCTGAACGCGGCCCTGGGCTTCCTCCTCTTGCCGCCCCTGGTGGGGGCCGGCGCCATGGCCTTCTTCGCCTGGCGCTTCGCCCGAACCGACCGTCCACGTGGAAGCGTGAATCCCCAGGGAAGCGCGAGCTCCCAGGTGGAGCCCGGGAGTTCCTGAGCTGTTTGAAATTCCCCTCTTGAAATCTCTCCTCTTGAAATTCCTCCTCCAATTTCCCGCGCGAGTGGAACGATCGGCGCTCTCCGACGTTTTTACTGCAGAAACGTTGCGTTCAGGTCCCCTGGCAGTGGCAGAGCAGGCGGAGGGAGCCAGTCGCTTCGGCCTCCTTCGCCCAGGCTGTTTCTGTCCAGGCCGTTTCCACACACGGAGGAGGAAAAACATGAGTTCCACGTCGCGCGTTCGTCCCGCATCCCCATCTGCTGCATCCCTGTCTGCTGGATCCCTACCTGCTGCATCTCCGCCTGCCCCGACCAGCGCCCCCTTTGCTCTGGATGACCTGTTCGCGGCCCTGCGGACAGCACCGGACAAGCCCGCCGTGATCACCTGCCGACGCGGCCAGGTGGATCAGCTTTCCTACGGAGCGCTCCTGGACAGGGCCCGTCGCCTCGTCGGTGGATTGAGGCGGCAAGGCCTGGAGCCCAGGGACCGAGTCCTGGTTTTGACCAGGCCAGGGGAAACCCTGTTCGTCACCATCCTGGGGTTGCTCCTGGGCGGGATGGTTCCGGTGTTGGCGGATCCGGGCCTGGGGCTTGACCGCATGCTCTCCTGCATCCAGGACGCTCAGGTGGACGGCGTCATCGGTTTGCGGCGCGCTCGCCTGTTGCGCTGGCTGCGTCCCCAGGCTTTCCAGCGGGTGAAGGCCTGGGTGACCACCGACGGTCGCTTCCCTGGGACCGTGCCCCTGGTCAGGCTGCTGGAGGCCTCTCCCCAGGGTTCGCCCGCTGTCGATCCGGAGAGCACGGCCCTCATCGTCTTCACGTCGGGCAGCACAGGGCCCGCCAAAGGGGTGGAGATGACCTACCGCAATCTTGAGGGCTCGTTCGCCTCGTTTCGGGCCCTGATGGGGGAGCAACGGCCCGGGGAGTTGGATCTGATGGCCCTGCCGGCCGTCTCGCTCATCAGTCTGGGGTTGGGGCGGAGCTGCCTGATCCCCGATATCAACTTCTCCAGGCTCGCCCAGGTGGATGGGGAGCATCTGCTGGGCCACTTCCAGCGTTTTCCCGTCAGCGTGGCCTTTGTCTCCCCGATCCTCTGCTACAAGCTGGCGGAGCGGGCTGTGGCGGATCCCACGCCTCTGCCCCGGGTGCGGGTCCTCATGACCGGTGGGGCGCCCATCCCCGCTCGAGTGGCCGTGGCGTTGCGGAAGCTGCTGCCCCACGGCGAGTTCTACCCTTCCTTGGGGGCCACAGAGGTGCTTCCTGCCACCCTCATGCGGGCCCAGGAGATCGAAGAGGAGACCGGAGCTTTGACGGAGCAGGGCAAAGGCGTCTGTGTGGGGCTGCCTCTGCCCCAGACCGAGATCCGCATCATCCAGCCGGTGGAGGGCCCCATTCCGGTCTGGCAGGCCGAACTCCAGCTTCCCCCAGGCCAGATCGGGGAGATCGTCGTCCGTGGCCCCCAGGTGAGCCCTCGCTACTATCGCCGGGAGGCCGAGACCCGCCTGGCCAAGATCCCGGACCCGGCAGGCGGCTTCTGGCATCGCATGGGGGACATGGGCTATCTGGATGAGAAAGGGCGGCTCTGGTTCTGTGGCCGCAAGAAGCACCGGGTCATCACCCCGGAGGGCGTTTTCTATCCGGTCTGCGCCGAGGGCATCTTCAACACCCTGGCCTTCGTCTATCGCTCTGCGCTGGTGGGCGCGGGCGGAGGGCTGGCCTTGGTGGTGGAACCCCGCAGGAAGCCCTCCCGCAAAGAGACGCAGGCGTGGCGCCAGCGCATCCTGGAGCTGGCCGCCGCCCACGACCTTCCTCTGAAACACGTGCTCTTCTATCCCAAAGCCTTCCCCACGGATCGCCGCCACAATTCCAAGATCGAGCGCCTGGAGCTGGCCGCTTGGGCGGAGAGGCGGGTCGGATGAGCGGGAAGTGTCGCTCCTGGGCCAAGTTGCTGCGTCTGGCTCGTGTTTTTATTCGTGTAGTCATCGTGAGGCGCGTGGTGATTTCGTGATGGTATAATGACGGCTGAGCAGCCTTCTTTCCGGCATTTCCGTCCGGTATTTCTGTTTCGATGTTCCCAGGCTCAGCCATGCGACGAAGTGACGAGATCCTGCTGCCCCAGGGCGTTCATCCAGCCAATCGCCAGGTCACGGAGATCGGTCGGCACCGTCTGTTGCTGGAATGGATCTTCGGGGATTTCGAGGAGGCCGAGGAGCGGGTGGGGGAGGAGCGGGCCCAGGGGGCGCCGGCCTGGCTGCAGGGGGTCCAGGGCTTGTGGGGACCCCGGCTGCTCCTGGCCCTGGGTGGGCTCTTGGTCCTGGCCGCGGCTTTGGCCTACCCGGTTGTGCAGCAACGCCTGGAAGAGGAGCGGGCTGCTCGGCGTCGGGCCATCGCGGAGATCGTCCGGCTGGAAGGATGGGCCTGGATGAACTCGGACTGGGAGAGCCTGCCCAAGCTCCTGGATCCCCAGGCTCGGCCCGAGTGGCTCACCTGGTACCGTCGTTTCTACGAAGGGCTGCGCTACTGGGCCGGGGACGCGGCTCGTCGCCCGGTGGCGGAGGTCCAGGAGGTGGAGCTGTTGCGCTCGGACCTGGCCCGGGTGCGGGTGCACATCCTTCAGGCCGAGGTGCCCGATGGCGTGACGTGGCAGGAGACCCGCTTCTATCGCTGGGTGGATGGGCGCTGGCGGCGCACGTCGCCTCCGCTGGAGCAGTGGGGCGAGCCCCGGGTCCTGGAGACGGACCGCTTTCGCTTCGAGTACCAGGCTTTGGACGCGGCCTGGGTGAGGGGAGCTGGCTCGGGGCTGGACAAGGCGGAGCGTCACCTGCGGGAGCGGCTGGCTCTGCCCCCAGCCCCGGCGGACGCGCCCAGGCTGGTGGTGCAGATCCGCCCGGACAACGTGGGCGTGGATCCGGACCGTTTCGTGGGGCGGCGCATGGTCATCCCCTCCCCGCTCCTGGCCCGCACCCCGGTGGGCTACACGCCTCAGGAGACCCTTCTGGCCACGGTGCTGCCTGGCCTGGCGGATCGCCTGCTGGCCCAGGCCTTGGGGCGAGCTGTCCCCGACCAGAACTGGCACTTCATCCAGGTGGGGCTGAAGCGTTGGCTGGCTGCGGATGCCGCGGCCCTGCTCATCCCAGAGCCGGTGCATGTCTGGCCCGCCCTGGAGCGCTACGTCCAGGCCAACGGCTTTCCGCCCCTCCAGAGCCTGCGCCTGGGCCACTACCCCCAGTGGTTCTGGTCCTCCGAGTGGCTGCCTCAGGCCGGGGAATCGGTGGTGGCCTACGGGCTGGAGACCTACGGAGTGGAGCGCCTGCCCGCCCTCCTGGATGGCCTGATCCGCTATCGGAGCTGGGACGCGCTTGTCCCTGGCGTTTTCGGCGTCTCCGCGGAGGAGTTCCAGGCCGGGTGGCGGGAGTGGACCTTGGAGCGGCTGGGGCGTGATGAGTAGTCCGCGAACCTCCACCGACCAAGACGGATCAACCAAGACGGATCAACCGCCCCTATTTCCCACTCTCTACCCTCTCCTCTTTCCTGTTCATCGTTCCAACTGGCGCGGATCCAGGGCGTCCCGCAGTCCATCCCCAACGTAGTTGATGGCGATCACCGTCAGGAAGATCATCAGGCCGGGGAAGATGGCCGTCCACGGGGCGATGGCCATCTGGTCCTGCGCGTTGCGGAGCATGCTGCCCCAGGTGGCCGTGGGCGGCTGGATGCCCAGGCCCAGGTAGCTCAAGGCGGACTCTGTGAGGATGGCCCCGGCGACGCCCAGGCTGGCCGCCACGATGATGGGGCCCAGGGCATTGGGCAACAGGTGGTAGACGATGATGCGCCAGGGCCCGACGCCACAGCACTGGGCCGCTTCCACGAACTGCTGGGCCTTCAGGGACATGAACGAGGCCCGCACCAGCCGGGCCACTCGCATCCAGGAGAGGAGCCCGATGACCAGGACGATGGTGGGCACGCTGGAGCCGAAGTAGGCGGCCAGGAGGATGAGCAGGAACAAGCTGGGGAAGGAGATGGCCACGTCGGTGAAGCGCATGAGCGCGCTGTCGATGCGGCCGCCGTAGAAGCCGGCGATGGCGCCGAAGAGGGTGCCCACCGTCACCGCCACGCTCATGGCCAGGACGCCGATGAGCATGGAGATGCGCCCGCCGTGGAGGATGCGGGTGAGCAGGTCCCGGCCCAGCTCGTCTGTGCCCATGGGGTGCTCCCAGCTGGGGGGCGCCAGCCGGTTGTCCAGGTCCTGTTTGTTGGGGTCATAGGAGCTCAACTGTGGGGCCAGGATGGCGCC
>CAYQEB010000123.1:9588-11520 GCA_964416395.1 uncultured Caldilineaceae bacterium | reverse complement strand
CCAGCTTCATGACGATGCCTTCCCCAAAGCGCTTGTTCAGGGTCGCCAAGGTGGTCTGCAAGGCCTTCATTTTCGGGCTGCTCGCTGCGCTCTTTTCCGGTTTGTCGTCCTGGCTCTTGTGGTCTGGCTTCATCGCTTTGCTCCTGCTGTTCCTGCGGGCCATGAGGGCTCCTTTCATGGGCGAACGGTTCTGTGCGGGGATACACGATACACCAAGCAAGCTTTCTAGAACAGATGTGCGCCCATTATAGAACAGGAGTTCCAGAGTGTCAACCGCCACTTTGACCGAAAAATCCCACTTGCTTCTCGCTCGAAAGGCCGACCCGTCCGTCTGCACCCCAGGCACGCCCCGGCACATGGAGACCAGGCCTGCGCAGATCAAACCTTGCTACTTTTTGCCTGTTTCTGCAGCCCTGTTATAATCGGGGCACTGTAATCTGCACCCTTCCACTCGGCCCTGGGCGCTGTCTCCTCTCACAGCCGCCCAGCGGACGAGCCAAGACCGAGAGCCTCTCCCCTGGCAATGGCAACCATGAGCAAGGCAAATCGACGTAAACTGAACCGTGCTTGGGAGACCTTGCGGGCCCTGCCCATGCCCGCCATCGCCTCCGATGAGCTGGTGGAACTCCACAACGATCTCACCCACTACGACATGACCATCGCCGAAGAGATGCGGGAGTTCCTGCGCGGCCACCGCATCAACCGGGCGCGGGTGCAGATCGATTGGGAGCTGGAGGAGGCGCTACGGGCTTTCAAACCCTCCTCTCCAGCGGAGGTGGAGTGCCGGCGGGAGATGCTCCGCTACAAGCGACGCATTGACGATGTGATCCGGGAACTGCTGCGAGCGGATCAGCAGCGGGCCCTGCAGGAGGGGGGATCATAGCCAGCAGCGACAGCCATCGCAGAACGTCTGGGCCGGGCCTCCTATGCAGGCCGCGGCCCTTTGTATTTGAAGCAACCCAGCGCGTGATCGTTCACCATCCCCACACTCTGCATGAAGGCGTAGCAGATGGTGGGCCCCACAAAGGCGAAACCGGCCCGACCCAGGGCCTTGGACATGGCCTGGGACTCCGGCGTGGCGCTGGGGACCAGCTCGGGGAGCAGGGGGACTTGGGGCAGCCGAGGCTCGCCGCCCACAAACTGCCAGAGCCAGCGCCCAAAGCCGCCCGTCTCCTCCTGGAGGCGCAGATAGGCCTGGGCGTTCTGGATGGCGGCTCGGATCTTGCGCCGGTTGCGGACGATCCCTGGATCCTGCATCAGGGCTGCCACTTTGGCCTGGTCGTAGCGGGCCATGGCCTCAGGACGAAACCCGTCGAAGGCCGCCCGGAAGTTCTCCCGCTTGTGTAGGATGGTCCGCCAGGAGAGGCCGGCCTGGAACCCCTCCAGGATGAGCCGCCCGAAGAGCTCCCGGTCGTCGTACACCGGCTCGCCCCACTCCTCATCGTGGTAGATCCGCATGAGCTCGCTCTCGTGGGCCCAGGAACAACGAGCGATGTCCGCCATCCGTTTTTCCCCTTTCTCCCGTCACCCTTTCTTCCGTCACCGCTTCTCCTGTCATCGAATCCCTGCCCTGACCGCACTGGCCCTCGCCCGGCGTCACCAGAGGGGTAGATCCCGCTGCACCAGCTCGTCCAGGCTCTCCCGGCGTTGGATCAGCCGGGCCTCTCCCCCGGCCAGCCAGAGCACCGCCGGCCGGCGGGCCCCGTTGTAGTTGCTCCCCATGCTCAGGTGATAGGCCCCGCTCACCGGCACAGCCACCAGCTCTCCCGGGGCCAGCTCGGGCATGGGCAGATCTTCGATGAGCACGTCACCGCTCTCGCAGTAGGGCCCGGCCAGCCAGGCCCTACCCTGGGGCGGCCGTTGGGGCTGAGCCACGGGCAGGGCCGAGTAACGGGCGCCGTAGAGAGCCGGGCGCGGATTGTCCGCCAGGCC
>CAYQEB010000123.1:7585-9488 GCA_964416395.1 uncultured Caldilineaceae bacterium | reverse complement strand
CCCATCTCCCGCCAGGCTTTCTGGGCGAAATCCAGGGCCTGGTCCAGGGCGGGGCCCAAGGGCGTCGGGTCGTGGAAGTGGGAGCCCTGGTGGAAGTGAAGGCCGGTCAGGGGAAGCCCCTGGGCCTGGCAGAGTCGCACCGCCTCCAGGGCCTCCGGGTAGCTCATGCCGAACTTGCTGTCCTCCTGGCCCGTCTGGCGGAAGGCGTGGGTCTCCACAGCCAGGCCTGGGCGGATGCGCAGCCAGAGCTCCGGGAAGGGGCCGGAACGGGCCTGGGCCAGGGTCGCCAGCCGTTCCAGCTCGGTCAGGTTGTCCACCACAATGACCCGGGCCATCTCCACCGCGGCGGCCAGATCCTGGGCCGTCTTGTTCACCCCGTGGACCAGGATCTGCTCCCGGGGGACGCCGGCTGCGGAGGCGATGTGTAGCTCTCCCAGGCCGGTGCAGTCCAGCCAGACGCCTTGGGCCGCCATCCACTGGGCCAGGGCCAGGTTCAGGCCTGCCTTCCCCGCATAGGTGATGCCGCTGGGACCGGGGTAGTGGCGCTTCAGGGCCTGGCGATACGCCTGGACCGCCTGGACCAGGGTGGCTTCGTCGTAGAGGTAGAGGGGGGCGCCCCACTGCTGGGCCAGCTCCGCCAGGTCGCATCCGGCGATGGTCAGGCGATCCTCGGTCACCGTGGCTGTCACGGGGAAGAGGGGCAAACGGGCCGATGCCAGGGAAGGGGCTGGCGTGGATCCGGGCATGGTGGGCTCCTCGGGATGGGTGGGATGGCTCGTCACAGCACCACCAGCACGATGCCGATGAGGGTGACAATGGCGCCGAAGAGGCTGGCTAGGGTGGGCACCTCGCCTAGGAGGATCACCCCCAGCAGGATGCCGCCGGTCACCTCCTGGGTGGCCACCAGGTTGACGTAGGTGGCGCTGACCCGGCGCAGCGCAGCGTTGTACAGGGTGTGCCCCAATCCCAGGGGCAGGACGCCCAGGGCCAGGATGCTGGCCACAGCTCCAGGCGTGTAGCCCCCCGGGGTGAAAGAGAGGGCCGCGGTGGGGAGCAGCCAGAGGGCGGCCACGCTGTAGACCACTCCCGCGTAGCTCATCAGTGGGTAGCGGTCTCGCTGGCTGCGCCCGGCCACGCTGTAGATCCCGAAGCAGATGGCGCTGCCCAGGGCCAGGGCGTCCCCCAGGAGCATGCGCCGGCTGAAGGCGGGCTCGAAGCCGGCCAGCACCGCCACGCCCAGCACCACCACGCCGATCCCCAGCCACTGACGGGGGCTCAGCTTTTCCTGGAGATAGAGCCAGGAGAAGAGGGCCACGAAGATAGGCGCTGTGTAGACCAGGGCCAGGGCGTGGGCGATGGTGGTGAATTCCAGGGAGGCGATGTAGAAGGCGAAGTGCAGGGCCGTGATCAGGCCGATGAAGAGGAAGCGGGGCAGATCCTGGCGGCCGGGCAGAGGCTCTCGCCGGGCCAGGGCCAGCCCCAGGACCACCACCCCAGCCACCAGCATGCGGCCGAAAGCGATCTCAAAGGATGTGAGGGTGGCGGCAGCCCAGCGGATCAGCACCGGGCTGGTGCTGAAGAGGAGCACGGCCAAGGCCACGAACAGGAGTCCACGCCGCTCTTCGGCCTTCACGGTTGCATGCTTTCGTCCAGGATGGGCGGTGGAGCCCAGGCTAGGTCGTCCGAACAGGCGAGAGGAGGCGCCAAGTCCGTGCCAGGCCCTGGACAGGACATCCAGGCTGCTCCGTGGGCCACCGCGGGGAGGTGTAGTTGCGATCCGCTGACAGAAATGGGAAAATTACTGGGGCGTCAGCGCCACGTAGATGAGGCTCAGCACCATGCTGGCCACGATCAGGAAGCTGAGAAAGTAGAAGATCTTCTCGTTGCGGGACAGTCTGCGCCG
>CAYQEB010000123.1:0-7485 GCA_964416395.1 uncultured Caldilineaceae bacterium | reverse complement strand
GCGACCAACCCATCCCTGCCCTGGCCCCAGGTGACCCTCCCTGCCGCGGACATTCTCATCGTCGGCCTGGGGCCGGGAGGCGTGGGAAACATTCCCCTGGCCGTCTGGCAGGCCCTGCACCAGGCGCCCCAGGTCATCCTGCGCACCCGCCGCCATCCTGGCGTGGAGGAGCTGGCCAGGCACGTGGACCTGGAGAGCTGCGACGACCTCTACCAGGAGCACGCCGCCTTCCCGGATGTCTACGCGGCCATCGCGGAGCGGGTCCTGGCCCGGGCGCGGGAAGGGCAGGTGGTCTACGCGACGCCGGGCCATCCCTGGGTGGGGGAAGCCACCACCCGGCTCATCCTGGAAGGGGCCCAGGAGGCCGGCCTCACCGCGGCGGTGCTGGGAGGCGCCAGCTTCCTGGAGCCCTCCTTCGGCGCGGTGCAGGTGGACCCCATGGACGGGGGGCAGGTGATGGACGCCATGCTCCTGGCCCAGCGCCACCATCCACCCCTGGAGCTGGGCCAGCCGGCCCTGCTGGGGCAGCTCTACGCCCGCTGGCTGGCCTCGGACGTGAAGCTGACCCTGATGAACGCCTACCCGGACGACCACCCGGTGACGTTGATCCGCGCCGCGGGCGCCCCGGAGGAACAGCTGGAGACCCTGCCCCTCTTCCAGCTGGATCGGCGGGAGGGGTTCGACCATCTGACCAGCCTCTTCCTGCCGCCCTTGCCCCAGGCCAGCTTCACGGAGCTCCAGGAGATCGTGGCCCATCTGCGCGCGCCGGAAGGCTGTCCCTGGGACCGGCAGCAGACCCTGGAGAGCCTGCGCAGCGATCTCCTGGACGAGGCCGCGGAGGTGTTGGAGGCCATCGATGAAGGGGACGACGCCCACGTGGCCGAGGAGCTGGGGGATCTGCTCCTCATCGTCACCATGATGACCCAGATCGCCACCGAGGAAGGGCGCTTCCGCATGGCCGACGTGGTGCGCCACATCGTCCAGAAGCTGATCCGCCGCCATCCCCACGTCTTCGGGGACGTGGAGGTGGCCGGGGTGGAGGATGTCTTCCGCAACTGGAACGCCATCAAGGCCCAGGAACGGGCGGCCAAGGGCCAGGCGCCCCAGAAGAGCCCCCTGGACCAGATCCCCGCGGCCCTGCCTGCCCTGGAGAAGGCCCGCAAGCTCCAGTCCAAGGCGGAAAAGGTCGGCCTCCTGGACCGGACCGCCCTGGCCCAGGAAGATCCTCGCCTCCAGGAGCTGCTGCCCCCGGACGCGAACGAGGAGGCCCTGGGGCGGCTCCTCTGGCGGCTGGTGGCCCTGGCCCGGGAGCGAGGCCTGAACCCGGAGAACGCCCTGGCTAGCCACCTGGTCCGCTGGCGGAGGGCGCACGCCGACGAGGGGCGGCCAGCGGAAGAGGGTGGCTGATCGACCACAGGGATCCAGTCTCCGCGAGCCGCGTTCCGTCTTGTCCACAACCCGGCGCAACCAGGGTGCGAGCGCGCGGTTTTGTTTTGCCTCGGGCTTCTTTTCTCTGCTATAATTGTAGGTGGATACAGCTTAGCTGGACAGTTGGCCGACCAGGCCCCCGTAGCTCAGTGGATAGAGCATCTGACTTCGGATCAGAGGGTCGTGGGTTCGAATCCTACCGGGGGTGCCAGGCCAACACAGAAAGCGCCACCCAGTCATGGGCGGCGCTTTTTCGTTGTCTCTTTCCTATCTCTTCCCCGTCTATTCCCTTGATCCATTTCTGAGGGAGCGGCCTGGAACCAAGCTAGCCCTCCGCCTCCATCTCCCGCAGCGTTTCCCGCATGATGCCAAAGCCCAGCTCCGCCTCCTCCCGGCTGAGGATCAGGGGTGGGCTCAGGCGCACGGATTTGCTCCCCGCGGTGAGGATGAGCAGCCCTTTGTGGAAGCAGCGCTCCACCCACTCCTGGGCCGTCTTCTTGTCCGCCATCTCCAGGCCGATCATCAACCCCCGGCCCCGCACCTCCAGGAGCAGGGAGCTCTCCTCCATCAGCTCCCGGAACCGGGCCATGAGGAACTCCCCCTGTTCCACCGCGTTGGCCATCAACCCCTCTTCCAGGATGACGTCGATGTTGGCCAGGGCCGCGGCGCAGCCCAGGGGGTTGCCGCCCCAGGTGCTGCCGTGAGCCCCCTTGGGCCAGTCCATGATATGGGAGCGGGCCATGAAGCCGCCGATGGGCACGCCGCTGGCGATCCCCTTCGCCATGCAGATCACGTCCGGCTGGACGCCCCACAGCTCCATGGCGAACATCTTGCCCGTGCGCCCAAAGCCCGTCTGCACCTCGTCCGCGATGAAGACGATGCCGTGCTGGTCGCAGATCTCCCGGATGGCCTGGAAGAAGCCGGCCGGCGGCACCTTGTATCCCCCTTCCCCCTGGACCGGCTCCACGATGATGGCGGCCACCTCTTCCGGCGGGGTGGTGGTGGCGAAGACCTCCTCCAGCTGCTGGCGGATGAAGGCCCGGCCCCACTCCTCCTCGTCCATCCCCGGAGGGCAGTCGTTGCGGTTGGGGTAGGTCAGGTGGGTGACGCCGCTGAGCAGGGGGCCGAAGCCGTTGCGCTGGACGGCCTTGCTGGCGGTGAGGCTCAAGGAGCCCATGGTGCGCCCGTGGAAGGCGCCGCGGAAGGCGATGACCCGCTGGCGACGGGTGTGGTAGCGGGCCAGCTTCACCGCGCCCTCCACCGACTCCGTGCCGCTGTTGGTGAGGAAAACCCTCCAGCCCCCGGTGTACTCACCCTTGGGGGCCAGCGCCACCAGCTTCTCGCAGAGCTCCGCGTAGCCTGGGCTGTAGACGTCGCTGCCCCCCGCGTGGATCAGCCGGGCCGCCTGCTCCTGCACGGCCTGCACCACCCGGGGGTGGGAGTGTCCTGTGGCGGCCACGGCGATGCCGGCGAAGAAGTCCAGGAAGACATTCCCGTCCACGTCCATGATCCAGCAGCCCTGGCCGCGCTCCGGGGCCAAGGGGTAGACCCGGCCCAGGCAGGGGCTGGTCACCTGCTCGTCCCGCTGGATGTAGGCGGCGGCCTTGGGGCCGGGCAAGGGGCCGCGGATGCGGATCTGCTTGGGGAACGTGGTCTCGTCCTGGGTGATGGGGGTCATCGTTGACATGGAAAGCCTCCTTGCTAGGTTGGCATGGACTAAGTCGGCACAGGCTGAGTCGGCACAGGCTGACTCGGCCCAGGTTGGATCGATGCCGGGTCGATGGATCGCGTGTGAATCACATGTGAATCACATGGTGGTGCGTTCGTCCGGGACGGCGCTGTCCGGGATGTCGCTCTCCTCTGGCGGGTGGGCGGTGCGCTGGTTCAGGTTGAAGGTGAACCCGGGCCCCAGGGCGTGGATCTGGACGCCAAGCATGCTCAGCGGGGTGGCCCTGGTGGGCTCGTGGATGTCGGTGTAGGTCATGCTGGCCCCGTCTACCACCAGCGCGCTCTGGCAGCCGAAGATCTCCAGGGTGTTGTCCGGGTAGATGACCCCGCCGGCCTCGGGGTCCAGGCTCAGCCCCACCAGGAAGGGGTTGTAGGCCACGGCCTGGAGGAGCCGGGCCAGCCGTCCCCAGCTGCCAGCCAGCTCCCGGCTGGACGTCGGCCAGGGAGCCAGGAGGACGCGGTTGGTGATCCCCAGCCCCGGGGCCAGCTGCACCCCGCCTCGGTCGAGGAGGGGCCGTTGGGCCTGGGCGCCGGTGACGGTCATCATGTGCTCGCAGAGCAGCTGGGCGCCCCCGGCCACGCCCCCCACCGCCTTGCCTCGGGCGTTGGCCCGGCGAATGGCCTGGGCCAGGGGCGTCCCGCCCAGGAGGCTGGCCAGGCGCACCGGGTTCTCCCCCAGGAGCAGCACCCCGGTGGAGCCGGTCACCGCCTCCAGGTGGGCTGGGCCCAGGGCCGCCTTCCGGTCCGGGACCTGGAGCACCTGGACCGAGTCCGACTCCCACGCGGTGAAGAGCTGGGCGCACTCCTGGCCAGCGCGCCCTGTCTCGTCCCCTGCCGGAACAATGACGATGCGGGAGCCGTAGGCCCCGGCCTCCTCCCAGAAGAACTGGAGGAGCAGCTCCTTCGCCGCTCGCTCCTGGGCTGGGCCGATGAAGAGGATGGGGCCTCGGGTGTAGCCGGCCGGGATGGGTGCGGGCATGGATCCCCCTACGGGAACTGGAAGCTGGCCACCATGTTCCGGATAACTGGTTCCAGCTCGTCGAAGCGCTGGCCGGGCAGGGAGAAGGTGAGGATGGCCAGCTGATCCCCAGCGTCGTTGTAGAAGGCGACCTGCCAGCCGTCGATGATGGACCCTTCGGGCAGGCTGTAGAGGGCGCCGTCCATCTGGTAGCGGACGAAGCCCACGTCCGCGCCGCCGGGGCGCAGGCCGGGCAGGGTGCCGGCGTCCAGGACCTGGATGCCCTGGATCTGGTCCATCTGCTGGCTGGCTGCCTGGGCGTAGAAATCCAGGGGCAGGATCTCGGGGATGATGATCACGTTGAAATTGGGGATGAAGCTGGGATCCGCGCTGGTGGCGTCGTCCAGCAGGAAGCCAATGGCCTGCATGGTCTCGGCGGCGCCGGGCATGTTGAGGAAGGCCTCGAGCGTCGCCTTGAGCTCCTCGCTGGTCAGGGCGGCGTTGGCTTCCTCCAACAGGTCAGCCAGGTTCTCCGCATCGAAATCCCGGATCCACCACGCTTCCGGCGCGTAGATGGTGAAGCTGCCGGAGGCGCTGGTGAAGGCCACCCAGCCCTCGGGCGCGCTGCCTTCCACTGGGGGGACCACCGTGGCCGCAGGCGTGTCCGTGGGGGTGACGATGGGCGTGGGCGTCTCGGTGGGCGGCGGCGGCGTGGGCGTCTCGGTGGGAGGCAGTGGCGTGGGCGTCTCCGTGGGCGGGACAGGCGTGGACGTGGCGGTGGGTGGCGCGGGCGTGGGCGTGGCGCGTTGACAGCCGGCCGCCAGCAGGAGAGCGAGGAGCAATCCGGTCACAGCCAGGAGCCGGGTGGGGTGTGAGGGGGTGGCGGGCATGGAGTCTCTCCTTGGTCTGGGCGGTGGAAAGTGAGGGTGGCACGCCGGGGCGTGGGTTCGGGTCCAGCGTCTGGTATTGTAGCAGAGGGGCCGAAGAAGGGACAAAGCGCTGAGTTTCCTGGCTGGTTGGGGGCGTCAGGGAAGAGGGGCGATCCCCGGACGTTCCTTACCGAAGCTGACATTCGCTCTTTTTTGCCTTAAATCACGTAAGTGCGTAAGGCGGAATCGGCCCCTTTGCGCAAGGTTTTTCGCGGACGAATTGGTACTTATGCACCACCCAGAATTCTTTCGGCCTGGGTTATAGTAAGGTCAATTTCGTAAACCGCCCAGGCCGCGCCCGGTCCACGATGTTCACCCAGGATTTTCAGGGGTTTCGTCGAGGCGCAAAAAGGCCGACATCGACGTCCACATCGCGAGGTAGCATCGATGAATTCGTTTCCCCCTGCCCGAGCCCAACGGCTGTTCGCCTTCCTGCTGGTTGTTGCACTTTTCCTCCCCACGGTCCTGGTGGCTTCCGCTGCCCCGGCCAAGCTCCTTCCCGTTCAGCCCCAGCTTTTGACCCTGGCCCAGGAAGCGCCGGATCTCCCTGTCCGCATCATCGTCCAGAAAAGCGACCCGGCCCTGGATCTGGCCAGCCAGGTGGACTGGCTAGGCGGCCTGGTGCTGAGCGAGCTCTCCATCATCCACGCGACGGTGGCCCAGGTGCCGGCCGGCGCGGTGACGGCCCTGGCCCAGACCCCGGGCGTGGGCTGGATCAGCCTGGATGGACCCACGGTGAGCGCCGCCAACGCCTCGCAGGTGGTCTTCACCACCTGGGCCACGGAGCTCGGCAGCCAGGTGGAGAACACCTTCGTGGATGCGGCCAACATGGTGGATGAGGCGGGCCTGGGCCCGGATGGGCTCTTCGGCCATGGAAGCCGGAAGGCCAAGGGCAGCTTCGGCGGCTTTGAGGTCCAGATCACCCCGGGCCACGCCATCCAGAAGGTGGAGGTGCTCCTCCACGTCTACGCCCAGGAAGAGCTGGACGAGGATCTCAAGCTGTACATCACGGTGGGCGGGCAAAGGAGCCGGAAATTCACCGTGAAGGAGGACGACTTCGACAGCCGCATTGGGCCCGACCAGGCCGGGATCGTGTCGGTGAATGTGACCCGGGGCCGAAAATGGCGCTGGGCCGACTTCGACCAGGGCGTGGAGGTGGTCCTGGACCAGAAGAAGTTCAAGAATAGCGATGTGCTCTTCTACGACGCGGTGGGCCTGCGGGTGACCAGCGCTCCTGGCCTGGACGTCAGCCCTTCCGGCCCGAAAGAGAAGCCTCCCAAAGGCTTTGTGGACACCTCCAAGCTGGTCAACATCTATCCCCAGGTCATCCGGGCCACGGAGGTGTGGAACGAGGCGCCGGCCTGGCTTCAGGGCCAGGGCGTGACCGTGGCGGTGGTGGACAGCGGCATCGGCAAGCACAAGAGCCTGGCCAAGCGCCGTTTCCGGAGCATCAATTTCAACGAGGGGTACCACAACTCTACGGACCGATACGGGCACGGCACATTTGTGGCCGCCATCCTGGCCAGCGACGGCAAGCAGTTGGACGGCAAATATTTGGGGGTGGCGCCCCAGGCCTACCTGCTCAACCTGCGGGTGAGCGACGACCAGGGCATGGCCACCGAGTCCACGGTCATCGAGGCGCTGCAGTGGGCCCTGGAGAACAAGGACAAGTTCAACATTCGGGTGGTGAACCTCTCCCTGAACGCGGCGGCGCCCCAGTCCTACCACACCAGCCCCCTGGACGCTGCGGTGGAGATCCTCTGGTTCAACGGCATCGTGGTGGTGGTCTCCGCGGGGAACAACGGGGACGCCACCCTCTACCCGCCGGCCAACGATCCCTTCGTCATCACCGTGGGGGCCACGGACGACCGGGGCACCCTGGATCTGAGCGACGACGTGGTGGCCTCCTTCTCCGCCTATGGCGTGAGCGAGGCAGGCGCCGTCAAGCCGGAGCTCGTGGCCCCGGGCCGGAACATCGTGGCCGAGCTGCCGGGGAGCGACAAGGTCACCATGGGGAAGAAGCACCCCTCCAACCGGGAGGGCAAGGCCCTCTTCCGCATGTCCGGCACCTCCATGGCCGCCCCCATGGTGGCTGGCGCGGTGGCCCTGCTCCTGGAGGACGAGCCGAACCTGACGCCGGACCAGGTCAAGTACCGACTCATGGCCACGGCCAACTCCAACTGGCCTGGCTACGACCCGGTCAAGGCCGGGGCCGGCTACCTGGACGTCTACGCAGCGGTGCATGGGACCACCACAGAATCGGCCAACACGGGCATCCAGGCCAGCCAGCTCCTCTGGACCGGGGACGATCCGGTCAACTGGAACAGCGTGAACTGGAACAGTGTGAACTGGAATTCGGTCAACTGGAACAGCGTCAACTGGAATTCCGTGAACTGGAACAGCGTGAACTGGAACAGCGACTACTGGGGAGATTGAGTTTCG
>CAYQEB010000122.1:0-12037 GCA_964416395.1 uncultured Caldilineaceae bacterium | reverse complement strand
TTTTTCGATTCAAATGAGCCCAATGAGCCCCAATGAGCCCGAAAATGAACTGCCGAAACCGCTTGACAGCCGGAACCACCAATGCTATACTCCCCAATACCTGAAAGGTGAATCAAGTGTCAACTTCCCAGGCAGAGCAACCCCACAAACGACAGCCGGTCACGAACCCGGCCACCCCCCGGGGCCGGCAGACCAGGCAGAAACTCCTCAGGGCCGCGGAAGAGGTTTTCGGCCAAAAAGGCTACGAACGAGCCTCCGTCAGCGAGATCACCATGACGGCCGGCGTGGCCCAGGGCACGTTCTACGTCTACTTCGCGGACAAGCAGGCCATCTTCACCGAGCTGGTCCAGGAGCTGAACCGCCGTCTGCGCCAGCGCACCGCCGAGGCCATCCAGGGCCTGACAGACCGGCTGGAGATGGAGCGAGCTGGCTTTCGGGCCTTCTTTGACTTCATCCACCGCCACCGGGGTCTCTATCGCATCGTGCGCCAGGCCGAGTTCGTGGACGAAGAGCTCTTCCGCTGGTACTACCGCAGCCTGGCTGAAAGCTACGTGGCGGGCCTCTCCGCCGCCATGGATGCTGGTCAGATCCGAGCCATTGACCCAGAAGTGCTGGCCTACTGCCTCATGGGCATGGGTGACTTCCTGGGCATGCGCTGGGTGCTCTGGGAAGAGGATGGCCTGCCCCCGGCTGTCTTCGATGCATTCATGGCCTTCGTCACCCACGGCATGGCCCCAGCAGTAGACGGTCAGTAGCTGTCGGATCGGTGGTCGTGGACCCTGGCGTAGACCTGGATCCCCCTACTTCTGCCCCCCCTTTCCATACCCAAGGAGAAGCCGCTTGTCAGTGGACCGCTCAGCGGACGGCCCGTCCGTCGGTATCGTCAGCGTAGGCACCTACTCGCCGGAGGGCTACCTCACCGCCCAGGAGATCGCCCAGGCCAGCGGCCTGCCCGAGTGGGTGGTGCGCGAGAAGCTGGGCATCACTGGCAAGTACGTGGGCAACCCAGACGAACATCCCAACGAAATGGGCATCAAAGCGGCCCAGGATTGCCTGGCCCAGACCTCCATCTCCCCGGAGGAGATCGATGTGGTTCTCTGCACCACGGAGGAGTGGAAGGAATACACCCTTTGGACCGCGGGGATCCACATGGCCTACGAGATCGGCGCGGTGAACGCCTGGGCCATGGACCTGCACGCCCGCTGCGCCACCACTGTCGCGGCCCTGCAGACGGCCAAGGGCCTGATGGCGGCAGACCCGGAGATCAACACGGTGCTCATCGCCGGAGGCTATCGGGTGGCGGACCTCATCGATTTCCGCAAGCACCGCACCTCCTTCCTCTTCAACATCGGGGCGGGAGGAGGCGCCATGCTCCTTCGCCGGAACTGGCCCCGCAACCGGATCCTGGGCGCCCACCTCATCGCCGATGGCTCCATGAGCAAACACGTGATTGTCCCGGCCAGCGGCACGGTCCAGTTCCCCACAGACCAGGCGGTGGCCCAGGGGCTCTTCACCTTCGACCTGGTGGAGCCCGAGGCCATGAAGGCTCGTCTCAACGCTGTCTCCATGGCCAACTGGCTGACCTGCGTGGACCGGGCCCTGGAGAAGAGCGGCCGCAAGCCCGACGGCTCCCCCTACACCCGAGAGGACATCGACTTCCTCAACATGGTGCTCATCAAACCCTCTGGGCACCGGGAGATGCTGGCTCGTTTGGGGCTCACTGAAGAGCAGTCGGTCTACCTGGGGCACATCGGCCACACGGGCGAACAGGACGCCATGTTCGGCATCCGGGAGGGGCTGCGCCAGGGGCGGCTGCGGGACGGGGACCTGATGGTGATCGTGGCGGCAGGCATCGGTTACGTCTGGGCGGCAGGGGTGGTGCAGTGGGGACCTGTGCCCTCCACCGAGAAGAGGAGGCAGTAGCATGCGTTTGCAAGGACGGATCGCCCTCATCACCGGCGGCGGGGCTGGCATCGGCAGGGCCACAGCCCAGCGCTTCGCCCAGGCGGGGGCCGCGGTGGCCATCTGGGACGTGAACGTGGAGGCCGGCCAGGCTGTGGCGAAGAGCCTGGGAGAGCCCAGCTGCTTCCGCCGGGTGGACATCACCGACCGGCAGGCGGTCCAAGCCGGGGTGGCGGATCTGGTGGCGCGCTACGGCCGGGTGGACGTGCTGGTGAACAACGCCGGCATCCTGCGGGACGCCCAGCTGGTCAAGTTCAAGGAGGGCCAGCTGGTGGATCAGATGTCCGAAGCGGCCTTCGACCAGGTGATCGGCGTGAACCTCAAGGGCGTTTTCAACTGCACCCAGGCGGTGGCGCCGGTCATGGTGCGCCAGGGAGGCGGCGTGATCCTCAACGCCTCGTCCGTGGTGGGGTTGGACGGCAACTTCGGCCAGACCAACTACGTGGCCAGCAAGGCCGGGGTCATCGGCATGACCAAGGTCTGGGCCCGGGAGCTAGGCCGGTACAACATCCGGGTCAACGCGGTGGCGCCAGGGTTCATCCTGACCCAGATGGTGCAGCAGATGCCTCGGAAGGTCCTGGAGAGCATGGCGGCCCGCATCCCTCTGCGCCGCCTGGGGCGTCCGGAGGACGTGGCCAACGCCTATCTCTTCCTGGCTTCGGACGAGGCCGACTTTGTCTCCGGCGCGGTGCTGCGGGTGGACGGCGGCATCGTGGTGGGGACGTAGGGGCTGCTGGAGAGGAGGGAGAAGATGCACGCGGCCCACCTGTTGAGCAAGCGAGCCGAGTTGACCCCGGAGCGGGAGGCTCTCCACGAGCTGGCCACGGGACGCCGTTTCCGCTACCGGGAACTGAACCAGCGAGCCAATCGAGCCGCCAACTTCCTGCGGGAGCGCTTGGGGGTGGGCAAGGGGGATCGGGTCTCGATCCTGGCCCACAACAGCGTGGTCTACCTGGATCTGCTCTACGGCCTGGCCAAGATCGGGGCCATCTTCGCCCCCTTGAACTGGCGCCTGGCCGCGCCGGAGCTGGCCTACATCGTCAACGACTGCAGGCCCAAGGCGCTCCTCTGCGGGCCCGAATTCCAGGATCTGCTGGAGGAGATGCGCCCCCAGGTTCAGATTCCCCACCTGGTCAGCCTGGAGGGAGCGGCCATCCCCGGGGCCGTGGAGTACGAGGAAGGCCTGACCCGGGCCTCGGATCAGGAGCCCGAGCGGCCGCCCCTCAGCGGCGAGGACACCTGCGCCATCCTCTACACCTCGGGCACTACGGGCCGGCCCAAAGGGGCCATGATCCCTCACCGCCAGGTGCTCTGGAACTGCATCAACACCACCGTGAGCTGGGAGCTGACCCCGGCGGATGTCTCGCCAGTCTTCACCCCGCTCTTCCACGCAGGCGGCCTCTTCGCTTTCCTCACCCCCCTCTTCTACGCCGGTGGCCGCATCGTGCTCTCCCGCACCTTCGACCCGGACGCCACCCTCCAGGCCATCGTGGACGAAGGCTGCACGGTGGTCCTGGGCGTGCCCACCATCTTCAAGCTGTGGATGGACTCCCCTCGTTTCCCCCAGGCGGACTTTCGGCGGGTGCGCTTCTTCATCAGCGGCGGCGCTCCCCTGGACACCGGGTTGGTCCAGGCCTGGTTGGCGGCCAAGGGTGGGGTCTTTCGCCAGGGATACGGCCTGACCGAGGTGGGGGTCAACTGCTTCACCATGACCGACGAGGAATCGGTGGCCAAGCGGGGCAGCGTGGGCAAGCCCATCTTCCACAGTCGGGTGCGCTTGGTGGACGCCCAGGGCCAGGACGCACCCGTGGGAGAGACGGGGGAATTGCTCATCGCCGGCCCCCACGTCTGCACCGGCTACTGGCGCAACCCGGAAGCCACAGCCCGGGCCCTGAAGGATGGCTGGTTCCACACAGGAGACATGGCTCGGCGGGACCAGGAGGGCTTCTACACCATCGTGGGCCGCTTCAAGGACATGATCATCAGCGGCGGGGAGAATGTCTACGCGGCGGAGGTGGAGGCGGTCTTCCAGGAGCATCCCGCTGTGGCCGAGGCGGCCCTCATCGGCAAGCCCGATGAGAAATGGGGCGAGGTGGGCCTGATGATCGTGGTCCTGGAGCCGGGACGCACGGCCAGCCAGGAGGAGCTGCTGCGCTTCTGCGGGGAACGGCTGGCCCGCTACAAGGTCCCCCGGCAGGTCATTTTCGCCGATTCGTTGCCCCACTCCCCCTACGGCAAAGTGGAGAAACTCAAGTTGAAGGAACGCTATCTAGGTTAGGGCGCCATCTGGATTCGGGCGCTATTGGGGCCAAAGGAGGAAGCCATGGACATTCCCACCTTGCCGGGGGTCACCGCCCGGACCATCGCCACGGAGCGGCTCACCACCCGGGTGCTTTTCACCGGGCCGGAGGACGGTGTGCCCGTCCTCTTCCTGCACGGCAACCTTTCTTCTGCCACCTGGTGGGAGGAGACGATGCTGGGCTTGCCACCAGGCTATCGGGGCATCGCGCCGGACCAGCGGGGCTACGGGGAGGCCGACCCGGCGGCCAAGATCCGCGCTCCCTTGGGGCTGGCCGACCTGGCAGAGGACGCGATGGCCCTGCTGGACACCCTGGGCATCGACCGGGCCCACGTGGTGACCAACTCCCTGGGCGGCTCGGTGGGTTGGCGCATCCTGCGCAGCCATCCGGAGCGGCTGCTTTCCCTGGTCCAGGTGGCTCCGGGGTCGCCCTACGGCTACGGCGGCACCAAGGACGTGGCCGGCGCCCCCTGCTACGACGATTTCGCCGGCTCGGGCGCGGGGCTGGTCAACTCGGAGATGGTGAAGGAGATCGCCGCTGGCAACCGGAGCGCGGACAGCCCCTTCACGGCCCGCTCCGTCCTGCGCTCCCTGATCGTCAAGCCCCCGCTCATCCTGGAGCGGGAGGACGCCATCGTGGAGTCCATGCTGGCCATCCATCTGGGGGAGCAGGCCTACCCTGGCGACTCGGCGCCCTCCCTCAACTGGCCCTTCGTGGCCCCCGGGGAGTGGGGCCCCAACAACGCCCTCTCGCCCAAGTACGTGGGGGACGTGGCGGAGATCGTGGCTGCTTCCCCCAAGCCGCCCATCCTCTGGATCCGGGGCAGCCATGACCTGATCATCTCGGACAAGGCCATGACCGACGCGGGGACCCTGGGGGCCATGGGGCTCATCCCTGGCTGGCCTGGGGAGGAGGTCTTCCCCTCCCAGCCCATGATCGCCCAGACCCGGGCCGTCCTGGAGCGCTACGCCGGGGCTGGCGGCTCCTTCCAGGAGGTGGTCATGGAGGGGGTGGGCCATGTGCCTTTCCTGGAGCGGCTGGAGGAGTTCAACCAGCACCTGCACCCCTGGCTGGCGTGAGCCCGGCGCGTTGGTGGGGCCCGCCCACCGTTCGACACGAACATTTCCCCCGCTTTCGCTCCCAGCTTCATCCCTCTGTCTCGCTTGTTTCTGTCTATCTTGCTCGTTTCCCTATCTCGGAGGAGGCAATCCATGCAGCGTTTCACTGTCCGTTTCACCCTTTTTTCGCTCCTGCTGGTGATGGCCCTGGCCCTGGCCGGCTGCGCCCAGCCCGCCGCCCCCCAGCCCTCGGCCCCGGAGCCATCCGCCCCGGAGCCGGCCCAGGAGACCGCGGCCGAGCAGGCCAAGCAGGAAACCCCCGCCCAGGAGCAGGCCCCGGCTGAGGCCTCAGCCGAATCCGCCGAAGCGAAGGCGGATTTTTCCTGCGCAGAGCCCATCAAGATCGGCCTGATCACCGACCGCAGCGGGCCCCTGGCCATCTACGGCGCCCACATCCTGCGCAGCTTCCCCCTGGGACTGGAGTACGCCACCGGCGTCCCGGCCAGCGATGTGAGCGAGGATGGCTACACCTTCCAGCTCCCCAACTGCACCATTCAGGTCTTCGTCCGGGACGATCAGACGAACCCGGAGAACACCGCCACCCTGGGCCGGGAGCTCATCGAGGTGGAGGGGGTGGACATCCTGGTGGGCACGGTCAGCTCCGGCGCCACGGCCACCCTCCAGGAGCTGGCCCGGGAGAACGACGTGATCCTGGTGGTGGCCCCGGCCGCGGCCAACGACATCACAGGGAAGGACTTCAACCCGAACACCTTCCGCACCAGCCGCAACAACTACCAGGATGCCATCAACATGTGTGAGTACCTGACCACCCAGTACCACACCTTCGTCCAGATCGCGCCGGACTACTCCTTCGGCCATGGCGGCGCGGCCGCGCTGCGGGACGCCTGCACCTTCTTCGGTGGGGAGTTCGTGGCCGACGACATCTTCGCCCCCCTGGACACCACGGACTTCGGCCCCTACATGGAGCAGATTGCGGACGTGGACGCGGACGCCTTCCTGGTCACCTGGGCTGGCGGCGGCTTCATCCCGCTGCTCCAGGCCGCCACAGACGCGGGTGTGCTGGAGCAGAAAGCCCTGGCCACCGCCTTCATCGACAACGTGGTGCTGCCCGCCTTCTTCGCCAACGCCATCGGCGCCACCAGCGGCATCCTCTACCACTACACCCTGCCCGACAACGAGATCAACGACTGGCTGGTGGCCCAGGTGAAGGAGCGCTACCAGACCTTCCCCGACCTCTTCGACCCGGACGCCATGAACGCGGGCATCCTCATCGTGGAGGCGTTGAAGGCCACCGGCGGGGATGCCAGCTCCGCAGCCCTCATCCCGGCCATGGAGGGGATGGAGTTCCAGGGGCCCAAGGGCGTCATCCGCATCCGCCCAGAGGACCACGTGGCCATCCAGGACATGTACATCGTCACCCTGCTCAACGTGGATGACCCGGAGTTCCGCTTCTTCGAGTACGTGGAGACCAACCGTCCGGAGCCGCCCTGCCTCCTGCCCGAGGAGCTCCAGGAGCGCTGCGGGGATCTGCCCGTGGGCAGCCTGAGCGGAGAGTAGCGCCATCCTGAACGTCCAGGCATCCCCCGCCTCTGCACCCCTCCCTGGAGAAGCCCATGCCTGGTGAACCCAGCGCGCCCATCATCCTGGAGACCCGTCACCTGCGCCGGGAGTTCGGCGCGCTGGTGGCGGTGGACGACGTGAGCCTGCAGGTGAGGGCCGGCAGCCTCCACTCCATCATCGGGCCCAACGGCGCTGGCAAGACCACCCTCTTCAACCTGCTGAGCGGGAACATCCCGCCCACAGGGGGACGGATCTTCTTCAAGGGCCAGGAGATCACCCGGCTGCCGGTTCATCGCCGAGCCCACCTGGGCATGGGGCGCTCCTTCCAGATCACCAACCTTTTCCCCAACTTGACTGTGCTGGAGAACGTGCGCTTGGCTGCCCAGGCCGTGGGCCAGGACAACTTCCGCCTCTTCCGCTCCCACCGTCACTTTCGCCGCTACGAAGAGCGCGCCTGGGCGGTGCTGGAACAGGTGGGGTTGACAGCCCGAGCAGCCATGCCGGCCCGGACCCTGCCCCATGGGGATCAGCGCAAGCTGGAGCTGGCCATGATCCTGGCGCCGGACCCAGAGCTGCTCCTCCTGGACGAGCCCACCGCGGGCATGGCCTCGGAGCAGGTGCCGGAGCTCATGGCCCTGATCCAGGCCATCCAGGAGACGGGGCGAAAGACGGTGATGCTGGTGGAGCACAACATGAACGTGGTCATGCGCGTCTCGGACACGGTCACCGTGATGCACCGGGGCGCGATCCTGGCCGAGGGGCCGCCCCAGGCCATCGCCGCCAACGAGACGGTGCAGCAGGCCTACCTGGGCAGCCTCTACGATCCGGTGGAGGGCCGCTGAGCCAGCCAAGGGAAGATCGAGGGCAAGGCATGGAGAACCTGTTGGAAGTCGAGGAGATCCACACCTTTATCGGCCAGTTCCACATCCTGGAAGGGGTCTCCCTGGCGGTCCCCCGGGGTGGCATCAGCGTGCTTCTGGGCCGCAACGGCGCGGGCAAGACGACGACCCTCAAGTCCATCCTGGGGCTGACGCCGCCCAGCCGAGGTCGGATCCGCTTCAACGGGAAACCCATCCAGGGGCTCCCCAGTTTCCAGATCGCCGCCCTGGGCATAGGCTACGTGCCGGAGCACCGGGCCATCTTCCGGGAGCTGAGCGTGGAGGAGAACCTGCGCATCGCCGAGCGGCGCAAGGGGGATCTGGAGCGGAAAGAGGAGCTGATCTTCCGCCTCTTCCCGGATCTGAAGCGGCTGATCAAGCTGCCCGGGACCAAGCTTTCCGGCGGGCAGCAGCAGATGCTGGCCATTGCCCGGGCTCTGGTGCCGGACAACAAGCTGCTCCTCATCGACGAGCCCAGCGAGGGCCTGGCGCCGGTCCTCATCGAGGAGATGATGGAGGCCATCCGCCAGCTCTCCCAGGAGACCACCGTCCTGCTGGTGGAGCAGAACTTCCTGGTGGCCAGCCGTCTGGCCGAGCGCTACGTGATCATCGAAGAGGGGCGTTCCGTGCAGGCCGGCGCCATGGCGGCCCTGGTGGATGATCCCGAGACCATCCAGCGTTACCTGGGCGCGGCCTAAGCTGCGTCATCAGCGGAGATGTGAGACCGAACAGCCAACCTTCCTGCCATGACCGATCTTCTGCAGGCCGCACGCCACAACCGAACCCGTCTCATCACCCTGGGGGTCCTGGCCCTGCTCTTCGCCACCGCGCTCCAGGGCATGGACCCGGAGGAGTGGGGCATCACCGTGCTGCGGGGGCTCTCCGTGGGCATGGTGACCTTCCTGGTGGCCGCAGGGCTCTCCCTGATCCTGGGGCTCATGGACGTGCTCAACCTGGCTCACGGAGAGATGTTCATGTTGGGAGCCTACGTGGGCTGGACCGTCTACGTGCGCCCGGACACCTTTGTGGACGTGCTGGCGCCCCTGGCCCTGTTGGCCGGCGGGCTAGTGCTCCTGCCGGTCTGGCAGAACGGGTTGGGGCGGCGCCCTCTCCAGGGGCTGGCTGCCCGGGTGGCTCCCTGGCTGGGGCTGGCCGGAGGAGGGGCCCTGGTGGCCTTCGGTCTGGGCCGTTACCCCATCGCCGTCTGGAACCATCGGGTCTACGCGGAGAGCCCCATCACCTACTCCCTGGCCCTGAGCCAGGGGCGACTGGCCATCCCGCCCCCGGCAGCCTGGGAATCCATCCCGCCCCTGGTCAGCCTGCTGGGGATCCTGGCCGGCGGCATCCTGCTCAGCGGAGCCCTGGCGGCCTGGCGACAGCGGCGGCCTGGCGCCATCCCAGGGCGTCTCCCCCGGGGGCCGCTGCTCCTGGCCGGGGGGTTGGCGCTCCTGGGCCTGGCCGTCCACGGGGTGAACACGCCCCTGACCGAGCTGCTCTTCGGCATGGGCTCCACGGCCCGTTTCTTCCTGGCCATGGGGGTGGCCACGGCCACGGGCCTCCTCATCGGCGCCCTGGTGGAGACGACCCTGATCCGTCCCCTCTACGAGCGACCGGTCTACCAGATCCTCCTCACCTTGGGCTTGGGTTTTGTCACGGTGGAGGCGGTGCGGGCTCTCTGGGGGCGTCCCGAGTTCACCATGCCCAAGCCCGCCCTCTTTGCAGGGACTGGGGAGGGGTGCCCAGCCACCAGCCTGGGCCAGTGGTTGGTTCACCGCTGCTCCACCATCTTCCTTTTGGGAGGGCGGGTGCGCAGCTACAACGAGATCTTCATCGTGGCCGTAGGCTTCCTGGTCCTGAGCGGGGTCTGGCTGCTCCTGCAGCGGACCCGCATGGGCATGATCATCCGGGCCGGTGTGCAGGACCGGGAGATGGTGGAGGCTTTGGGCATCAACGTGCGCCGGGTCTTCACCTTCGTTTTCGCTCTGGGGGTGGGGTTGGCCGCGCTGGGCGGCACGTTGGCCGCCCCGTCCATCGGCCTGGCCAACGACATGGGGGCTCGGCTGCTCCTGCTGGCCCTCATCGCCCTGGCCATCGGCGGCTTGACCAGCTTTCCAGGGGCCGCGGCCGGCGCCATCCTGGTGGGGCTGCTCCAGCAGTTCATCATCAAGTACAGCGCCATCGGCATCCGCCTGCCCTTCCTGGAGGAGCCCTTCAAGCCCTCGCCGCCCCTGGTGCCGGCCTCCACAGTCCTGTTGATGGTGATCGTCCTGCTGGTCCTGCCCCAGGGCCTTTTCGGGCGTCGGGAGTAGGGGATGCCCCTGTTCACCGCGCATCCCGGCCTCGGTTTGGCCCACAACCCACTACATCTTGACGAGCGACCATGATGGCCAAGTTTCGCATCCCATCCGGCCCCCTGGGAGTCTTTCTCTTCCTGTTGATCCTGCCCTTCCTGGTGGCCCTCCTGGACGGCCAGCCCCTGGCTCAGGTCCTGGCCAACGAGTCGGGCAACGCCAAGTTCTTCCAGGGGCTGCTTATCGAGGTCTTCATCCTGGCCATCTACGCCCTGAGCTACGACCTGGTCCTGGGCGTGACCGGCCTGCTCTCCTTTGGCCATGCCATGTTCTTCGCGGCCGGGGCCTACATGACGGGCATCGCCTTCAAGAGCCTGGAATGGGGCGTGGGGCTGACCCTGGCCGCGGTCGTCCTGGTGGGGATGCTGCAGGCGGTGCTCTTCGCGCTGGTGCTGCCCCGGGTCAAGGGCATCACCTTTGCCCTGGTGACGTTGGGCCTGGCCTCGGTCTTCCACATCGTGGTTCAGTCCCGGGAGGTGGGGAAGTACACCGGCGCGGACGTGGGGCTGCAGGGAGTCGTGGCGCCGGCCTTCCTGAACACCAACACCCACCGCTTCACCCTCTACCTGCTCGTCCTGGTCAGCACCTTCGCCATCTACCTCCTCTACCGCCGCTTCGTGGACTCCCCCACGGGCCGGGTCTGGGTCGCCATCCGGGAGAACGAGGAGCGGGCCCTGATGCTGGGGTACAACACCTTCTACTTCAAGCTGGTGGCCCTGGTGGTGGCCTCCATCACCGCGGCCCTGGCGGGCTTTCTCCACGCGGTGCATCAGCCCATTGTCAGCCCCAACATCGCCAGCCTGGGTTGGACCGTGGCGGCCCTGCTCATGATCCTCATCGGCGGCGTGGGCACCCTGAGTGGCGCCCTGATCGGGGCCGCGGTCTTTCGGCTTCTCCAGTTCTTCCTGGACCGGTGGTTCGGGGAGAACGCCGACGTCCTCCTGGGCGTCCTCTACATCCTCATCGTCTTCTTCCTGCCCTACGGCCTGGTGGGCGCCTGGCGGCTGCGAGCCGGCTCGGCTCCTCGAAGCTGGTGGCAGTATCTGCGCGAGCGTCTTGGCCGTGGGGCTGGGCGGATGCTCGAATAGCAGCCTAGCCTGCTCGCCAATCCTCTCTCCTCCTTCTCAGAGCCAAACGCCCCGAATTTCCCCAGCCCGTTGCTCTCCCCGCTCCCCCTGTGCTATGCTTGGGCCAGCGTAAGCCACCGACTTGCCGCCACCTGGAGGTGCTTCCATGTCCCGTCGCCGTTCCTGGCTCGTTCCCGCTCTGCTGGCCTTCGTGCTCTTCCTTGGTGAACTGGCCTCCAATTTCATGCCCGTAGACATTCCCGTCGCCCTTCGCCCCTGGTTATGGACTGTGATCGTCCTGGCCGCCATCGCTGCAGTGGGCCTGGCCGTGTGGGAAGCCCGCCAGGCTCCAGAACCAGCCGAGCGCCTGGTGGACGCCCACGATGCCTACACAGATCTGCATCGCCGTTACCTGAGCCGCATCGCGGACCAGACCCGCTACCTGCCCATGAGCGCGGTGGACTTCAAGGCCGCCAGCGCGGAGACCGGCCAGCAGGAGCGCCAGACCCTGGCCGACGTCTACGTGGACCTGGACACCACCGCCAGCGTTCCCCGAGAAGAGAAGGATGACGGCGGCAAGGACGACGAAGGCGAAGTAAATCGCCTGCTTCGTGGGCGGGAGCGCCCCCTCTCGGCCCGGGAGGCGGTGGAGCGCAGCCGGCGTCTGGTGCTCCTGGGGGACCCGGGCAGCGGCAAGACCACGTTTCTCAACCATCTGACCTTCTGCCTGGCCGCGGACGCGCTCCAGCCCGAGGAAGGTTGGATCCGTCGCCTGGGCGACGATCCCCAGGCCTGGCGGTCCCTACTGCCTGTGCCCGTGGTCCTGCGAGAGGTGGCCGC
>CAYQEB010000121.1:0-12128 GCA_964416395.1 uncultured Caldilineaceae bacterium | reverse complement strand
CCACGGCCACGGCCTCCCCTGCCCCTGGATACTGGGGCGCGCTCTGCTGGAAGGGGGAGAGCTGGGCGAACTCCCCTGCCAGGAGGAGCAGGAAGAGCACCGCGGCCACTGCGGCGGCGTTGCGCCAGAGGGGGTTGCCCCCTTGCAGGAAGGCGAACAGACGCCCCCTGGACGGGGAGGGGGCGGGGGTGGGCAGGCTGACGGAGGCCAGGGCCTGGCGTTCCATGAGCACGTCCGCCACCTGGGCCTGGGTGAGGACGAAGGAGCGGGGCAGGGGGACTGGCGGCAGCTCGCTCAGGAGGCGCACCGTCTGGCGCAGGGTCTCCACCTGCCAGGCGATCTCCGGATCCGCGGCCATGGCCGCTTCGATCCGGGCCCGCTCCTCCTCGGTGACCAGTCCGTCGATATAGGCCGACAGTAGCTCGTCGGGGATGGAATGCTGAGACGATTGGCTCATTGGCTCACGGTTGTCCGGCCCATGGTTCCGGGGTGTTTCGCTCCTCTGGCCTGCCTCTGTTCCCTCAAAACCGGGCGTTTTTCTGTGCAATTCAGGGTGGGTTCACCCCCGGCAGGGGCGAACGTCTGGCTTCAACTGCTCCTAGGACGATAGGGCGCGGGCAAAAGTTCCGAATGCTGCATCAGGTAGTCTCGGACCTTGCGTCGGGCCCGGTTGATCCGGGACTTGACCGTGCCCATGGCGGCCCCGGTGATCTCGGCGATCTCGTCGTAGGAGTGGCCCTCCACGTCGCAGAGGATCAGGGCAATGCGCTGGTCCTCGGGCAGGGACTGGATGGCCTCCTCCAGCAGCTTGTTGAGCTCCCGCCGCTCCGCGTACTCCTGGGGGGATTCGCCCCGGTCCGTCAGGCCGTCCATGAACTCCTCGGCCCCGGGCAGGTTGTCCAGGCTCTCCGTGGGGCGGCGGCCCCGGGCCCGCAGGAAGTCATAGCAGGTGTTGGTGACGATGCGCATGAGCCAGCTCTTGAAGTTGCCCCCCTTGAAGCTGTCCAAGGCCCGAAAGGCCTTGACGAAGCTCTCCTGGACCGCATCGGCCGCGGCTTCTCGGTCCCGGAGGATGCGGTAGGCCACGCTGTAGGCCAGGCCCTGGTACTTCTTCACCAGCTCGTTGAACGCGTCCAGATCACCGGCCCGGGCGCGCCGGATCAGCTCCTGCTCATCGGTGGATTGGGGTGCAGTGGACGGCTTGGTTTTCTGGATTTCCATGCCCGTTTTCAGGCCTGCGCTCAGGCCAATTTCCTGGGGCTTCCTCGGCTGTATTTGACGATGGGCGCAGGCTACTTGTATACTTTTTCTGGAGCCGAAGTGGCGGAATTGGCAGACGCGCACGACTCAAACTCGTGTGGGGTAATCCCGTGTGGGTTCGACTCCCACCTTCGGCACACATTTCTCCCCCTGGTCTGCACCGTGAAAAGGCAGGCCAGTCTGTCTCTTAGCGCCCATGCGCTCTTTCGGGAACCCGGCCCCTGCCCGGTGCGTTCTTCCCCAGGGAGAAGCGTCCCAGCCAGTTGCCGGGCAACCCCTGGCAGCGCCTGGATATTATAGCAGAGACCGGGAGAAAACACATACAAAGGAGGAGAATTCGGGGTGCTTCCCGGCTCCGGGAACAGGCGCTGTCACCAGCGTTTCGGTCCCTGGAGCGGGATGGGAAACCCCGGGTTCGCACGAAAACCATGTCTGGACAGCCTGTTCGTAGCGACGCCGCTTCGTCTGGCCCGCCGATCCCCCCTTGGCGTCAGACCCGTCCCTTGCCCTCTTCGCCCCCGTTTCCCCCGAGAAAACCCAGCGCCTGGACCCTCCTGCGGCTGCTCTTGCCGGCCCTGTTGGGGATCCTGCTCCTGGCCGCCTGTGGGCCCCAGTCCCCGCCGGACAACGAGGCCCTCATGGAGAGCACCCGGCAGATCGCCCTGGCGTACCAGCAGAGCGGCGACCTGCCCCAGGCCCAGGCCCAGCTGGACGAGCTGGATGTGGCCAACGCTGGCCAGTGGCTCATCTTCGTCACCGAGCAGAGCATCAGCCAGGGGAGCCCGGCCAATGTCCTGGAAGCCCTGGTGCGCCTGGTCTACGACCTGAACCTCTACTCGGCCCAGATCTCCCGTTACGCGGAGGACCAGGGCCTGCCCCATCGAGGCGTCTCTCTGGTGAACCAGGTGGCCGACGCCGTCAACCCTCCGGCCCAGCCTGGGGAGCAGGGCAGTTCGCCGGCGGAGCCGCCGACCCAGAGCCCGCCCGAGCCCTCCCCCACCCCGGCCATGGCCCAGGAGACACCCACCGAGACGCCCGAGCCCACTCCCGAGCCGCCCACCCCCACGCCTGAGCCTGTGGTGGAGGAGCCGGCGCTCCACGCCACGGATCCCATGAACGTGCGGGCCGGCCCGGGCACCGAGTACCCGGTGGTCAACACCATGAGCGCCGGGGAGTCCGCGGCCATCCTGGGCCGGAACCCGGCGGGCGACTGGTGGCAGGTGGAGCTGGACGACGCCTCCATCGGCTGGGTCTACGGCCCCCTGGTGGAGACCAGCGGCCCGGTGGATCAGGTGGCGGTGGCCGCTTCCATTCCCACGCCGCCCCCAGCCACCCCCACGCCGCCTCCTCAGCCCACAGCCACTCCCGTGCCGGCTGGGCCAGACTTCCGCCTGGTGGAGCAGCGGCTCTGGAGCGTGGAGGAGAACGGCGGCTTCCTGGCCGGCGAGTCGGTCAACTGTGGCGGGGGGCAGGTGCTGCGGGTCATCGTCAAGGACGCGGCCGGCAACCCCCTGAACGGCGTCACGGTCCAGGGCGTCTACCGCAACGAGCTGCACACCACCGGCGAGAAGGGGCCAGGCATCGCCGAGTTCGACGTGAACGTGGACGGGGACGACATCGTGGTCCTGCGGGATGTGGACGGCCGGGAGGTCACCAGCGACCGGGCCAAAGGCAACACGGCCAAGACCTACAACATCCCCTTCTCCCAGCTCATCCAGGGCCGCTACTGCAAGGACGACGCCAGCTGCCAGGCCTTCGTGGACACCAACGGCTGCTTCGGTCACTTCAGTTGGACCGTGGTCTTCCAGCGCAGCTACTGACCTGTCCCACGGCCTGTCCTACGCCGGGCCCAGGATTTGCTCCAGAGCTCGATCCAGAGGGGTTGTCAGCTTCCTGTCCGGCCGTTGATTGGGAGGGAGACAGGCTCTGGGGTACAATGGGCCCGTCAACCATCAGCCATTTGGCCGATCCATCCAAACACCACCAGACCGTTTCGAGTTCAGCGGCGTGTAGCATGGCGCTGAGCGGAAAGGGGAGCGTGTGAACATCGAATCCATTCGCCATGTACCACTTTTCGCTGGCCTGAGCGACGAGGAGCTTTCCCTGCTCTCCCAGGCGTTCCAGCGGGAGGAGTTCCAGAGCGGCGCCACCGTCTTCGCCAAGGGGACGCCCAGCCAGGCCCTCCACCTCATCGAAGAGGGCTTTGTGCGCCTGGTGGCCGGGGATCCAGACGATCCCCAGGCCATCGCCCTGGCCACCCTGGGGCCTGGGAGCCTCCTGGGGGAGGCCGAGTTCCTCCGGGGCGCGGCGCACACGGTCAGCGGCCTGGCCGCCTCGGACGCCGTCCTGCTCAGCCTCTCGGACCAGGCCCTGAGGGAGCTGATCCAGCGCCATCCCCACATCGGCGTGAAGCTGAGCCAGAACTTCGGCGCCCTGCCGGTCCAGATGGAGGCCTACCTGGCCCAGAAGCTGGCCGCCACCCAGGCCCTGGGCGAGCTGCCCAACGCGGTGCTGCGAGAGATGGCCCGGCGGCTGCGTCCCCGCCAACTGGCTCCAGGGGAAGCCCTCTACCGGACGGGCGAGCCTTCCCAGGGCCTCTTCCTGGTGGAAAGCGGCTCCCTGACCCTGCTCCCGGATGGCTCCGGGCCGGAAGCCGACGCTCGCCAGGTGGGCCCCGGGGAGATCCTGGGCGTCCTCTCCCTCCTCACCAGCAAACCTTACGCCCGCACGGCCCAGGCCCAGGACGAGACCCTGGTCTGGAACCTCTCGCCCGAGGACTTCAACCAGATCAGCGCCCAGCATCCCAGCCTGCGCCGCATCCTGGGCCGACGCATCCAGGGGCGGCTCAGCCCCGCGGACCAGACCCAGGCGGTGATCCGCCTGGCCAAGACGGCCATCTTCGCGGACCTGCCCGCCCAGACCCTCCACGCCATCGCCCAGCGCCTGACCCTGCAGCACGTCCCCGCCGGGGAGACCATCTATCGCATGGGGGAGAGCGGCGACGCCCTCTATCTGGTGGAAGAGGGGGAGATCGAGCTCACCGCGGAGAACGCCAGCGGCGTGGTGGAGGAGCTGGCCCGGGTGCGGGATGGAGGCGTCTTCGGCGAGATGAGCCTGCTCACCGGCAAGAACCGCACCGAGGACGCCACCGCAGTCCGGGACACCAACCTCTGGATCTTCTACAAGGCGGACCTGGATGAGCTCATCGGCCAGTATCCCAGCATCGGCGCGGCCCTGAACCGGGCTGTGGAGGAGCGGCTGAGCGCTCAGCAGAGCACGGTGGACGAGGCCCGCTACCGGCGCTTCCCCCTCCTGGCCCACCTGAGCAGCCAGGACCTGCAGGAAGTGGCCCAACACATGCGCCCCACCCGCTTCCGGGCAGGGGAGCAGATCTACCGGGCCGGCACACCCGGGGATCAGATGTACTTCATCGAGGCCGGTCACGTGCGGATGCAGCCCCTGACCGGCCAGGGCTGGATCATCGGCGAAGGGGAGATCTTCAGCGAGCGGGCCGCCCTGACCAACCAGCTCCGGGGCCAGAGCGCCATCGCAGAGACGGATGTGGACCTCTTCAGCATCAGCCGAGAGGACCTGGAGGCGCTGATGTTGCGCCTGCCCACCCTGGCGGTGAGCCTGAGCCGCTTCCTGAGCGAGCGCATGGCCGAGCCTGCCAACGCCGCTCCTCAGATGGATCCCACCCAGCCGGCCCGCACCGGCGCCATGACCCTCTCCGCCCAGCGCCGCCGGGCCGCGGCTTCCCGTCCCATGCCGCCAGCCCAGTCTCGCCCTGGCTTCGGGGAGTGGTTCGCTGGCCTGAGCACTGGCGCCAAGGTGCGGCTGGTGCTGTTGGTGCTGCTGGTGGTCTACCTCATCGGCGTGGCGGCGCCCATGGCCGTCCGGGCCCTCTTCAGCGGCGCGCCGGCCGGCGTGGAAGCGCCTGTCGTGGCTTCGGACGCCCTGGTCGCAGCGGATCTCTCCCAGGGGGTGGCTGTGGCCTCCGCCGGGTTGGAGGCCGTGAACCTGGGCGTGTCGGCTGTGCAGCCCACGGCCACCTACACCCCCTTCCCCACGGATACGCCGGTGCCCACCCCCACGCCCACCATCACGCCCACCCCCACCAACACGCCCACGCCTCTGCCCACGGCCACGCCCACCCACACGCCTCCGCCCCCGCCACCCGCTCCGGCCCAGGCGGAGGTGCAGGCGGCCTCCGCTCCCCCGGCAGAGCCGCCTCGGGCCTGGGATCCCCGGCTGGATCAGCTGGGCGTGCGGGTGGCCGAAGCCCAGGTGGCTTCCGGCCAGCCCTACTGGCGCCTGATCGAGGCCAAGTGGGAGAACGAACAGGAGGCTGGCGGCAAGCATCACATCTACGTGGAGGTGCTGGACGAGAACGGCCAGCGCATCGTGGGTCAGCCGCTGACGGTCTTCTGGAGCGACGGCGGGGACACCCTGGTCACCGAGGACAAGCCGGCGCCGGAGTATGCCTTCAACTATCCCATGTACAAGGCGGGGAACTCCTACAACGTGCGCATTGAGGGGCTGCCCAGCGACGTGGTGGAAGGCATGGGCTTGGGCACGCCGGATCTGCGTTTCTACACGGTGCACACGGTCTTCCGCCTGATCTTCCAGAAGACCATCAAACCCTGACGGGCTGAGGGTTGCTGGCAGAGAAGCCCTGCCGGCAGCGAAACCTGCCGAACAGAGAACGCTGGTGGAAACAAAAAAGTGCGCTCACCCCAGGGTGGGCGCACTTTCTATTGGCGGGCATGCACCTCTGGGCGACACGCACTTTTGGGCAGGGGCGCCCAGAGGGCTCAGCCTCGGTCGAAGATGGTCAGATCCCGGCGGCCGAAGACCATCTGCTGGCTACTGGCGATGCAGGGGTGATCCCGGCCCTGGGCGTCCGGTGGCCAGAGCAGTCGGCCCACCCGGCGCGCCGCCCGGTGGCTGCGGGCCACCGCCTGGCTGTAGGGCGTCCCTGAAAGCCAGGCCCGCAGAAAGACGCTCAGGCTGGGCTCCGGCAGCCAATTGACCCCGGCCGCGCCGTTCACGGCCAGGGCGCCCAGGGAGAGCCAGGTGGGAGCCAGGCTGGCCCCGTAGCAGT
This sequence comes from uncultured Caldilineaceae bacterium, assembly GCA_964416395.1. GTDB lineage: Bacteria > Chloroflexota > Anaerolineae > Caldilineales > Caldilineaceae > S144-5. Next base: position 5,764 of record CAYQEB010000121.1, on the reverse strand, counting down.
TGACGCCGTAGACCATGCGCAGGTCCAGGAGGGCGGGGTTGTGCTGGTAGGCGGCCACCAGCGGCTGGAAAGTGGCCCCGTCCACCAACTCTCGGTTCTTGAAGCCCACCAGAGCCCCTTCCAGGCCATGGACCAGGAGGAGGAGATCCACCTGGTGGGTCAGGCTGGCCCGCAGGAGGGTGTTGGCCAGCTCCGGCCCGGTGGCCTGGGCGTCCTCCAGGACGATCACCCGGTGGTAGCGGCGATGGGCGCCCAGGAGGCGCAGCAGGGCCTTGGCGTACTCCTCGGCCACGTAGTCGATGAGATCCATGCTCCACTGGGGCAGGGGCACGCCCAGGATGTGCCCCACGTTCTCCAGGAAGACAACCAGGGCCAGGGGCTTGAGGCTCGCGCCCTTTCCTGTGCTCTTTTCCCCCTGCCTCTTTTCCTGCTGTGGTTGGCCGTAGTTCATGGTTGTTCGCCCAGGTTCGCCCAGGGTTCCTCTGCGCATCTCGCGCTTGTGACGGCTTCGCTCCCTGGCCGTCGTCCCTCGCTGCCACCTCCACGCGCACAGGCCGGGGACCCCAAACACTACCTGGGAATCCCCGGCCTGTCAACTGCCGTGGGATGGCCTGTTTCTGTTCGGGCCTAGAACTGCACCCGGCCGTTGGCTTTGATGGCCCGCACCTGGAAGTTCTCCACGTAGGGCTCCAGCCCCGCCACCAGCTCCTGCCACTCCCCGGAGCGGACGATCTCCCGGGCCTTTTCCAGGTCCGAGACAACGCCCCCGCCCAGGATCTGGGGTGCATTCCCCCAGAGGGTGTACCAGGCGTCGGTGATGCGCAGGCCCAGCCGAGCCAGGCCCGGGGCCAGGGTCTGCATGACGTAGCGCTGGCAGGCCTCTTCCTTGCCCCGGCGCATGTCGTAGCTGAGTAGGATCTTCACCATGGTGCTTTTGCGAACGTCAGCCATTACGGTTCTCCTCGAGGTCCTCGTCGACGTGATCGTCCATGCGATCCGCGATGCAAGCGTCGATTCCGTTCTGGCTGAAGTATATCACACACTTCCTGCCAAGATAGGCAAGCAAAATTCCCTTTTTTCTAGGCCAATGGGGCTATCCGCCACCCCCGGCCAGGGAGAGGGCTTCGTGGAGGCGTAGCTCTGCGTTGCGGCGGAACTCCCCCACGTCGATGCGGCGGAAGAGCCAGATGGCCAGCAGCAGCCCCAGGATCTCCATGCCGAAGACCGCCACATAGCCCACCACCGGGTTCCCCGTCAGGGCCAGGATGGCATCCCGCAGCAGCCCACTGACCATGTTCCCCACCGCCTGGCCGGCGAAGTTGGCCACTCCCCAGGCGCCGATGTAGAGCCCCGCGGCCTGGGGCACGGTCATGTCCAGCATGAAGCTCAGGTTGCTCACGGTCATCAGCCCGCCGCCCAGGCCCAGGAGGAAGACGGAGGCCATGAAGGGGATGGGCAGCCCCAGGATGCCGGTCACCGAGATGAGGGCAAAGGCCAGGGCCGCCACCGCCGCCCCCAGGTTGGCGCTGCGCTTCTTGCCCAGCCGCTTCAGCAGGGGCAGGCCGCCGGTCAGGGTGATGAAGACACCAGCTCCCCAGATGGAGGTGAGCCGGGAGGTCATGGCCACGGACATGCCCAGAGCTTCCGCGCCGAAGGGCTCCAGGAGCACGTCCTGGGCGTGGATGCTCACCAGGACCAACAGGAGGTAGAGGAAGAAGCGGCGGGCCACTGGGTTCTGGGCCAGGAGGCGGAAAGCCACGACCGGGTTGTCCGCGGTGTGGTGGACGGGGCCCTCTCGGCTGTCCGCCGGGGGCTCCACCCCCAGGCCGCCCAGCAGGACCAGCAGGCTGGAGGCCAGCCAGATCGCACCGAAGGCGGTGTAGAGGGCCTGCTCCGAGTAGGGCTGGAGCATCTGGGCCAGGCCCAGGCTCACCGCGATGGTGGAGAGGATCATCACCGTCCACATGACGCTGATGGCCCGGCTGCGCCACTGCTCGTCCGCCAGCTCGGTGAGGAGGGAGAGGTAGCTCACCGAGGCCGCGTTCACCCCCACGCCCCACACGGCGAAGGCTCCCACCGCCGCCAGCAGCCCCAGGGCAAAGTCCCCGGTCATCCAGTAGGCGGCATGGGCGGTGAAGTAGCTGCCCAGCGCGGCCATCAGCCCGCCAGCCAGGATCCAGGGCAGCCGATGCCGGTTCAGGATGGGGCGTCGGTCCGCCCAGTTGCCGATGGAGACCTGGAGGGGGGAGAGCAGGTAGGGCAGGGCCACCAGGAAGGAGACCAGAAAGGCGGGCATGCCCAGGTCGGCGATCATCACCCGGTTCAGGGTGCTGGTCACCGGCACTACGGTGATGGAGACGCCCACGTGGATCATGGTGAGTTGAAGGACCTTACGCCAGTTCATGGACGCAGTATAGCATAGCATCGGTGAGAATTTCAAAGCTTTCCTGGGCTTTTTCTACAGGTGGGTCAGCCTGTCAGCTCCCGGTAGATCGTCAGGGTCTGCCGGGCCGTCTCCTTCCAGGAGAAACGGGCCGCCTGGTCCAGGCTCCGCTGGGACAGCGCCCGGGCCAGGGCCGGGTCGTCCAGGAGCCGGCGCAGCTGGGCCGCCAGCTCCTCGGGCCGGTCCGGGTGGAAGAAGAGGGCGGCCTCCCCGGCCACTTCGGGCAGGCTGGATGTGTGGGCGCAGATCACCGGCGCGCCGCAGGCCATGGCCTCCAGGACGGGCAGGCCGAATCCCTCGTAGCGGCTGGGGAAGAGGAAGGCGGTGCAGCTGCTGTAGAGGCCGGGCAGATCCGCCTCCGCCACCGGTCCCAGGAAGCGCACCCCGGCCTCCATCCCCAGTTCCTGGACCCGCCGCCTGGCCTGAGGGTAGCGTCTGTCCCAGGCCCCGGCGATGGTCAAAGGAGGCGTGGGGCCCTGGGCTTTCGCCTGGGCAAAGGCCTCCACCAGGGTGAGCAGATTCTTGTGGGGTTTGTTGATGCCCAGGTAGAGAAGATGTTCCTCGGGCAGGCCCAGCTTCTGCCGCACCCGGGTCACCTCCGCCTGGGGCTGGGGATGGAAATGGGCCTCCGGGGCCAGAGGGATGGCGGTCACCTGCTGGGGCCGGAGGGGGAAATGGGCCAGCAGATCCTGGCGGCTGGCCTGGGAGATGGTGATCACGTGCCGGGCAGCGCCCAGGGCCAGCCTGGTGGCCAGGCGGAAGAGAAGCCGGGCTCGCCAGGAGACGGTTTCCGGGAAGAGGAGGGGGATCAGGTCGTAGAGGGTCACCACGGTGGGCAAGCCCGGCCGGTAGGGCATGAGGTAGTAGGGGCTGTGGTAGAGGGCGGGGGAACGGGCGACTGAGCGGGGGGCGGATTGGAGCCGCCTGCTGTCTGCCTGGCCCCTGGCCGCCTGCCGCAGCAGCCGGGGCAGGGTCCACTGCTGGCCCAGGGCGAAAGGGGAGACCGGCGCGGGGATCGGGGTCACCTGCGGCCCGGCCAGGGGCGTGGGGTTCCAGGCGCTGGGGTCCCTGGAGTTCCAGAGGAGGATCAACGCCTCGTCCGGCGCGAGCTGGGCGGCCAGGGCTGGGGCCAGGTTGCGCACAGTGCGCCCGATGCCCGGAAAGTGGGCCGTGGCCGTGCGCGCGTCCAGGATGAAGCGGTTCACGCAGCGCCTCCCAGGGGTGGGCGTGAGAGCCGAGAGGCCATCCCCGCCATCAGCACCGTCACCGCCAGGACGCCGAAGCCCGTGGCCAGGGGCGCCCAGGGCCAGGGCAACACCTGCACCCAAAGATGGGTGAGCCGGGCCAATCCGGCCAGGAGATAGCCCACCGCGACCACGTTCCGCGCCCTTCCCCCTCGCCCCCACAGCCAGGCCAGGGCCGGCAGAAGCAAGGCGTGGTTGTAGCGTTCCGTGTGGGGGAAGGCCAGGAGCCCGGTGAGCACCCAGAGATAGAAGGCCCCTTCGGGGTTTCGGCTGCCCCGGCGCCAGAGCAGCCAGGCCACAGCCAGGCTCAGCAGCCCGACCAGGAGAACGCCGATCCACAGCCCGGCCTCCTGACCCAGAGGTAGAAGGGCGGGCCAGCTCACCGCGCGGCGCTGAAAGGCCTGGAGACCGGGCACTTCCAGGCGCATGGGTTGGCTCAGGCGCAGGATCCATGCCCCCAGGGATTGGTCGTCCAGCAGGCCGGCCCGGGCGAAGAGGCGAGCCTGTGCCGGGAGGAAAGCGGTCGCGTAGCTCCGGGTGATCCGAGGCAGCAGGAGCCAGTGGAGCCCGGCCAGGAGGCCCAAAGCCAGGAGCCCCCCCGCCAGGATCCGCCAGGCCCGGAGCAAGGCCAACCCGGGCAGCCAAAACATGGGGAAGAGCTTGGTGGCCACCCCGGCTATCCAGAGAGGGACGGCTGTCCAGGCGCTCCGGCGCCGGGGCCGGGCCAGGCCGCGACCCAGGAGCAGGACCAGCGCCAGGAGGAGGGGGGCGGTCTGTCCCAGGGTCAGGCTCAAGGTCACTGGGCCGAAGGTGAGGACCAGGCCGAAAAGGATCAGCAGCCTTCCCGGGCCGGTGATCCGGGCTATCTGGGCCAGGAGCAAGGTGCAGCCGGCCAGCAGGCCCAGGTTCAGGAGCAGCCAGAGCCAGGCCGCGGCGGGGAAGGGCAGGAGCGTCAACGGCTGCAGAAGCCAGGGCCAGAGGGGAAGGCTGTTCAGGCGGGGCAGCCCCAGGACGAGACCGCTTTCCGCGGCCAGGCGTTCCCCCAGCCCCTGGGGCCAAGGATAGGGCGAGCCGCCCTGGCGGAGGATCCAGGCTCCGGCGTAGAAGGCCCCGAAATCCACCAGCCGAGGATAGGGCCAGAAGGTGTTCAAACGCAGGAGCGCGGTCCCTCCGTGGATGGCCAAGGCCAGGAGGACGAGGACGCGCCAGGCAGGCCCGAGCTCCTTCATCGGCTCACCTCCCGCGCCCCAGGAGGAGGCGGTAGCCCGCCCCCAGGATTTGGACGGCCCATGCCCACAGCGGCCCGTAGTGCTTGCGGTAGAAGCGGGCCAGGCTCTCCTGGTACAGTCGGTTGGCCGCGGAGCGTCCCGGTTCGCTGGCCCCGCCCAGGTGGATCGCCGGGATGCCTGGATGGTAGACCACCCGCCAGCCGGCCCGGCGCATGCGCAGACACCAGTCCACATCTTCGAAGTAGAGGAAGAAGCCTTCGTCCAGCAGGCCCACCTCTTCCAGGGCCTGTCGGCGCACGGCCAGGCAGGCCCCGGAGACCCAGTCCACGTCCACGGGGCGATCCACGGCCCAGTCGTGGAGGGGGCCCCATCCCAGCAGCCGCCGGAGCCCCCGGCGCAGGAGATAGTCCGGCTTGGGCTCGTCCCCGAAGGCGAAGGCCTGGGGCTGGCCGTTCGGCGTGCGCAGGCCGGCGGAGACCGCGGCCACGTCCGGGTGCGCGGCCAGGTAGTCCACCAGAGCCTGGAGGATCTCCGGAGTCACCTGCACGTCGCTGTTGAGGAGGATCGCCGCCTCCCCTCGGGCCTGGGCCAGGCCCCGGTTGTTCCCCGCCGCGTAGCCCTGGTTCTCTGGGAGGGCGATCCGCTGCACCCGGGGGAAACGGGCGGCCACGGCCTGGTCGGTGCCGTCGGTGGAGCCGTTGTCCACCAGGATCACCTGCCAGCCCTGCGCCAGCAGCGGATCCGCGAAGCGGGCCAGGCAGTCCAGGGTCAGCTCCCGGGTGTTGTAGGAGAGGATCACCACGCTGGCGGGGACGGTCACGAGAGCAGCTCCCGGTAGAAGGTCAGGG
>CAYQEB010000120.1:6420-12328 GCA_964416395.1 uncultured Caldilineaceae bacterium | reverse complement strand
GCCGCCACCTCCACTTTGCGGACCACGCCGGCCCGCAGGGCGCGGATCTCGTTCTCCATCTTCATGGCCTCCAAGATCACCAGGGGCTGGTCCTCGGCCACCTGATCCCCCTCCCCCACCAGCACCTTGATCACCAGCCCAGGGATGGGCGCCCGAACCGGGAGCTCCCCGTGGGGCAGCACCGGCCCTCCCCGACCTGTGCTCAGCCGACGGCTCCGCTCATCCTGCACCGCCACATGGATCTGTTCCCCGCGCAGGGTCACCGCGTAGGCGCCTCCCTGGTCCTCCACGAAGAGCTCGTAGCTGTCCCCATCCACCAACGCGCTGAAGAGGCCCGGGGCGCCGCTCTGCCGCAGATCCACATCCACCGGCTCCCCGTTCATCAGGATCTGGCCATCCACGATCTCGATCTCGAACTCCCGCTCCCCTACCCTGGCAAAGTATTTCAACAGCGACCTCCCATGGCTCGCGCTCGCCCGATCTGCTTCCACAAGCTGCGTTGCGCGCCCTCCCGGGCCCCAATATGGACCGCCCGTCGCCCCTCCTCGTGGACCACCAGTGTGGCCACCAGCGCCGCGATCCGCTCGTGCTCCGGCGAAACGTGCTTCGCCTTGACCAGCTGCCGGCGGCTGATGAAACCGGTGTCGAAGGTGCCCCAGATGAACTCCGTGCTGTCCATGATCTCCTGGTGGAAGGGGATGGAGGTCTTGATCCCGCCGATGCGGTACTCGTTCAGAGCCCGGCGCATGCGCAGGATGGCCTCGGCCCGGGTCTCCCCCCAGACGATGAGCTTGGCGATCATGGGATCGTAGAAGAGGCTCACCTCGTAGCCCTGGTAGAGGGCGCTCTCCACCCGCACCCCAGGCCCGGTGGGCTCCTTCAGGTAGGTGACGGTGCCGCTGTTGGGCATGAAGTTGTTGAAGGGGTCCTCCGCGGTGATGCGGCACTCCATGGCCCAGCCCTTGGGAACGATGTCCTCCTGGCGGTAGCGCAGACGCCGCCCCGCAGCGATGGCGATCTGCTCCTTCACGATGTCCACGCCGGTCACCCACTCGGTCACCGGGTGCTCCACCTGGAGCCGGGTGTTCATTTCCAGGAAATAGTACTTGTTTTCCCTGCTATCGAAGAGGAACTCCACTGTGCCCGCGTTCACGTAGTTGACCGCCTCGGCCGCGGCGATGGCCACTCGCCCCATCTCCGCCCGCAGCTCCTCATCCACCACTACGCTGGGCGACTCCTCGATGAGCTTCTGGTGGCGGCGCTGGATGCTGCACTCCCGCTCCCCCAGGTGGATGGTGTGGCCGTGGCTGTCCGCCAGGATCTGGATCTCGATGTGGCGAGCATTGGGGATGAACTTCTCCAGGTAGACCTCGTCGTTGCCGAACGCGCCCATGGCCTCCCGTCGGGCCGCGCCCAACGCCCGGGGGAACTCCTCCGGCTCGTGGACGATGCGCATGCCCTTGCCGCCCCCGCCGGCCGTGGCCTTGATCATCAGAGGGAAGCCAATCTGCAGGGCCGCGGCCTTCAATTCACTATCCGAAAGCCCCTTCTCCGTGCCCGGCACCAGGGGAACGCCCCGCTCGGCCACGGTCCGGCGAGCGGTGAGTTTGTCCCCCATCTTCTCGATGGCCTCGGGAGAGGGGCCGATGAACGTGATGCCAGCATCCTGGCAGGCCGCCGCGAACTCAGCGTTCTCGGCCAGAAAGCCATAGCCCGGATGGATGGCGTCCACCTCGGCCTTGCGGGCCACGTCGATGATCTTATCGATGCGCAGATAGCTTTCCCGGCTGGGGGCCGGGCCGATGTGGTAGGCCTCGTCCGCGTAGCGCACGTGCAGGGCGATGCGGTCCGGATCCGAGAAGACGGCCACGGTGGAGATGCCCCGTTCCTCGCAGGCCCGCAGGACCCGCACGGCGATCTCCCCCCGGTTGGCCACAAGCACTTTCTTGAACATGGCGGCAATCCTTGTCAGCCGATGGTGGTTCGATGGAGCCGGGCCCGGATCAGCACCCGGTCAAATTGGTAGGGGGCGGCCGGCAGCTCCGCGCTCTCGTGCCACTCCCCAAAGGCCGGGTCCCCTGGATGGAGGACCAGGCGGCGAAAGCCCCAGATGGTCACATCCTGGACTCGTCCAATAGGGGTGCGGAAATCCTCCTCCACCAGGCCCTGGAGGAGGCCATACCCGGCCAGGTGACGGGTCTCCCAGACGCCGTAGGGCAGGGCACCATCCTCCCCCGGCCCGCAGGTGACCCGCACAGCCGCCGGTCCGCAGTCCACCAGCAGGGTGGCGAAGGCCTCCCCGCCCTCCTGGCGAAGGTCCGCTTCCTGGATCTGTCCGGCAAAGGCGTAGCGGGCCCGGCCGGTCTGTTTGAGCTGCCGCAGCAAGGGCTCCTTCTGGACCGCGTACCAGCTCTCCGCCCCGGGATCCGGCAGGAGCACCCCCGCGTCCAGGATCACCGAGAGCACCTGGCCCTGGCGCAGGCCAGGATAGCCCATGAGCCGGTATTGCTCCGCCGGCAGCTCGAATTCCACCTCAAACAGCGCCATGGTCGCCTCTCAGTCTCTCTGGGGTCGATCTGGGGTCACACCGGAGGTCACAGGGGGATGTTGCCGTGCTTCTTGGGCGGCAGGGAATCCCGCTTGTTCTGCAGCATCTCCAGGGCGTTGATGAGCCGGGGACGGGTCTCCCGGGGCTCGATGACGTTGTCGATGAAGCCGGCGCCCGCGGCCACGTAGGGGTTGGCGAAACGCTCCCGGTAGTTGGCCACCAGCTCCGCCCGCTTGGCCGCCGGGTCCTCGGCCGCGGCCAGCTCCCGCCGGAAGATGACGTTCACCGCGCCCTCGGGCCCCATGACCGCGATCTCCGCGCTGGGCCAGGCCAGGACCAGATCCGCGCCCAGGTGGCGGGGGTTCATCACGCAGTAGGCGCCGCCGTAGGCCTTGCGCACGATGACGGTCAGCTTGGGCACCGTGGCCTCCGCGAAGGCGTAGAGGAGCTTGGCCCCGTGCCGGATGATGCCTCCGTGCTCCTGGTTCAGGCCGGGCATGAAGCCGGGCACATCCTCGAAGACCACCAGGGGGATGTTGAAGGCGTCGCAGAAGCGCACGAAGCGGGCCGCCTTCTGGCTGGCCTCGATGTCCAGGACGCCGGCCAGGACCGCGGGCTGCTGGGCCACGATCCCCACGGAGCGACCGCCCAGGCGAGCGAAGCCCACCACGATGTTCATGGCCCAGTGCTCGTGCACCTCCAGGAAGTGACCATCGTCCACCACCCGATGGATGATCTCCTTCATGTCGTAGGGCTTGTTGGGATTGTCCGGGACGATGGTGTCCAGGCTCTCGTCCTGGCGCAGGGGATCGTCCTTGGTGGGGACGAGGGGGGGATCCTCCAGGTTGTTGGGCGGCAGATAGCTCATGAGCTGTTGGGCCAGCAGGAGGGCGTCCTCCTCGTTCTCCGCGGTGAAGTGGGCCACCCCGGACTTGCTGGCGTGGACGAAGGCGCCGCCCAGATCCTCGAAATCCACCTCTTCGTGGGTCACCGTCTTCACCACCTCCGGCCCGGTGACGAACATGTGGCTGGTCTCCTTGACCATGATGACGAAGTCGGTGATGGCCGGGCTGTAGACGGCCCCCCCGGCGCAGGGCCCCATGATCACGCTGAGCTGGGGCACCACCCCGGAGGCCATGACGTTGCGGAAGAAGATGTCCGCGTAGCCGGCCAGGCTGAGGACCCCCTCCTGGATGCGGGCGCCGCCGGAGTCGTTGAGACCGATAACCGGCGCGCCGTTCTTCATGGCCATGTCCATGATCTTGCAGATCTTGGCCGCGTGGGTCTGGCTGACGCTGCCGCCGAAGACGGTGAAATCCTGGGAGTAGACGTAGACCAGGCGACCGTCGATGGTGCCGTAGCCGGTGACCACCCCGTCCCCCAGGAACTTCTGCTTGTCCAGGCCGAACTCGGTGCAGTTGTGCACCACGAAGGGGTCCAGCTCCCGGAAGCTGCCTTTGTCCAGCAGCAGCTCCAGGCGCTCCCGGGCCGTCAACTTGCCCTTGGCGTGCTGGGCTTCGATGCGCTTCTCGCCGCCGCCCAGCCTGGCCAGGGCTTTCTTCTCGCGCAGTTGCAAGATTCTAGGGTCGTTCACGTTGTCGTCCAAGGGAATCCTCGCTGGGAACTGGAAGGTCGGTTGGAATCGGAGCCAGGGTTGCGCCGCCAGCGACACCCGGCCGGAGGGCCAGCGTCAGAGGCCGAAGACCCCGGGATCGATCACGCCGGTGAGCAGGAGCAGTGCGATCAGGATGGGCTGGTGGATCACGTAGATGAGGAGGGAGTGGCGGCCCAGAAACTGGAGCAGGTTGAACGGGAAAAAGCGGCCCAGATCCGGCAGGGGGAAGCGCCGGCGCCCCCCTGGGTAGAGGGTGTTGCCCAGAAAGATGCCGATGAGCACCACCCCAAACCAGGGCGCCACCGGGAAGTAGTCCAGGAAGACGTAGTTGCGCGGCTCGATCCCCAGCCAGACCAGGCCCAGATGGTCCACTTTGATGGTCTGGAAGTACTCGCTCAGCCCGATGAGACCCACGCCCAGGGCCAGGTTCAGGAAGCGGTAGCCCAGGAAGGGGAAGGCCACAGCCACGGAGAAGCCGATGAGGTGGAGCACGCCAAAGTGGATCTGTCCCACCCCGGCCAAGGAGACCGCGATGGCGATGCCCACCCCCACCCCGAAGATCTGGGCCCCTCGCTTCAAGAACTTCAGGTAGAGGTCCCGAGTTCGAGGAAAGCGAGGCCGGGCCCGGTTGTAGCTCAGCACCAGAGAGACCCCCACCAACGTGATGAAGAGGGTGGCCGTGGTGCGCTGGAAGTAGAACCAGAAGCCCCGGTGCAGCACGATGTACTGCTCGGCCAGGGCTTTGAGATCCCACATCAGGTGGAAGATGACCATCATGACGATGGCCACCCCCCGCAGGCTATCCACCTCCCACAGGCGACGGAAGGCAGTCCGAGCCCCCTCCCCCGCCTGGGCTTCTTCTCGGCTCAAGGCCGTGGTGAGTTCCGCCATCATGCCCCCACCCGGATCACGATCTTGCCGAAGTGCTCCCCGGCCAGCATGCGCGCCATGGCGTCCCGGTACTTTTCCAGGGGGAAGACCGAGTCCACCGGCGGCTCCAGCTTCCCCTGGAAGACCAGGTCCATGACCGTCAGGAAGTCATCCTGGGCGCCCATGGTGCTGCCGATGATGCGCAGGTGGCGACCGAAGACCAGGTTCACCGGGACGCTGGCGTTGTAACCGGTGGTGCCGCCCACGGTGACCAGCCGGCCGCCCGTGGCCAGGGAGCGCAGGCTGATGGGCCAGGTGGCCTCCCCCACGTTGTCCACCACCATGTCCACCCCTTGTTTGCCCGTGGCCAGGTAGACCGCCTTGCCCCAGTTGGGCTCCTGGCTGCGGTCGTGGACCCAGTCCGCGCCCAGAGCGCGGGCCCGCTGGGCCTTCTCCTCGCTTCCGGCGATGACGTAGACCTCCGCACCCACCAGCTTGGCGATCTGGATGGCCACGCTGTTCACGCCGCCCCCCGCGCCCACCACCAGGACCCGCTCCCCGAAGCGGAGCTGCCCCGCGGTGATCAGGTTGTGCCAGGCGGTCACGTAGACCAGGGGCGCCGCGGCGGCCTTCACCAGGTCGTAGCCCTCGGGCACGGCCACCAGGTTGCGAGCCGGGACCTTCACGTACTCTGCGGCGGCGCCGCGGATGTGCTCCCCCAGGATGTGCCAGGTGCGGCAGCGGTTGTGCCGTCCTCGGATGCACTCCCGGCACTTCCCACACCACATGAGCGGGTTGGCCACCACCGTCTGGCCCACCCGCCAGTCGGTCACATTCTCCCCCACGGCCACGATGACGCCGCTGAAATCGCTGCC
>CAYQEB010000120.1:5005-6320 GCA_964416395.1 uncultured Caldilineaceae bacterium | reverse complement strand
CAGGGCCAAGGTGGCCGCCAGGGCCCCCAGGAAGAGGCAGAAGCCGAAGTAGAGGAGCAGCAGGAGCAGCAGGCCACAGCTCAGGCCCAGGTTGATCCAGCCGCTGCCTGTGCCCTCCAGGGACGAGAGACCGCCAGCGCTGACAGCCAGGCCCATCAACAGGGCGAGGGTGGCGAAAGCCACGCTCACGGGCAATCCCCAGCCCAGGACCCCGTACGCCAGGTAGAGCCCCAGCGCGCCTGTGCCCAGCCCGACGAACACGCTGACCAGGATGATGGGAAGCGAGGGGGCCGGGGCTGTCTCATCCCGATCAGCGGGTGGCCAGGCTGGGCCAGGGTCCACTGTGCGAATGCCATGGGTTGCACGTTGACGTGCCAAGGTGGCTGCTCATCCCCTGGGGCGGCTTGCCTTTCACAGATTTCGACGATTCGGTCTGCCGGGCTAGAATGGGAGCCTAGAACGGGAACAATGGCACAGACCAGGGCAGGCCTCTCCCGATCTGCAGCCGTCTCCGACCGCTGCTGCGCCAGATCCTGGCTGCGTCAAACCCTTACTGCCGGGAGAAGCCGAGCCCACATTGTTGGTCATTTTACACGATAGAGATGGAGATGACAAAGCAAGCCGGGAAAGAGAGACGCCCGAAAAACCACGTCCACGAGGAGCAGATGGACCCCGAGCGGCTGATGCAAAGCCTGCGCGCGCACCTGTCCGGACCCTACCTGGGCCAGCGGATCCAGCTCCACCGCCGGGTGGCCAGCACCATGCCCCTGGCCCATGCCCTGGTGGCGGAGGCCGAGGACCCAGCCCGGGCGGCTGGCGCGCTGATCCTGGCCGAGGAGCAGACCGCGGGCAGGGGCCGCCTGGATCGCACCTGGCAGGCCCCACCTGGGAGCTCCATCCTGGCCAGCCTGGTTGTGGCCGGCCCCCTGCTCCCCCAGGAGCCAGCCCAGCTCCCTATGATCGGAGGACTGGCCGTGCTCCGGGCCCTGGTGGCCTGCCGCCCGGAGCTGGTCGGCCAGGTCTGGCTCAAGTGGCCCAACGACGTGCTCCTGGGCCCGAAGGCCGAGGAAGCGGGCAAAGTGGCCGGCCTCCTGGTGGAGAGCGCCTTCCAGGACGGCCGCATGGTCTACGCGGTGCTGGGGATGGGCATCAACGTGAACCAGAGCCACTCCCAGCTGCCCACGCCCCGGCCAGGAGGCATCCCCCCCACGAGCATCCGGCTGTTCACCGGCCAGGCAGTGGACCGCACCGAGCTCCTGGTGGCCCTCTGCCAGGCCCTGAGCCACTACCTGGAGCCCCCGGCGCGCCCGACGCC
>CAYQEB010000120.1:0-4905 GCA_964416395.1 uncultured Caldilineaceae bacterium | reverse complement strand
CAACCCATGGCTCCACGTATTCCCTGGCGCGTCAAAGCGGTGTATAATGGCCCGTGACCTGCTCCGGCAGGTGACGAAGGCCCACAACCAGGCCCATTCACCGAGAGCAAAGCCGCCGGGACCGCCAGGTCCCTCCACTGGAACCAGAGCGCTGAGGAGTCTCATGCCCACATCGCCCTCCGCCCGTCACCCACTCCATCACCCATCCCACTCTCCAGCGTCCCGTCCAGCGCCCTGGAGCCGAAGCGCCCTCCTGCTGGGGTGCCTGTTCCTGGCGCTGGGCCTGGCCTTCGGCCTGGGGAACCCGGTCACGGCCGGCGGCCTGGGCCAGGAATCGCCCATCTCCCCGGTCTCGCCACTGGAGACCGTCCCGCCCCTGACCACACCCCTGACCACACCGACATCGGTTGCCCTGCCCACCGGCCCCACCCCGGAGACAGGCGGGCCCAGCTTAGTGCTCATCGGCCTGATCCTCCTGGGGCTGGTGGTGGCGGCCATCCTTTTCCTGCGCAGGAAGTGAGGACGCTTTGAACCGATCGGCGTGGCGTGAACAGAGGCGATGGACACGACGAGAGGGCTGGCCGGTGCTGCTGAGTGTGGCGATCCTCAGCAGCCTGCTGGTCCTATGGCTGGCCGGGGGGGGCGTGGACGCCGGGCCAGGAGAGCAGACTTCCCCTGTCCAGACCAGCCCGGCCCAGTCGCCTGTGCTCACCCCCACACCCACGCCGTCGCCCACCGAACGGCCCGCCTCGCCCTCACCCACACCGACGGCCACGGCAACGGCCAGCCCCACAGCAACGGCCAGCCCCACGCCCCAACCCTCCCCGGAGGAGCCCCAGGCCTTGACCACGGCCCCTCCCGAGGAGACGCCCAGCCCTTCCCCCACAGCCGCGCCCACAGCCACGCCTACTCCCCTAGCCGCCATCCCCCTCCCACCAGTGGACCGGCCAGTGACCCTGCCCAGCCCCACGCCGCCGCCGGATCCCCTGCTCTTCGCGGCCAGGGTGGTGGACAGCGCGGTGAACGCCGCCCTCTGGATCTGGTTCGTCTGTGGCTCCCTGGTCCTCTTCATCGTAGCGGGGATCGTGGTGGGCCTGGGCCTGGGGCAGCGGCGGCTCCAGCGAGAGCTCTACACCCTTGTGGTGGAGGAAGGGGTGGAGGAAGGAGCGCCAGGGGGTCTGGAGCCGGGCGAGCTCCCCGGCCAGGACGACGCCTGGCCCTCCTCCCTGCCCTGACGTCGCCCACGAGGCTCAGCCAGCCAGAGCGCCGAAGTTTCAGCTGACTTTTCCAAAGAAATTCTGCGACCGAGCGTATCGTCCGAGCGTATCGTCCGAGCTCATCAACCGAGTCTATCAACAGCGAGCAGCACATGGAAGCCATCTCTCCCCCGACCTTCGCCAAAACCGAGCCCATCCCCGCCCAGGCCCAGGTCAGGCATCGAGCCCTGGCGCTCCAGGCCCTCCTGGCTGGGCTGATCACCCTGGCCGGCTTCGCCTGGCGCCTCTACCGCCTGACCTACCAGAGCCCCTGGCGGGACGAAGTGGACGCCATCTTCATGGCCGTGCGCCCTCTGGGGGAGACCCTCTCCATGTTCGTCTCCCCGGCCCAGAACGGCCCGCTCTACTTCCTGCTCCTGCGGCTCTGGCTGCGCCTGACCGGCACCCACTACTTCGCCCTGCGCTACCTGTCCGTGCTGGCCGGCGCTGTCAGCATCCTGCTCCTGTGGCAGGTGGCCCGTCGCCTCCTCCCCGGGGATGGCCGCCTGGATCTGCGCAACGCCCCCCTCCTGGCCGCCCTCTTCCTGGCCCTCAACCCTTACCAGGTCTGGTACGGCCAGGAGGGCAAGATGTACGCCCTGGTCATGGTGCTGACCCTGCTGGCCGCCTGGAGCTGGCTGGAGGCCATGCGCCTGGGCGGGGGTGGCCGCTGGTTCCGCTACTTCGCCTTGACCAGCATCTCCATCTACACCCACCTGATGACGGCCCTGATGATCCCCTTGCATCTGACCTGGTTCCTCCTGGCCTGGCCCCAGAGCAAGCGGCGTTGGCGAGGCTACCTGGCCGCCCTGGCCGGGCTCACTCTGCCCTATTTGCCCCTGGTCTGGTGGCAGTGGAGCTACCTGACCAGCCCCTCCTACAACAGCGGCTTCCGCTTCGTTCCCTGGGACGAGATGGTGCGCTCCCTGCTGCTGAGCCACAGCCGGGGTCTGCTGCCCACCCTTAACCTCTACTGGGTGGCGCCGATCTTCTTCCTGCTCCTGGCCGGCGGGCTGATGGGAATGTTCCACCTCGCGGAGTCAGGGGCCTCAAGGCCTGCCCAGGAGAGAAGCGGCAAGGAGACGCCTCCCGGGGACCCGGCCCTCCCGCGGCTCTTTCTGGCCCCGTGGCAGCGCTGGGGGATCCTGGTGAGCTGGCTGGTGCTGCCAGTGGCCCTGATCCACGGGGTGAGCCTGCTCAAGCCCGTCTACGTGGACCGCTACGTCATCTGGATCGCGCCGGCCTTTCTCATGCTCCTGGCCCTGGGCGTGCGGGTGGTCTGGCAGAACACGGGCAAGCTGGCCCCCTGGATCAGCGCCCTCCTGGTGGGCTACGTGGCCGTCTTCTGGCTAGTGAACGGCTGGCAGCAGGTCCACCGCCCCCTCAAAACCCAGCTCCGGGAGGCGGTCACCTACGTGGCCCAGCGCCGGGAGCCCCAGCAGCTCCTCATCATGCAGATCCCCCACAACCACTACGCCTACCGCTACTTCACCAGCGACTTCGGCCCCCAGCCCTTCCAGGATAGCGAGGTCCGGCTCCAGCCCTTCGCGGAGGGCATCTGGACCCAGAACGGCCTGCCCGATGACCAGGCCATGCAGGAGGTGGACGAGGCCATGCGCCAGAGGACGGCCGGCTTCCAGGATGTCTGGGTGATCCTCTCCGAGGCGGAGATGTGGGACGGTCGCCGTCTGATGGACCGCTGGCTCGACAGCCACGGAGAGCTGCTGGACCGGCAGATCTTCTACGGCGTGGAGGTTCGCCACTACGTTCTGAGATAGGGGCTACTCTGAGATAGCGGCTACGAAGAACCGGACCCAGCCGTGGTATAATGCCCGTCGGGCCCGGGATGTGGTCACCGCCTCGAGCCATGCCGGGGCGATATTTTCTCGGAGAACTTTCTCGGGGGCTTTCTCAGGGAGCTTCCCCAGGGGCCCAGGCGGAACAGGCCTCGCCAGCAGCGTTTTTCGTCATTCAGCAGCAACCTCTAACGGCAATCCTAAAGCAACATCTAGCGGCGGCGTCCAGGAGCATTTCATGTACAGAAGACCCGGGAGCGGCTGGAACGCTCTGACCTCCAACCAGAAGATCGGCGTGGTCATCGTGGCCCTGCTGCTCATCTACGGCGTGCTCACCTCCGGAGGCAGCGGCTTCCTGGGGCGGCTGGGGGATCCGGCCTGGATCCTGGCTGCGGCGGCCATCATCTTCGTCTCCCTGCCCGTCCACGAGATGGCCCACGCGGCCATGGCCGTGGCCCTGGGGGACGACACGCCTCGTCGCCAGGGGCGCTACACCTTGAACCCCGTAGCCCACATCGACCCCATGGGCGCCCTGCTCATCCTCTTCACCGGCTTCGGCTGGGCCAAGCCGGTCATGTGGAATCCCCGCAACATTCGGGTGGACCGACGGCTGGGCGCCATCCTGGTGGCCATCGCAGGACCGCTGAGCAACCTGGTGTTGGCGGCCATCGCCCTCTTCCTGGTGGCCCGGCTGCCGCTGCTGGCCGAGACACTCCCCTACGCAGCGCGCTCCTTCTTCCTCCCCGGCGGCTTCGTCTACGGCCTGCTGCTCTTCTTCGTGCAGATCAACGTGATCCTGTTCGTCTTCAACCTGATCCCTGTGCCCCCTCTGGACGGCTCCCACGTCCTGTTTGCCCTGCTGCCCGGCGATCTGACCCGGCTACAGTGGCAGTTGAGCCGCTACGGCCTGCTGATCATCTTCGCCATTGTCTTTCTCGCCCCCAGCGTGGTTCTCGTGCCTGTGCAGATCGTCCTGAAAAGCCTGGCCGGCCTTGTCGCTTAGCCTATCCAGGGCGGAAAGAGCCAGGGCCCGCCACCGGGATGATTTGCTCCCCGGCTGCTTTTCCAGTAGAATCGTTCCCATGAGCCCAGAGATGAACGTGAACATGGAGTACCCGCAGTCCCAGGGCGGCGCAACGGCAGAAGCGCTTCTTGGGGATGGCATTTTCGATCCCCAGCCCCTGCCCCCGCGCCCTCGGATCTGGTCCCGAGCCCGCTACCGCGTGGGGCAGTTTGTCCGTGGGTTGACGGCCACCGTGGACCTGGGGGAGCTGCGGGTGGCGGCCCAATTGCTGCCGAAACCGGCCCTGGCCCGCTTCAGCCGCATGCCGCTGGACGCCCAGCGCCACAGCCTGGACGTGCTCTACACCCTGCAGAGAGCGGGGTACAATCACCCGGCCCTGGCCGCGGCGGCCCTCCTCCACGATGTGGGCAAACTGGCCGCAGAGGAGGCTGGCATCCGGGTGAATCTCTGGATGCGAGGGCCACTGGTGCTGCTGCAGGCCCTGGCCCCCGCCTGGACGCCCCGGCTGGCCTCACCGGATCCGGCCCGAGGGTGGCGGTACGTGCTCCATGTTCACCTGCACCACCCGGCCATCGGGGCGGCCTGGGCCGAGGAAGACGGGTGCAACGAGCTCACCTGCTGGCTCATCGCCCACCACCAGGACGAGCTGGACGGGGCGCCACAGTGCTACAGGGAGCGGCTGCTCGCCGCTCTCCAGTGGGCCGACAACCGCAACTGACGGATGCCGGGGCGCCAGAGGCCTCGGCTTCTCTCTTGTGAGGATCGGAAAGGGAAACGCCGCTATGGCTGGGAAGTCGAAGATCGCCATCATCGGGCTGGGCCTGGTTGG
>CAYQEB010000119.1:7744-12366 GCA_964416395.1 uncultured Caldilineaceae bacterium | reverse complement strand
AATCGTCCCTACGTTCACATGGGGCTTCTTCCGCTCAAATACTTGCTTTGCCATTCGCGCGCTGCCTCCTCGACCAAGTTGCTCTCAAGTTGCTTTAAGGATACCTACACTCTGGGGGCTGCCCGCCACCCGCCGTCCAGATCGAACCGATACAGCCCGACCGGCGCCGATCGGGAGGCCGTGACGCAGCCGCCCTGATCAGTCAGCGACCGCCCACCAACCGGTGGACGGCCACGTCGGCACTACCGAGAATCAACCACGTTGAGGAGCCCACAACCGGACTTGAACCGGTGACCTCATTCTTACCAAGAATGTGCTCTACCGACTGAGCTATGTGGGCTCGAGTGGGCGGGGGCGGATTCGAACCACCGTAGGCGTAAGCCGGCTGATTTACAGTCAGCTCCCTTTGTCCACTCGGGCACCCGCCCAAGACTGCTATGCTCTCAGTAGCGATTGCCCTGGCAGCCCAGACAATCACACCGCCTTCCGGGAACGGTGACTCCCGACGGCGACAACCGACGATACGCGTGGATCCGTCGGAAACGGGACCGACGCACTCCTCGGATCATCGGCCAGAGCCGACGATCGGACTCGAACCGATAACCTGCTGTTTACAAGACAGCTGCTCTGCCGATTGAGCTACGTCGGCGCGTTGCGTCCGTCAACACCTGAAAATTATATCAACTTCCCGGATCCGGGTCAAATCCAGGCCGGGAAAAAACGCAGCGGGTTCCGCCAACCACAGGCGTTTCCCACAGAGGGGCCATACTCAAGACGTTCCCGGATGAGGGCATGTTCCCGCCGGGACGTAGCCAAGCCAGCCCAGGACAGCGCCCGCGATCGTCCAGATAAAGCTGTATCGTCGCTGGGGTTTATGGTAAAATTCCAGCATGAGCCGTCAAATTCCTGAACGCGTCCAACAGAAGCTGGAGCAGCTCCCCACCGGCCCGGGCTGCTACCTCATGCACGACGAGACGGGCAAGGTCCTCTACGTGGGCAAGGCCGTGGTCCTGCGCAACCGGGTGCGCAGCTACTTCCACGCCTCCGCCCAGCACACGGAGAAGACCCGGCAGCTGGTCCAGGAGATCCAGGACATCACCTGGTGGGTGACCCGGACGGAGGTGGAGGCGCTGATCCTGGAGAACGACCTGATCAAGCGCTACCGCCCCCGCTACAACGTCCAGCTCAAGGACGACAAGCAGTATCCCTACATCAAGATCAGCTGGCAGGACGACTTTCCCAAAGTCTCCATCGTGCGCCGCATGGCCCGGGACGGCGCCCGCTACTTCGGCCCCTTCACCAGCAGCCGAGCCGTGAGCCAGACCCTGGACGCCCTGCGCCGGGTCTTCCCCTACCTGGACTGCGACCGCACCATCACCGGCCAGGACCGCCGCCCTTGCCTCTACTACCACTTGAAGATGTGCGGCGGCCCCTGCATCGGCGCCCAGTCCAAGGAGGAGTACCGGGCCACCATCCAGCAGCTCATCAACTTCCTGGAAGGGGACTCCCAGGAGGTGCTGGAGCAGATGGAGGCCCAGATGCAGCGGGCCGCGGAGAGCCTGAACTTCGAGCTGGCCGCCATCTACCGGGACCGCATCCGCTCGGCCCGGCGCATCCTGGAGCAGCAGGAGCTGGTGGGCGCCCACCAGGACGACGAGGACTACGTGGCCCTGGCCCAGGACATGCGCACCGGGGACACGGTGGTCCAGGTCTTCTTCGTGCGCCGAGGCCGCCTCATCGGACGGGAGAGCTTCGTCCTGGAAGGGGCGGAGGTGCTCCAGGACCCGGAGCAGAACGCCGGTGCCCTCATGGCCGCCTTCCTCCAGCAGTTCTACCACAGCGCCGGGGAGATCCCACCCCGCATCCTGGTCCAGTTCATGCCCGAGGACGCCTCCCTCCTTCGCCAGTGGCTGCGGGAGAAGAAGGGGCGCAAGGTGGAGCTGCGCATGCCCCAGCGGGGCAAGAAACGCAAGCTCATGGAGCTGGCCCACCGCAACGCCCAGGAGTATCTGCGGGTGCAGCAGGCCGAATGGGCCGCGGACCGCCACCGCCAGACCCAGGCCCTGGGCGAGCTCCAGGAGGCCCTGTCCCTCCCGAACCCTCCGGCCCGCATCGAGTGCTTCGACATCAGCACCCTCCAGGGCCGGGACACCGTGGGCTCCATGGTGGTCTTCGCCCAGGGAGCGCCCTTGAAGTCCGCCTACCGCCGCTTCAAGATCCGGGGAAAGGGCAGCCAGGGCAGCCCGGACGACTTCGCCAGCATGCGGGAGCTGCTGCGACGCCGCTTCCGCCGGGCGGTGGAGGAGGCCAACCCAGATCCCGGACGCAAGGCCCGCCGCTCCCAGGAGCAGTGGCGCATCCTGCCCGACCTGGTCATCGTGGACGGGGGCAAAGGGCAGCTGAGCGTGGCCGTGGAGGTGCTGGAGGAGTTCGGGCTCCAGGACCGAGTGCCGGTGGTGGGCCTGGCCAAACGGGAGGAGGAGATCTTCGTCCCAGGCCAGCCCCGGCCTGTCTGGCTGCGCCGAGGCAGCCAGGGGCTCTACCTGGTCCAGCGCATCCGGGACGAGGCCCATCGTTTCGCTATCAGCCACCACCGCAAACTGCGCCGCCGCACCCGGCTCCGCTCCCAGCTGGACCAAGTGCCCGGCATCGGACCGGCCCGGCGCAAGGCCCTGCTCCAGTACTTCGGCGGCGACCTGGAGAAGATCCGACAGGCCAGCCTGGACGAGCTGCTCCAGGTGCCCGGGATGACCCGACGGGCCGCCCAGGCCGTGAAGGAACATCTGTGAGAGGCCGGCCATGACCTTCGTCCCCAACCAGCCCCCAGGCGCAAGCCCCGACCAGTCCCAGCTGGGCGCCATCCTGGTGGAGATGCCCTTCCTCGCGGGTGTGAGCCCGGAGGAGATCACCAAGCTGCTCAGAGAGGACTCCCTCCTCCAGGACCTGCCCGCCGGCCACCTCCTCTACCGGCAGGAGGACGAGGCGGAGTACGTCCACTTCGTGGTCCAGGGGCAGGTGCGCATCACCCGCACCATGCCCGGGCCAGAGGCGCGCCCCGTCACGGTGGTGGATCGGCTGGAGGGGCCAGGGCGGCTGGTGGGCGTCCTGGCCCTGCTGATGAACCGACGCCACACGGACCAGGCGGTCACGGAGAGCCGCTGCACCCTGGTGCGCATCACGGTGGTGGCCCTGGAGCGGCTTCTCTACCGCCACCCGGCGATCCGCTCCCGGCTCCTCTCCCCCCAGATCCTGAGTCGACTGCGCACCTTCCCCGTGATGGCCGGCCTGGACCCCATCCTGCTCAGTTACCTGGCCCAGGAAGTGGAAACCCAGGAGCGGAAGGCCCGGGAACCCATCTACACCTCGGGCCAGGAAGCCAAGGAGATCTACCTGATCCACCAGGGGCAGGTGAACGTCCACAGCCCCAGGGACCCTGACAAGGCCCTCTGGCTGGGCACAGGCTGGGCCTTCGGCGTGCCCCGGCACCCCACCATGCCGTCCACCCGCTGGTGCTGGGTCGAAGCCACCACCGACACCGTCCTCTACCAACTGCCCTGGTCCTCCGTGGCCCAGGCGGCCCAGGGCTACCCAGCCATGCTCCAGCAGATCATCCAGGACACGCCCGGCCTCACCGGCGAGGAGACCCGGCCTGTCCTGGAGAAGTTCCCCCTCTTCGAGCCCCTGGAGGAGCGCTACCGCCTCTGGCTCCTGGGCTACTGCAGCTACCACTACATCCCCCAGCACCACCTGGTCCTGCTGCAAGGGGACCTGGGGGACAGCGTCTGGCTCCTGGCCGCCGGGAGCCGGGCCCGGCTCTCCTCCCTGGACGAGAAAGGGCGAGCCCGGCCCGAGACCCTGGCCACCGGCCCTCTGCGCTTCAGCGAGGAGTGTCTGCTTCGCCCCACCCCCATCCCCACCACGGTGCAGGCCGAGCCGGAGAGCTTCTGGCTGCAGCTCCACTGGCAGGACTACCAGGCCTTTCTGGCCCATGTAGAGCAGAAGGAGGGGCGCAACAGCCGGGCCCGGGTGGAGGAGGCTATCGAGAAGCTGGTGGCAGCGGAGATCCAGAGGGTCGCGCCGGAGAAGCAGCGCCGGGAGCCGTGGCTGGGCGAACGAGAGTACATCATCGAGATGCGCCGCCGCCACTGGGTGGCTCTGCTCCAGAAGCTCACCGTGGCTCTGATCCCTGGGATCCTGCTGGCGGTGATGGTGCTGGCGGTTGCGTTGGCCTATCGCTCCTTCCTCGCACCGGCCCTGGCCATCAGCGGCCTGATCCTGCTGCCTTTCTTGATCTGGGGGGTGGTGGACTACCTGAACGATTTCCTCATCGTCACCAACCAGCGCATCATCCAGCAGGAGAAGGTGGTGTTGGCCAGCGAGATCCTGCGCACGGCCCTCCTGGAGCAGATCGAGAACATCGACGTGGTGGAGAACCTGTGGGGCAACCTGCTGGGCTACGGCGTGCTGACCGTCTACACGGCCAGCAAGGGCGCTCCCATCCGCTTCGACTACGTGGCCCAGCCCCAGGAGCTGCGGGACACCATTCGCCGTCAACGAGAGATGCGCCGGGCCCGCTACCGGGCCGAGAAGCGCCAGGACATCCAGAACGCGCTGGAGCAGCG
>CAYQEB010000119.1:6132-7644 GCA_964416395.1 uncultured Caldilineaceae bacterium | reverse complement strand
CGACGCTTTGGTGCAGTTGGAGCTGCTGGGAGCGCTGATCAGCCTGGTCTTGCTGGCCTGGATGGCCTGGATCTACGCGGACTGGCGCAACGACACCTACGAGGTGACCTCCCGGCGCATCATCGACATCGAGAAGAAGCCCCTCTTCTTTGCGGAGGAGCGGAAGGAAGCGCCCCTGGAGCAGATCCAGGACATCGAGGTGATCCGGCGGAGCCCGGTGCAGATCCTGCTCAACTTCGGCCACGTGCGGGTGCGCACCGCCGCCACGGACGGCCTCTTCACCTTCGACTACGTGCCGGATCCCAACGGGGTGAAGGACGAGATCCACCGACGGATGGAGGAGTGGCGGCGCCGAGAGGAAAAACGCAAAACCCAGGAGCAGATGGAGCACCTGCCCGACTGGTTCGAGATGTACCACCGCTTGGAGGCCGACAAGTGAGGAGGGCGGGGATGGGGAGTCGTCACCAGCCGAAGCTGAGCCGGTCGATGAGCCGTCGAGGCAGATTGGCCGCGCGCATCTGGCTCTGGGTCAGCTCGATGGGGTAGGCCACCCGCTCCTGGCGCCAGGTCATCCGCTCCAGGTCCAGGATGGCGTAGGCGGCCCGGGGGTCCCCATCCCGAGGCTGGCCCACGCTCCCCGGGTTCAGGATCATGCGCTGGGCAGGGGAGAGCTCCAGGGCGAACTCCTTGCCCACCTCTGGGGCCAGCTGGTCCACCGTGGCGGTCTGCCGCTCCCCATCCCGGGTCATGGTGACGCCCAGGCGCCAGCGGAAGATGGCCGGTTTGTGGGTGTGGCCCACCAGGCAGGCCAGCTGGGTGAAGGCGGCGAAGTTCTCCAGGGCCACGCCCGGGGTGAGGACGTACTCCCAGACCGGCTCTCGGGGGCTGGCGTGGGTCACCAGGAAGTCCGGGGCTTCGGGCGGCTCCACTGGCTGGTCGGGCAGGCTGTCCAGGTAGGCCCGGTTCTCCGGGGTCAGCTGCTCCCGGGTCCAGAGCACCGCCTGCCGGGCCATGGGGTTGAAGTCGTCCACGCTGATGCCCGGCCGCCCCAGCACGGCCCAATCGTGGTTCCCGATCACGGAGATGTGGGCCTGCTCCCGGACGATCTCCACGCACTCGTTGGGCCGAGGCCCATACCCCACCGTATCCCCCAGATTCCACACCCGGTCATACGTCCCTCGAGCCTCGTTGAGGACCGTCTCCAGCGCGGCCTGGTTGGCATGGATATCGGAAATGACAAGGATGCGCATGATGTCTTCTTCCCTGTAGGTGCAGGTGGGACGAATGTGGGTGATCTGAGTCTCGGTGTGCTCGGACCCCAGGGGCAGACCGTCCCCCGGGCTGGCCTGGTTTGACGGAAGCTAGCGACTGGTCTATGATGCCACCAATGTGGAAAGCCACAAAATTTGCCCGGCGTTCGCCCGGACAAAGAGCCGCCATCCACTCTGCTCGAGCGTGAAACTATGTCATCGGAAAAGCCGAAAAGCGCCGCTGGCCTGGGGGAAGACGGTG
>CAYQEB010000119.1:0-6032 GCA_964416395.1 uncultured Caldilineaceae bacterium | reverse complement strand
GAGATCGACCAGTTCCTGGCCCAGGCCGGCCTGACGGACCTGTGGCGCAGCTCCGCCTGGGACGCGGAGACCATCCTGGAACAGTTGCCGGAGACGGATCTCCTGGTCACCCTGGGCGGGGACGGCACCATCCTGCGGGCGGCCCGGCTGGGGGCGGCCTTCGGCGTGCCCATCCTGGGGATCAAGATGGGGCGGCTCGGCTTCCTGGCCGAGGTCATGCCCCAGGACTGGCGCACCCCCTTGGCCCAGATGCTGGCGGGCCAGTTCTGGATCGAGGAGCGGGCCATGCTGCGGGCCCGGGTGGAACGTCCTGGCCCGGACGGCAGGCAGCGCACCATCCGCTGCGAGCACGACGCCCTGAACGACGTGGTGGTGAGCCGGGGCAGCCTGGCCCGGATCGTGCGGGTGAGCGCAGTTTTGGATGGAAGCTACCTGACCACCTACACCTGCGATGGCATCATTGTGAGCACAGCCACCGGCAGCACCGGCTACGCCCTGGCCGTGGGCGGCCCCATCCTCCCCCCAGAGCTGCGCAACATCCTGGTCATTCCGGTGGCCCCCCACCTGAGCATGGACCGAGCTGTGGTCCTCTCCGAGGGCTCGGAGATCCGGCTGCAGGCCTACAGCGATCACGTGGCCATGGTCACCATCGACGGCCAGTTCATGGTGGAGATCGACGACACCGACGAGGTGGTGGTCATCGCCAGCCCCCACACCGCTCGCTTCGTGCGGGTGCGCCCCCGGGGCTACTTCTACCAGACATTGATGGACAAGCTGCAATGGACAGTCTGATCCCGGACAACTGGATCCTGTATGCCCCAGAGGACGGTGGCGGGCCGGCAGGGGCGGAGGCAACGGGCGTCGAAGCGGCCCCAAGGGAGGCCGCCCTGGAGCCGCCCATCCTCTACTGCGCCAACCACCCCAACACCGAGACCCTGCTGCGCTGCAACAAGTGCGGCAAGCCCATCTGCATGAAGTGCGCGGTGCTCACGGACGTGGGCTACCGCTGCAAGGAGTGCATCCGGGCCCAGCAGAACGTCTACTTCAACGCCACCACCTGGGACAACCCCATCGCCTTCGGGGTGGGTTTCCTGGTGGCTGCGGTGGGGGCTCCCATCGTGGGCCTCTTCATCGGACGCCTGGGCTTCTTCGGCCTGCTCATCGCCTTCTTCCTGGGCTCCGGCGCAGGGACGGCCCTGGCCCAGATCATTCGTCAGGCCGTGGGCCGCCGCCGGGGACGCTACCTGCCCTGGTTCGCCATGGCCGGGATCGTCCTGGGCGTGCTGGTGGGGAGTGTGGCGGTCTTTCTCTTCACCGGCTTCCTGCCCCTGCTCAGCCTGTCCATGCTCCTCTTCCTGGGCCTGGCCCTGGCCACGGCCTACCCCCAGCTACGCTAGCCGCAGCCAGACATAGCCGTGAGGCCCCAGGGTGACGGGGTAGCCCCCGTCCCGGATCCGGGGCCAAGGCTCTCCACTGAGCATCTCCACAGGACGCACCCCGGCGAACTCTCCGAGCGCCAGCTCCACCTGCTTCTCCTGGCCGGCCAGGTTGTGGACCGCCAGGATCCGCTCCCCCTCCCATTCCCGCAGGAAGGCCAGAATCGCCCGGTCCGCCGGCTCCAGGAAACGCAGGCTCCCTCGGCCGAAGGCCCGGCTCCCTTTGCGCACCTGGATCATGTGGCGGATGGTGTGGAGGAGGCTGCGGGGATCCCGGCGCTGCTGGGCCACGTTCACCTGGCGATAGCCGAAGACCGGGTCGTCGATGACCGGCGCGTAGAGGCGATCCGCTGGGGCGACGCTGAAGCCGGCGTTGGGGCCATCGCTCCACTGCATGGGCGTGCGCACGCCGTGACGGTCCGGCAGCCAGATGTCGTCCCCCATGCCGATCTCGTCCCCGTAGTAGAGGATGGGCGTGCCGGGCAGGGTGAAGAGCAGGCTGTTCATGAGCTCCAGCTTGCGCCGGTCGTTGCCCAGGAGGGGGGCCAGGCGGCGGCGGATGCCCAGGTTCAGGCGCATGCGGGGCTCCGGCGCGTAGAAATCCCACATCCACTGCCGCTCCTCCTCGGTGACCATCTCCAGGGTCAGCTCGTCGTGGTTGCGCAGGAAGGTGCACCACTGGCAGGTGGGCGGGATGGGCGGCGTGCGCCGCAGGATCTCCACCACCGAGGTGCGGTCCTCCTGGCCCAGGGCCATGTAGAGCCGGGGCATGACCGGGAAGTGGAAGCCCATGTGGAACTCGTCCGCGCCGTCCCCGAAGTAGGCCACCACGTCCTGGGGCCACTGGTTGGCCTCGGCCAGGAGGATGCGGCCCGGGTGGCGCCGGTCCAGGTGAGCCCGCACCCGCTTGAGATAGGCGTGGGTCTCGGGCAGGTTCTCGCAGTTCGTTCCCTCCCGCTCGAAGAGGTAGGGCACCGCATCGGCCCGGAAGCCGTCCACCCCCATCTCCAGCCAGAAGTCCATCACCCGCAGCATCTCCGCCTGCACTTCCGGGTTGTCGTAGTTCAGGTCCGGCTGCTCCTTGTAGAAGCGATGCCAGTAGTACTGGTTGGTGAGGGGGTCCAGAGTCCAGTTGCTCTCCTCCACGTCCAGGAAGATGATGCGCGCCTCCTGGTATTTCTGGTCCGTGTCGCTCCAGACGTACCAGCCCCGCTTGGGGTTGTCCAGGCTGCTTCGGCTCTCCTGGAACCAGGGGTGCTGGTCGCTGGTGTGGTTGAGCACCAGGTCCACGATGACCCGCAGGCCCCGCTGGTGGGCCGCGTCCAGGAAGCGTCGGAAGTCGTCCAAGTCGCCGTAGTCCGGATGGATGGCGTAGAAGTCGGCGATGTCGTAGCCGTCGTCCCGGAGGGGGGAGGGGTACATGGGCAGGAGCCAGATGCAGTCCACGCCCAGCTCCTGGAGGTAGTCCAGCCGCTGGATCAGGCCGGTGAAATCGCCGTGGCCGTCGCCGTTGCCGTCCGCGAAGGCACGGATGTAGAGCTCGTAGAAGATGGCGTCCTTGTACCAGAGGGGATCGTCGATCTGAGGCCCGGGTCGGGTCGGTTTTGGGTCGGTCCAGGTCATAGGAGCTGCGTCACAGGGTGAGCCAGGGTGAGTCACTGGGGCGGGAAAGGATGGTCGCGGGGATGGGCCCATTATACCACAGGCCCAGGGAGGTGGCGGGAGGGGAGCTCCGGGGATCCTGCACCGGAAACA
Source organism: uncultured Caldilineaceae bacterium (assembly GCA_964416395.1). Lineage (GTDB taxonomy): Bacteria > Chloroflexota > Anaerolineae > Caldilineales > Caldilineaceae > S144-5. Next base: position 2,841 of record CAYQEB010000119.1, on the reverse strand, counting down.
AAAACCAGCCCCAGGCGGGTCACTGCCCCGGGGCTGGTTTTGCACTGTCACCGTCATTGGAGCCGAGCGCTCAGTCCGTCTCGTCCTCCTTGCCCAGGAGGGCCAGGGCCCCCAGGAGGGAGAGGCCGCTCAGGCTCAGGGGGGCCAGGGGCGGGGGGTTGCTCTCGCCCTCTTCCTCGCCTTCTTCGCCCGCCTCACCGGCTTCACCGGCTTCGCTGCCCTCTCGGGCCTCACCTTCCTTGCCCTCATTGCCGTCGTCGCTGTCCATCCGGTAGGCGATGTTCAAGTTCGTCTCGGTGCGGCCAGCGCTCTGGTTCAACAGGATCGGGGCCTTGGCCTCCTCCCCTTCGAAGCGCTCCTCATTGTGCTCGAACGCGCCCACCACACCGGAGATGGCCAGGACCAGGAAGAGAACGGCCAGCACATTCCGGGCCGTCCCTCGGGCCTTCAAGCCCACCAGGGCCAGCAGGATCCCCAGGATGCTAGCGGTGACCCCCACCAGCTGGACGCCCTCGGTGTGGCCGGCCAACAGCAGCTCGGCCAACAGCAGGAGGAAACCGCCAGCCAGGGAAGCCAGGATCAGGGTAGTCAGGTTGGAACGGACGAACGTTTGCACACGGTTCACACTCATGGTACAGGCTCCTTCATGAACTGAGGAAATGACACGGGTTGGGTATCTTTCCAGATGGGTATCTTTCCAGAGAAGGGCGAGGAAGGCCTGATTTCCTTCGTTGACCGCCCTCGCCGACGACATCCCGAAGTCTACCCTGGATAGGCCGCCCCGTGGTTAACCTTCTTTGAGCTGTTTGTTATGGCCAAGTTAAGCCCATTTCGGCCCAGAGAGAGGCGCCAGAGAAAGGCGCTGCCAGATGAGGCGCAGCGCCCTCCCAAGGCCCGGGACCGAAAAAAAGAAAAGCGGGCCAGGGATGTCGCCATCCCCGGCCCGCCGGAAAAGGCAGGTCGCCTGTCTTGTGAGGTCTGCCCAGCTCAGCGCACGGCCAAGGGCAGGAAGATCTGCTTGTCCAGGAGGATCCCTCGCACCTGGGTGGCCACCTCGTTGCCGTTGGCGTCGGTGTAGCTGTTCACCAGGGCTGTGCTGCCCGGAGCCAGCGCGCCGTTGACGTCGTTCAGGTCCGTAGCCGGGGTGACGATGTAGCTACGGCCGCCGATGACCCAGGTGGCGTTGACCCCGCTGTTGGCCGCAGCGCTGGCGCCGCTCATGTTCTGGCCATTCATGCCCTGAATCGTGCCGTAGAAGCTGTTGGAACCGGCGCCCGGGGGCACGTGGGTCTCGATCTTCACGATCCAGTTGACCCCGTTGACCTTGGTGTACTCCACCTCCACGTAGGCGCCCACAGCCAGGAGCCCATGCTCCTCCTTGAAGAGGGTGGTCTGGTCCGCCATGAAGGCCACGCCGTTGACGGTCCACTGGCCGTTGAAGCCGCCAGCCGGCATGGCCTCCACAAAGCCGTAGAGCTTGTAGTGGCTCGGGTCCGTGGAGCCGCCCGTCTCGTTGGTGGTCTCGATCTTGAGGGCGATCCGGTTGCCGCTGGCGTCCAGGTAGTACTTCACCTTGACCCGGACCCCCACAGCCAACATGCCGTGCTCTTCCTCGAAGCGGGTGCGGCTGTCGGCCTGGTACTGGATGCCGCCGATGGTCCAGGACCCTGTGCGCCCGCCGGCCGGCATGGCTTCCACCAGGCCATAGGCGTGGCCCTCGTGCCCCTCGTAAGATCCGTTGCCATCATCGTCGTCGCCGTTGTCATCCGTGGCGTACTTGCTCTCGATCTTGGTGGCATGGTTCACGTTGTTGCTGTCGGTGTAGAACTTCACCTCCACCAACACGCCTGGGGCGAAGGAGCCGTGCTCCTGCTCGAACTGGGTGCTGCTGTCGGTCTGGAACTCCATGCCGCCGATGGTCCAGGCGCCCACGAGGCCGCTGCTGGGCATGCTCTCGATGACGCCGTACAGCTCGCCCTGGGGATGGCTCTCTCCACCGCCGCTGCCGCCGCTGCCAGTGCACTTGTAGGCGCTCTCGGTGCCGATCTTCAGCGCCTGGTTGGGGGACCCGGGGACGAACTCCACCTCCACGCAGCGGCCCACGGCAAAGCCGCCATGCTCCTGCTCGAAGTAGGTGCTGGCGTCGGCCATGTAGGTGACGCCGCCGATGACCCACTCCCCGGTGAGGCCACCGCTGGGCATGCTGTCGATGGTGGCGTAGACCTTGTTCTCGTGGCTGCCACCGCCCCCGCCGGAGTTGCCGCACTCGTAGCTCTCCTTGGTCTCCATCTTGACCGCCCGGTAGGAGCCGCTGGTGGTCTGGTATTTGACCTCCACACAGGCGCCCACCTGGAACAGGCCATGGTCCTGCTTGAACTGGGTGCCGCTGTCGGCCTGGAAGGTCCGCCCCGCCACCACCCAGCTTCCAGTGAGGCCACCGCTGGGCATGGACTCCACCACGCCTCGCCACTCGGGCCAGTCGTCCCCGCCGGAGGCCATGGGCGCAGCCTGGGCGCTCATCCAGCCGGAAACCAGGGGGAGCAGGGCCCCAAGGAACAGGGCCATCAGGACCAAATGGGTCATCCGTCGCGTCACGTGCTGTCTGCTTGCCATCGTCATACCTCCATGAATGTGTGATGCTCGATTCTGTTCACCTCTGCTCTGGCTGGCCAGGGCCGTCCCCTGGCAGCCGAACACCCACTACCGGCTCGAGGTCTTGCCCTCGATCTTCACGGCCCGGTAGAGCCCCTGGCTGTCGATGTAGAACTTCACCTCCACCAGGCGGCCAGGGCGGAGACCCTGCACATGCTCGAACCGGGTCTTCCCATCAGCCAGGACAGG